>JAUYFW010000194.1 GCA_030690835.1 Sulfurimicrobium sp. | reverse complement strand
TACGCCAGCGCTTCTACGAGGTGAAACACGAGGAGCGTTTGCAGGCAGTCGGCATCCTGCTCAAGCACTATCGCCCGGTCAGCACGCTGGCCTTCTGCAACACCAAGCAGCAATGCCGCGACTTGCTGCAAGTGCTGCATGGGCAGGGCATTCACGCGCTGACATTGAATGGCGATCTGGAACAACGCGAGCGCGATCAGGTGCTGATCCAGTTCGCCAACCGCAGTTGCTCGGTGCTGGTAGCGACCGATCTGGCGGCGCGCGGCCTGGATATCACGCAACTCGAAGCGGTCATCAACGTCGATGTCACGCCCGACCCGGAAATCCACATCCATCGCATTGGCCGCACCGGCCGTGCCGACGAGGACGGCTGGGCACTCTCGCTATGCACCTCGGCCGACAGACGCAGGCTTGCCGCCATCGCACGGATGATGGGTAGCGAACCAGAGTGGCATGAGCTCAGTGAACTTGAAAACGACAATGACGCACCGCTGGTCCCGCCGATGGTGACGCTGCAAATTCTCGGCGGGCGCAAGGACAAGATCCGCCCCGGTGACGTGCTGGGCGCGCTCACCGGCGAAGCGGGATTCACGCGCGAACAGGTCGGCAAGATCACGGTGACGGATCAATCCACCTATGTTGCCGTGGCGCGCAACATCGCAAGTGTAGCGGTGCGTAAATTGTCGGCTGGCAAGGTGAAAGGCAAGACGGTGAAAGTGCGCGCGCTGGAGGATTGATTCGCCTCCAGCAGATTCATTCGAACGCTCTCAAAACGCCAATAATCAGGTAGGGTGCGTTCCACGCACCGCAACCATTTGGTGCGTGGGACGCACCCTACTATTCCACTAAATAGCGTCGGCCGTGGCAGCCGCCCACAGCGGCAACCCAGTCGCTTCGAGATAGATAAGGTAAGCCCGCAGGTCAAACTCCAACTGGTGATAATCGGGTGCCATATGCCGGCACAGTTGATAGAAGGCCTTGTCGTGCTCGCGTTCCTTGATGTGTGCAAGTTCGTGAACGACGATCATGCGCAAAAATTCAGGCGGCATCTCCTTGAACACCATCGCTACGCGGATCTCGCGCTTGGTCTTGAGTTTTGCGCCCTGCACCCGCGATATGCTGGTGTGCGTGCCCAATGCGTTCCGGATGACATGCAGCTTGCTGTCGAACGCCACCTTGCTCAATTGTCCGGCGTTGCGCAGATACGCGCCTTTGAGTTCCAGCACGTAGTCATAGAGCGCCTTGTCGGTGCGCACCGCGTGGGCAAGCGGATACTTCCGCAGCAGCATGTCGGCCAGCAAATCTTGTTCGATCAGGCGCTGTACTTGTTCCGTCAATGCCACAGGGTAGCCGGCAAGGTAATTCGGAGGTGGTTTCGGGCGCATGGCGGCATGTCAGGGGTTGGCAGTGGGTGATATATTACCTGTTGTCACCCGCAACGGCACGGCGCTGCCCCCGCTATTGTTTCTGAATTTTGTTACTGTGCGAGATAGAGTAGCAGATGGCCGTGCTACGATAACGAGCAAGACTGCCACCCCGATCGAGTACGAAAGAACAAAGGAAATTCATGGAAACGAAGCATCAAAACAGCATCCTCAAAATGATGGCGAAGGTGGTATTCGCCAGCCGCTGGCTGCAGGCGCCGCTCTATCTCGGGCTCATCATCGCGCAAGCGGTGTATGTCTACCATTTCGGCGTCGAGCTGCTGCACTTGGTCCAGCACACGAAAACCGTTACCGAAACCGAAATCATGCTGGTCGTGCTAGGCCTGATCGACGTCGTCATGATCGCCAACCTGTTGCTGATGGTCATTGTCGGCGGCTACGAAACCTTCGTCTCGCGCCTGTATCTGGAAGGCAATCCAGATCAGCCGGAATGGCTGGAGCACGTCAATGCCGGCACCATGAAGGTCAAGCTGTCCATGGCGCTGATCGGCATTTCCTCCATCCACCTGCTGAAAACCTTTATCGAAGCGCCCAACTTGAGCCAGCAGACCATGATGTGGCAGGTCATTATCCATATGACCTTCGTGCTGTCGGCGATGGCCATGGCCTATACCAACCGGCTGATGGAGGCCAGCACGCACTGAGCATAGCTTGGGGTAAGCACGGCTTAACAAATGGGGGAGACTCGAATCCCGCGCACTCCGTGCGGTGGATTTAGTCCACGTACCGCTGGATTTTATAGCGCCTTGCGCCTGGCCCGGCAAGCAGCCGCAATTGCCATCGCGCAACGTAGCGCGTGCAGCCACGCTCGGCGGCAAGTGGGCTGTGTCGGATTTTTTTACATTCAGGCAAGGCAAGGCAAGGCAAGGCAAGGCAAGGCAAGGCAAGGCAAGGCAAAAAATATCCTAATGCATTGATTTTTATTGATAATGAAAATGAGTGTAAATTGTGGAACAGGTTTTGCTTTGTTTGAAATAAACCCTACCCGAGCCGGATTTCAGCGCCGGCCAAACTTGTTCGAGGAGTACACCATGAAAACAAAACGAATTTCCCAAACCCTGCTGGCTTCCGCCGTGTTGCTGGCTCTTGCCGCGCCGGCCCAGGCAGCACCCATCCAGTGGACCAGCGCTTTCGGTGGCAACGATCACTGGTATGACTTCGTGGCCGTGCAATCGGTCACTTGGAATGCCTCGCGCGCCGCTGCGCTGGCTTCGACCCATCTGGGTATGAATGGCTATCTGGCGACCATCACCTCTGCCGGCGAGCAGTCTTTCCTGACCACGAACTTCGGCTCCTCGGGCTTGGCTTGGGTCGGCGGCTCCGATGCGGCCGTCGAGGCCGACTGGAAATGGATGGACGGTCCCGAGGCGGGCGTAACATTCTGGCTTTCCGGCGTAACGCAGACCTATGCCGCGTGGAACGGCGGAGAACCCAACGACTACTATGGTGAGGAATATCTGATTTTCAACTGGGCCGGTGCGGGAGGCTGGAACGACTATGCGCCGGGTAACAGCGATTGCTGCGGGAATGGCTATATTGTTGAATACGCCACGGGCTCTCAAAACGGCGTTCCCGAACCCGCCTCCCTCGCGCTGCTCGGCATCGGCCTGGCAGGCCTGGCCGCGATGCGCCGCCGCAAGGCCTGAGCGCGCACTGTCGGAATTCTTTACACCTTCACGGCGGCCACGAGCCGCCGTTTTTCATGGTGCGCCCGGCAGGGCGCACTTACGAAGTACGAGCCCACCTTGATACTCTTTGCCGCATAGGGCGACTTTACGGGATGGGCCGCCAGAACCTTGGTCTCGCCGCCGTTTGTGGACGGAATTTGAATTACCCCTTCAATTTGCTTGAGAAGTAGAGGGCTCCCAGCAGAACAGGCTGGTGCAGCATGTAAATCGCCAGGCTGTGTTTGCCGGCCCAGCTTAGCAGTCGGGCCGGGAGCGACCCAGGCTGCCGGTTTGCAAGCTTTTGCCAAAAACCCTTTAGCGACAGTGTCTTGCCCAGGAACAGGCCCAGCAGCACCATGCCAAACCAGGGAAACAGCGGCACGTAATCTTCAGTAACGGGTTTGTGCGTCATGAACCCGATCCAGTTTGCCCCAAGCTGATCGAACCAGGGATGCTGAAGCAGCATCCCCGCTGCAATCCATGCCATGCCGGCTATCAGATTGACGGTATAAAAGCGCGTGAAAAGCAGGCCAAGCAGACTGGCAAGTGCGATGAAATGCAGCACGCCGAAAAAGATGCCGCTGGCCGGGAACATGGCGTAGCTTGACGCGCTGACCAGTGCGGCGCAGGCCGCCAGCACGCCCAGCCGGCGCAGATACGGCGCCAGCCTCAGGCCGTTTGCCGTGGCTAGATGCAGGCTGATGCCGACGAGAAGCAAAAATAGAGAAACGATGGTGAAGTGCGCGGCGAGCCAGAACGTGCCGTGTTGGAAATCGAACGCAGCCAGTTGGAAATAGTTGAGGTCGAAGCACAAGTGGTAGCCCACCATGAGCGCCACCGCGACCCCGCGCGCAGCATCCAGGGCATGGATGCGGTTGGATACTGGTGCAACAAAAGGTGAGGCGGCGGTGCGGGCTTTTCCGGACTTTTTGGCTCGCGCCATTTACATTTCCTCGATCGAAAACAGCCGCCGGTACTCGCGGTAGGCGTAACGGTCGGTCATGCCGGCGATATAGTCGGCGATGGTGCGCGCCTTGTCGTTTTTTGCCTTGGCCTGGTACTGCGGCGGCAGCAGGGCGGGGTTGTCGTGGAACGCAACGAACAGCTCACGCACGATGCGCCGCGCTTTCTCGCTCATGCGCTCCACCTGGTAATGGCGGTAGAGATGCTTGTGCAGGAACTGTTTCAGCTCGCGTTGTTCCTGCGCCACGGCAGGGCTGAACGCCATCAGGGCGGGCGCGTGGCGCACCTCGTCGAGATTGGCTGGTGCCGCGGCGCGGATATTTTCCGTGCTTTGCGCGATCAGGTCGAGCACCAGGGTGTTGATCATTCGCCTGACGATTTCGTGAATCAGGCGACGGCCGGCGACGTCGGGATGACGTTCCCTGGCCATGGCCAGATGGCGCGCGAACAGGCTTACATCGGCGAGCTGATCGAGGGAGATCAGGCCGGAACGCAGGCCGTCGTCGACATCGTGGTTGTTGTAGGCGATTTCGTCCGCCAGGTTGGTGACCTGGGCTTCCAGGGTGGGGCGCTGGTCGCTCAGGAAGCGTTCGCCGACTTCTCCCAGGGTTTTCGCGTTGTCCCGGGAACAGTGCTTGAGAATGCCCTCGCGGGTTTCGAAGCACAGGTTCAGCCCGTTGAAATCGGCATAACGCTCCTCCAGCAGATCCACCACGCGCAGCGACTGCAGGTTGTGCTCGAAGCCGCCATAATCCTTCATGCAGGCATTGAGCTCATCCTGTCCGGCGTGACCGAATGGCGTGTGGCCCAGATCGTGAGCCAGGGCGATGGCCTCCACCAGCACTTCGTTGAGCCGCAGATTGCGTGCGATGGTGCGGCCGATCTGCGCCACTTCCAGGCTGTGGGTGAGGCGGGTGCGGAACAGGTCGCCTTCGTGATTGACGAACACCTGGGTCTTGTATTCCAGGCGGCGGAAGGCGGTGGAATGGATGATGCGATCGCGGTCGCGCTCGAAATCGCTGCGTCCCTGCGGTGTGGGCTCGTGATGGCGGCGGCCTCGTGTTTGGGCGGCATCCGCGGCGTAGGGCGCGAGTTCCGTCATATTAGGTACCTCTAACGGGCATGGCAAATTGCCGCCCAGATTCATGAAAAAAGTGAAATGTGAAACCGCTTGGGCTACGCCCTTGCTGTGAAGCGTGAAATGCAAGAGCAGACATCATCCCAGATTATCCATTAGGGCCAAAACACCGCTGTAGGAGCGGCGCCCTCGCCGCGATTCGCGCCGGGGGCGGCGCTCCTACATGCGCGTGCAGTCCAATGGAGAATCCGGGCTGATTCACCTGATCAAAACGCCAAGCAGGTATCCTTCGGGGGGCGCGTCGACGGACGCCTGATGGCCCTGCTCGAAGGCGAAGCCAGCCACACGCTCGATGCGCTCAATCGGGCCACCCAGGCATGGGTCGAGCAGGCGTACCTCCGCTCACGCAACTCGGAAATCGACGCCACGCCGCTGGCTCACTATCTTGCCGGCCCGAGCGTTGCGCGTCTGTGTCCCGCGAGCGCGGAGCTTGCTGCCAGTTTCCGC
>JAUYFW010000190.1 GCA_030690835.1 Sulfurimicrobium sp. | reverse complement strand
CCACTGGCCAACCGCCTGATCCGCCTTGCCGCCTTTCAGAATCCCGAGTTCTACAAGGCACAGGCCATGCGTTTTACTGTGTGGGACAAGCCCCGTGTGATCGGTTGCGCGGAAAACTATCCGAATCACATCGCATTGCCTCGCGGCTGTTTGGATGCTGTGCAGGATCTGCTGAAAGAAAATGGCATTCACGGCGATCTGTGCGATGAGCGCTTCGTAGGAGAGGCGATCGACGTGGCTTTTGCCGGGACACTGCGGCTCGATCAGGAAATCGCCGTGGCCGCGATGTTGCATCACGACACCGGGGTGCTGTGCGCCCCGACCGCCTTCGGCAAGACCGTAGCTGCCGCTGCGATGATCGCCCGGCGTGGCATAAATACCCTTGTGCTGGTGCATCGCACTGAATTGCTGAAGCAATGGCAGGAACGTTTGCAATCCTTCCTTGGCATCGGCAAGGGCGTGGTCGGAACCATCGGGGGCGGGAAAGCCAAGCCGACCGGCAAGATCGACATTGCTGTGATGCAATCTTTGTCGCGTCAGGGAGAAATCAACTCCCTGGTCGAAAACTATGGTCACGTCATCGTCGATGAATGCCACCATATCGGGGCTGCATCATTCGATGCGATTCTGAAGCACGTCAAGGCGAAATACGTGTTTGGACTCACCGCCACGCCGATCCGCCGCGATGGCCAGCAGCCGATCATCTTCATGCAGTGCGGACCAATTCGCTATACGGCGGCCAAGCCAGCGAGTGCGCCGCACGATCTGGAAGTCGTTCCGCACTCGCTGCACAAGCAAATCGACTTACCGCAGGGGGCTGGCATTCAGGACGTGTTCCGCCAGCTTGCCTGCGATTCTGACCGGACGGCGGAAATTTCTGCTGAAATAGACGATGCATACTGCCAAGGCAGGAAGGTGCTTGTACTGACAGAACGGACCGAGCATCTGGATGCCATTCTGGTTGCGTTGACTGAAAAAATACCATCGCTCTTCGTGCTGCACGGCCGGATGTCGAAGAAGCAGCGCGCCTCTGTGATCATGGAACTCGATGCACTGCAGCCTGATGCCCCGCGCGTTTTGCTCGCCACCGGAAAACTGGTTGGTGAGGGCTTTGACCATCCACCGCTTGATACCTTGGTGCTGGCGATGCCGATTTCGTGGAAAGGAACGCTGCAGCAGTATGCCGGGCGCTTGCACCGCGAGCACGCGACCAAGACCGACGTGCGGATTATTGACTTCGTGGATACTGGTCACCCAGCGCTGCTACGAATGTGGGACAAGCGCCAGCGCGGGTATCGGGCGATGGGATACAGAATCCGGGAATAGCCTGCAATTTGCCACACAAAACCATTGCCGTGTAGGCTCTCTACCCGGAGGGGCGCGATGAAAAAAACTTTGCGCCTACCGCACCGTATCGATTTCTGGGAATTACTCGATCTGGGTAACGCTGGAACTCAGCGTTGAAGCCACCGACTTGCCTGGACAATCCGGCAATACGTGAGCCTTGGCGCGCCACCTCGACAAAGCAGGGGATACAATACAAAAATGGCAATGCGCACTGTTTCTGGCAAGCGTTTCCGCCCCCATCTCCGAAAATGCCGACTTCGTATGTCGACAGAAATCCTTTGGGGATGGGTTTTCCCAACAGGACATCCTCCATCGAAATACAGGGGTAATCAGCGGCATCACCTTCGATCCGGCATCAGTTAGCGTCGAGGAGATCCGCAAGGATGCGGGGTACGCTGGCGCTCGAGTGCTGATCACGGGTGAAATTGCCAAGGCACGCTGCAAAACGCAGATCGACATCGGATTCGGTGATGCGGTCACACCTGGCCCGGTTCACGCCGTCTATCCGGTACTGATCGCCTCACTGACATCCCAGCGCTTGGCCAGGCTTCTTTGGTTGAACCCAGATTATCCATTAGGGCCAAAACACCGTTGTAGGAGCGCCGCCCCCGGCGCGAATCGCGGCGAGGGCGCCGCTCCTACATGCGCGTGCATTCCAATGGATAATCCGGGTTGAAATGAATGATTTCCATGTAGGACTCCGAACGGGTTGGTGGGAGTCCATGAAGGCGCTGTTCTGCCCAGCAGCCAAGTCCCGAGCTTGGGGCTCGAGGGATTGGGTGTAAACGGGTGGAAGAACGAACAGACTCGGCATCGAGTCGCTCGCCTTCGATTTCGCTGGTTTTGATGACATCCTCGGTCAACGCCACCAGACTGGCTTGGTCGCGCAATGCCATACCGACGTCAGCCAAACGGCCCAGCAACATACCTTGGGCACGACTGACCTCGGCCAACGGCCCCGCCAGAGATGCCAGGTCGTAGTGCCAGTTCGGCCAATCGCTGGCCTGCCAGACGTAAGTGCAATATCCGCTATTCATGCGGAGATCATGGGCCACATTCTCCGCAGTAGCAGACATGCGGACGCGGGTTCAATTCCGCAGGTAGCGATTTGTTTGGCAACTTCAGAAGGATACTGCCATGCACCAACTCTCACCCCAACACCTCCAGGCGCTACTGGATCAGCATATGCGCAGCACGCTGAATCAGTATGAGCATCAGCGCTGGAAACTTCTTCCATCTGGATGATGCGGGGTTGGAACTGCTCTGCCATGCCATGGCTTCCCATACCCACGGAAAAACCTCAGGAGATCTCACGATTCAGACATGCTGGGATTCAGACCGGCTGGAGCCGACACGACTGGGCATTCAACCAGACCCCCACTCGACTACTGACGAGTGTAGCTCGGGAAATTGCCTTGGCAGGATATATCACGGAAACCATCATCCTGACCGAGGGATAACGGGGGAGTAGAAATCAAAATGAGCGTAGATGAAAAACTAAAACCAGCCGCAACTACTGAAGCCAAACCACCGTATAATCATGGTGATACATACACTCCACTGATAGATGACCCGGTTAGCCAGCATGCAGGAGAGGGGGGCTGGCGTTCTATATCCACGGCGAAATGAGATTTCTGAAGGAAGGCGCTATTTCTATTCTTATGATTTATAGCTGTTATTTCTTAACCGAGTGCCGTGAGGGTCTGACCCTATTATTCATGCAAATGTAATGGGGGTGTATCAGATTTAAATCGGCGTTCGCTGCAAAAGTGTGTCAGTTTTAAATCGGCGTTGACATTTGGCCTTGACCTTCACCACATCTAGCAGGGCATCCATGTCATTGCACACAATAAACGTGGCCTGCCCCCTATTGTCCCTTCCTTATTGCAACCAAGCTCAAGCCGCCATCGGCGTCTGGTGCGACATATCCCCCACGCCCGCTAACAAACCTGCCACGGAAATATCTTCGTCGAGTTCATCCCAGTGCAAACCCTTCAAACTGAGTTCAGCGCGCCGGCGCTGTTCTGGCGTGGCATGCAGAAGACGTGGGAACCACGCCAATGGTACAGCGATGATGCGACCGTCGGAGAGGTCGACCCACATGCTGTTGTCGTCAAAGCGTACGGATTTAGCTGAAGTGCTCATTCCAGCTCCTTTCGATCAATTCAACATTTTGCTCCACTACTTCAGCAAGCTCACGCAGAGTGCGTGAGTCAAAACCATCGCTATCCGCCACTCTGACCATTGGTGTAAGCCAAAACTTGGCTTCACAGCCATCGCCACGCACATGTATATGCAAACGCTCGCGTGGGCTAACCTCATGCGTATTCCAGGCCAAACTGGACACTGATTCCACGGCAAACTGGACAGGCATTCCACGGCAAAGTGGACACTGATTCCAGCGCAAACTGGACAGTAAAATTGTGACGTAGCGCGCGGGATAACCGTGGCATTCTCGACGATTTTCTTCGGGGGCCACATGGCGAACAACAGGTTATCCATGCGCAAGATTACAGAAGCACTGCGGCTGTATCACGAACACAACCGCACCCATCGAGAGATTGCCCGTGTCATCGGCACCTCACCGACCACGGTCGGCCAATATCTGCGCCGCGCCCGTGCGGCGGGAATCATCTATCCGTTACCAGAAGGCCTGGATGAGGAGGCCATTGAGTCCCGCCTCTTTCCGCCAGTCGTATCGGCGGATGTCATCCGCTCAGAACCGGACTGGACATGGGTGCATCGCGAGCTACGACGGACGAGCGTCACGCTCGACCTGCTGTGGCAGGAATACAAGGCAGACCACCCGGAGGGCTACCGCTACAGCTGGTTCTGCGATCATTACCGGCAATGGGCTGGCAAGCTGTCGGTCAGCATGCGGCAGACGCACACCCCCGGCGAGAAACTATTCGTCGACTATGTGGGCCAGACGCTGCCGATCATTGATGGCGCCACCGGCGAAATCCGTCAGGCACAATTGTTCGTGGCCGTCCTTGGCGCCTCCAACTACACCTATGCCGAAGCAACCTGGACGCAGCAACTACCAGACTGGATCGGCTCGCACGTCCGCACCTTCGAGTTTCTCGGTGGCGTCCCCGAGATCCTCGTCCCGGACAACCTCAAGTCAGGCGTCAAGCACGCCTCCTATTACGATCCCGAGCTCAATCCGACCTACCGTGATCTCGCCAGCCATTACGGCATAGCCGTGCTGCCGG
>JAUYFW010000179.1 GCA_030690835.1 Sulfurimicrobium sp. | reverse complement strand
GGCAAACACCAAGTTAATGTGTAATGTGGCCCCCCCCCCCCCCCCCCCCCCGAGTTGGTTTCGGCCCAAATCGCGCCATGGTGCGACTCGATGATCGAGCGGCACACCTCCAGGCCCATGCCTAGCCCCTGGGGCTTGGTTGTGTAGAAACCCTCGAATACCCGGTTCAACATTTCCTCCGGAATGCCTATGCCATTATCGCGGATCGACACCAGCGCCTTCCCGTCAGTGCGTGTCAAATTGACCCGCAGAACTCGTTCGCCTGCCGGTTGCTCCATCATGGCTTCCAAGGCGTTCAGTATCAGATTGAGCATCACCTGCTGGATTTGCGTCTTGTTCACCCGTACCGTCAAATTCGTTTCCAACGTGCGCTCAATCTCTGTGCCGCACCTGAGAAACTCGCTGTGCAACAATCCGATCACTTCTTCGATGCACTGGGACAGATCGATGTCAGCATAGGGCGTTTCCTGCTGCTGCAGCATGGTGCGTAAACCGTTGATCACCGCTCCGGCGCGTTTGTCGTCACGCACGATATCCTGGAGTATCTCGCGTATTTCCCCGAGGTCGACCCCGTCTTGGGCCAGAAAACGCAGGCCTGCCTGGGCATTGTTGAGGATGGCGGACAGGGGCTGGCACAACTCGTGGGCGAGCGAAGCTGTGAGGGCGCTCGTGCTGGTCACGCGGTCGGTGTGCCAGACCTGCCGCCGAAACTTGTGCAGCATTTCATCCTGCTGCCGGGATTCGGTGATGTCGATGCACACGCCGCACACCCCATAGGGGGAGCCATCCGGTCGTAGCAGCGGAAACTGGTGTGACCGAAAGATGTGTGACTTGCCGTTCCATTCCAGCACATCCTCGCTCTCGACCTTCGTGCATGTATCGAGCGCCAGATGTTCATTGGCGTGAAAGCGCTCGGCTTGTTCCCGAGAGAACAGGTCAAAATCGGTCTTGTCGAGAATGGGAGTGTTGACGTGAAAAAACGTCTCAAATCCGCGGTTGACCATCTGGTAGCGCCCCTGCAAATCCTTGAGGCAGACCGCCACCGGCAAGTGATCCAACACGGCACGCATGCGCCGACTTTGGTCCCGCGATTCCAGGCCGATCACCAAGTCCATGAACACGATCATGGCGACGAAACCGAATTCGCCGGTGTGGACAAACTCGACGAGTCCCAGATTGACGGCCACGTTGAACAAAACGGGAACAAAAAACAGCCCAAGCGCCCAGGCCAACAGACGGGCCCTTTGCCGCCCTCCGCGCCGGTATTGAACACTGCATGCATAGATGCAATATCCCATGACCGCGAAAACGCCCGCCCACGTCAGCTTGTGCCAGAAACCGCGCTGAAGCACGCGCAAATCCACCACCCTTTCGCCCCAAGGCAGGGTGAAATAGGTCAGGCTGGGCAAATCGATGAATTGGATGCCATAGGGCAGGATCAGATTGACGGTGAACATTAAGGCAAAAAAGGCGCTCAACCAGGCCAGCATTTTTCGCGGACGGATGCCCGTATAGTCGGCAACGAACCAGAGCAAAAGCGGAAAAAAACCGCAGGCAAAAGCTATTTCCCAGCGCCGCATCGTCACCAGGATATCGACTGTTTGCGCACCGTAGGCGCCCGCCTTGGCCATAACGAAGCCCATGATCTGCAAGGACATCAGCGCGAACAGCAGATGATCGCGGCTCACGCGTCGGCGCAAGGCGGCGAGCCCGTGTTGCAGCGCCGAGAAGGCGCAGACACCGCTCATGACATACAGCGCAGGGACGAGGATTGGGCTCATTGCATTGACTCAGGATGTGTTTGTCGCGATTCAGGTTAGTTTATCCGAGATGCTTGGAGAACGGCTACGTCATTGGGGCATAAGGTCTAGTTTTCTGCCCGGAAGGGGTTACGGCGGGAGTAGGACCAAAGCCCAATAGGCAAAACTTTGCAACATACGTAACCTAATATCGTGTGAGCGTTGCCTCGGCGCATTTCATCCTGGTCACTAGATTTACAACTCTATCCTTTAGGAGGCTCGAATGATGTTCAGATATACCATCGATAATTTCCGTTCGTTTTCCGCCGCATTAATTCTCTCATTCCTCGTGTTTCCGCTCGGCGCGGCACACGCGAAGAGCGAAAAAGAAATTGATGCAAGCGTCAATGTTGCCCTTGAGCGTTTCAAAAAGGATGTGAAAGGCGCCGATGACTACTTGAAAGGCGCCAAGGGCGTGCTCGTCTTGCCCGACGTCAAAAAAGCCGGTTTCGTGATCGGCGCGCAATGGGGCGAAGGCGCCCTTAGGGTCGGCAACAAATCGGTTGCGTACTACAAGATGGACGCCGGATCGGTGGGCTTCCAGGCGGGTTATCAGGAGGCAAATTTTGTATTTCTGTTTCTGACCCAGGAAGCACTGGATAGCTTTCGCGCCAGCAAGGGCTGGACCGCGGGTGTCGAAGGCGGCATCACCGTGGTGGAGGCTTCCGCAGGCTTAACCCTGGACACCTTGAAAGCGAAAGACGCGATCGTCGCCTTCGTCTTCGGCAAGGAAGGCCTGATGGCCGGCTGGTCGGCCAAAGGCACGAAATTCACCAAGCTGCCGGGCAAGTAATCCCATTTCTTATCTTGATTAGCCCCGAACCTCGGAACGTTCAAAAAGATGACTTATCGACCCTCCTCTTCAAGGGGAGGTGTATGTCCCCGGTCCATACACTTCCCCCTGAGGGGGAGGGAATGGTTTGTGGCAACCAGCGCGTGCCGTCCCTTCCGCCATACGACCAAAGTCCTATTTCCCGGCGTCGCTGGGCGCGCTAACGTGCAGTATCGCTGTCGCCCGGAGGCGACTTGCCATGTAGGTCGGGTTAGCCCATTGGGCGTAACCCGACAAACCGAATCTTCAATACGCTGCTGGCTATTTGAAGCGTGATTGGGTCTGTTGGGTTACGGCGCAAAAAACCGCGCCTAACCTAACCTACATACTGGCGCCGTAGAGGCGGCTAGCACCATGAGGACAGGCGCGCAAAATAGCAGGGCAACTTTTTTGCCAAAGGAGAAAAACATGTACCACAAGCTTACCGCTGTCGCTCCCGTCGCTGCGCTGGCCCTGGCGGCCGCGTTGACCGCAGCCCCGGCCCTGGCCGAACCTGCGGGCAGCGACCAGTGGCAGTTCGAGGTGACCCCCTATCTGTTCGCGTCTGGATTGAAAGGCACCGTCGGCGCGCGCGGCGTGACCACCGACGTCGACGTCGGTTTCAGCGATATTGTCGATGTCCTCGACTTCGGCATCGCCGGCCTGTTCGAAGCGCGCAAGGGTCGCTGGACCTTTGCACTCGACGGAAGCTACATGAAAATAAGCGCCGGCGGTAACCGCTCGTTTCAGGGCCCGCTGGGCTTCGTCAACAACGCCGCGCTGGATGTCGGTTTCACGCAGCAGAGTTACGCCCCTTATGTCGGTTACCGCGTGCTCGACGAGCGTACAAAAGTGGACCTGATCGGCGGCGCGCGTTACACCTCGCTCGAATCGGATCTCACGCTTGGCTTAAGCACCGGCGATCCGCTGCTGCCGGATGGCAGTCGCAGCGTGAGCGGCTCCGTGAGCTGGTGGGACCCCATCATCGGCGTGCAAGTATCGACGCCTATCGCCGACAAGTGGTCTTTCGTGGGTTATGCCGATGTCGGCGTTGGCGGGGAATCGGATTCCACCTATCAGTTGCAGGCCCTGCTCAAGTGGCAGTTTGGCGAAACCTATTCCGCCAAGTTCGGTTATCGCTATCTGGTGCAGGACTACAGAAAGGACGGCCTTGTGTGGGACTTAAAATTTAGCGGCCCCTATATTGGACTGGGTATCGCGTTTTAACCGTGAGTCGATTAGCGCAACCGATCGGCTTGCGCCAAGCGCTAACTAGACACGCACAGGAGAATTCCATGAGAACCAATTACGCTCGCGCCACGATACTGGCTGTATTGTTGGCGAGTAGCCCTGCCGTGGCGGACAGCGACGCGGAACTTGCCAAGAAAACCCAGAACCCGATTGCCGCCATGATCAGTCTGCCGCTGCAACTCAATTACGACTCCGACATCGGCCCGACTCAAGATGGCAACAAAACGTTGTTGAATGTCCAACCGGTGATTCCCTTTTCGATCGGCACGGACTGGAATTTGATCTCGCGTACCATCGTGCCGCTGATCAACCAGCAAGACGTCGCGCCGGGTGCCGGCACCCAGTCCGGGGTCGGCGACATCACGCAAAGCTTGTTCTTCTCACCCAAGGAGAAAACCGCTTCGGGCTGGATCTGGGGGGCGGGGCCGGTATTGCTGTTGCGCAGCGGCAGCGATGACTTGACCGCTGACAAGTGGGGTCTTGGCCCCAACGCCGTGTTCCTCAAGCAAGATAGCGGTTGGACCTATGGCGCGCTGGCGAACCACATCTGGTCGGTTGCCGGCGACGATCAGCGCAGAGACATCAGCTCCACCTTCCTGCAACCGTTTCTGTCTTACACGACCAAGACCTTCACCACCTTCGGGGTCAACACGGAGTCCAGCTACGACTGGAAGTCTGAGCAGTGGTCGGTGCCTTTGAATTTCAGCGTCACCCAGTTGCTCAAGGTCGGCGGCCAACCCTTGACCCTCTCCGCCGGCGCACGCTACTGGGCCGATAGCCCCGATCGCGTCGGCCCAGAGGGTTGGGGTCTCAGGCTGGCGGTGACTTTTCTGTTTCCGAAATAGAGGAGCAAGAAATGCTCAATATATCCAGAGTGTTACACGGCGAAGAGGCTGATCGCGACGGCGGTGGATGCCCAGGTAACGGAGGTGACAAGCTCAATTGCGACTCGCCGGTGACCTGGAAAGTGCTGAGCGTGGTGATCGCGGTCGCGATAATATTGATGGGCTGGATGCTAACTCGTTCGTTTGCAGTGGCCGCCGAGGCCTCCGCAGTGGGCAGCGCGCAGGCGCCGATGCCGCAGGAGAAGCTCGATTCGCTGCTCGCTCCGATCGCGCTCTATCCTGACCAGTTGTTGACACAGACATTGATGGCCTCGACCTATCCGCTCGATGTCGTCGCTGCGGCGCGCTTCGTCAAGGAAAACAGGGGCCTCAAGGGCGACGCGCTCGACAAGGCGGTCGCAGGGAAGAACTGGGACCCTTCAGTGCAATCCTTGGCCGCGTTCCCGCAGGTGCTCGAAATGATGAACGACAAGCTCGAGTGGACGCAGGAACTTGGCGATGCGTTCCTCGCCGACGAAAAGCGCGTCATGCAGACGGTGCAGAGCCTGCGCCAGAAGGCCGAAGCCGCTGGCAACCTGAAGGGCAACGAGCAGGTGAAGGTCGTCAAGGAGCAGAGCACGATCATTATCGAGCCCGCCAGGACTGAGGTGGTCTACGTGCCGACCTATAACCCGACTGTTGTCTACGGTACGTGGTGGGCACCCATGTACCCACCCTACTACTATCCGCCACCGCCCTACTATTACCCACCGGGCAGCGTTGCTGCCGCCGGCTTGATCGGCTTCGGGCTGGGAATCGCAATCGCCAACAACAACCACTGGGGCTGGTGTAATACCAACTGGCACGGTGGCAGCGTCAACATCAACGTCAACAAAAATAATACCTTCATCAACAACAACGCCGAGTTCAAGAACAAGGTGAACAACGGCAACTGGCAGCACAACCCGTCGCAGCGCAAGGGAGTTGCCTACAGCAATGCCGGGACCCGTGCCCAATACAGCAAGGCAGACCCAAATGCGGTATCGGCCCGCCGCGATGCACGCGGTTATGAGCCTACTGGTGCGCGCGGTAGCGCCGCTACAAGAGATGTGCAGCGGCCAAGTGGTGGCACCAGTGCGACACAGTCTGGGGGAATATCTGGCACGCGAGATGAACAAGGGATGGGTGGCAGAGATTTCAACCGATCCTCTGACGCGCGCCCGTCCTTCGATGCCGGCCAATCTCGCCAGCAGGCCCAGAGCTTCAGCAACCGCGGCGCAACGAGCCGCGCGTCTATGGGTGGCAGCGGTGGTGGCAGACGTGGTCGCTAAGGGGAACATGATGAACCGAACCATGAATAAACGGATGCTCACGGCGATCGCCGCAGCGGTTGCGATGACGCTGGGTGCATTGCCGGCGGTGGCGGCCGACGCGCAGGCGAAGCAAGACACGGCAGCGCAGGCCAAGCTTGCGCAGGCGTCTTACGCGTCACCGGAAGAGGCAGCCAAGGCACTCTATGAGATCGTCAAGATGCACGATGTCAAATCTATCTACAGGGTGCTCGGCCCGGGCAGCGGGCCGCTGATCTACACCGGAGACAAGGTTGCGGATCAGCAGATGCGGGAGCGCTTCCTCGCCGCCTACGACAAGTCGCTCAAAATCGAATGGGTCGGCGATGCGAAGGCAACGCTGCTGATCGGCGTCAACGAGTCACCGTTCCCCTTCCCGATGGTAAAGAGTGCCCCAGGATGGCGTTTCGACGCCAAGGCGGGTGCGGAAGAGATCGTTAACCGACGTATCGGAGAAAACGAACTGTTCGCGATCGAGTTCTGCCTGGCTTACGGCGATGCGCAGCGCGAATATGCCGAGCAAGACCGCGACGGCGACGGGGTGCTCGAGTACGCGCAGAAGTTTCGCAGCAGCGAAGGCAAGCGCGACGGGCTCTACTGGCCGACTGCGGAAGGCGAACCGGCCTCGCCACTTGGTCCGCTTGCTGCGCGTGCGAAGCGCGAGGGATACTCGGCGAAGGACATGCGCCAAGTACCCTTCCACGGCTACTACTATCGCATTCTTACCAGCCAGGGCAATGATAATCCGGGGCGCGCCCACGACTACATAGTCAATGGCAACATGATAGGCGGCTACGCGCTTGTCGCCTATCCGGCGCGCTGGGGCGCCTCGGGGGTGATGACATTCATCTACAACTACGACGGCGTCGTCTACCAGAAGAACCTCGGCGCGGGCACTGCCAGCATCGCCTCGAAGATGACGCGCTTCAATCCGGACGCGAGCTGGTCGAAGGCAAAGTAGATGGGTATTCACACTGATAGTCAACTAACTTAAGGAGTTGTGTTATGAGCAAGAAAAGCAAGATAACTGTACTGAGTTGCGCCATTGGGCTCGCGCTGGCAACAAGCTTCACGGCGCACGCCGGGTCGTTCCTCGAAGTGGAGTCGGTTCCTACCATTTTAGGACTGGGAATCGGCAGCGGGCCGGATTACCGTGGTTCGGACGAGACAACAACGGCAGCAGCGCCCTTCGGTCGTTATACGTTTTCCGGGCAGCAGCGCTACATCCAGTTGCAGGCCAACGAGGTGACCCTCAATCTTCTCGATAATGCGAAGTATCGCCTGGGCCCTATCTTGAACTATAACTTCGGACGCGATTCGTCGGAGATAGATGATGTGATCGTCAAACAAATGAAGACAATCGATGGCAAATTAGAGGCCGGCATATTCGGGGATGTGGTTTGGGCGGAACAAGGCAACCCGCGTAATCGCTTTATCTTGGGTGCCACAGTGCTCAAGGGTGAAGAGGGATACCAGTCAAAAATCAGCGCGCGCTGGTGGCATCAGGTTTCGCCCGCGGTGGACCTCCACGTCGGCGGAGGCTTGATCTATGCGAACGATAAATACAACAATCACTACTTTGGCGTGAATGCGGCAAATGTTGGAACGTCAGCGCTTCCGTTTTATACCGCCGGCAGCGGAGTCAACGAGACTTACCTGACGCTGGGTGGTTTGCTGTATCTAAGCAAGGAGTGGGCGCTGGGCGCAGGTGTGCGCCTTTCCACTATTAGCGGGGATGCGGGGGATAGTCCAATCGTGAAGACGCGCGGCGATTCTGGCCAGGTGATAGGCGGAGTGGCGGTCGGTTACATGTGGAAGTAACGAATAATTCGCTCTTGTATCCTTCTGCACCTTTGAGGTGATCATCAAAAAGGCCCCCGGCTCTGCCGAGGGCCTTTTAACTTGGTTCAGGCATTGCCTTGTTTATCTTGCTCGGAAATGCGTCCGGGCAGGTAGGCTTTTTCTTTGCTATACGCCGCTTCACTCTTCCCCAATCGTTTCCTGAGAGCACATAACAAAGTGTTCAGTACTGCCTCACGCGGAAGCAAAGCCGGGTGAGTTGGCCCCTGTTCTGGCGTCAGTAGGACCAAAGTCTAATTTGTTCCCTTCGCTACCCGGAGTATGGTGGTCATGATGGCTGGGGGCGTGACGACTCAAGCTTGTTTGGACTCGACAATGGAGAACTGCCCGCAGTGCGCTAGACCGCTCAAGGGGCTTGCGGCATTCGAGCGACTGGAATGATGGAAGAACGCGGGAAATTTGAAGAACTCTCCCTCCTCGGTGGCCCGCTCCACCGCTTTGGGTGCCGCTTGGGCCTGGTCCATGGAGGAACGAATACCGTTGCGCTGGGGCTGGCTCTCGGCTTGATTCCGTGGGGCGTCCTGGTGGTGCTGGCAGTTATCGAGAGCGTCGGCCAGCAACTGTTTTCCCTCTCGGCGATTGGCGGGCATGTTCGTCTGCTGGTGCTCATCCCGCTGTTCTTCCTGTGCGAATCGGCGGTGGATCCTCGGGTGACAGCGTTTGTCGGCACGATCGTGCGGTCGGGGGTCGTGCCCGAGAATGCACTCCCGGCACTGGAATCTGCTATCGCACGCATTGTTCGGTGGAAGGATTCATGGCTGCCGGAGGCGATGTGCCTGTTGGCGGCGGTGCTGTTATCGCTGATCGGAACGCACATGCAACTGCCCGGCGCGACGGCAACGCTCGAAGCGGGCCGCGCCTTGAGCGACTTACCGCTGGTCGGTCAGTGGTATTGGATTGTCTGCCTGACGCTATTTCGCTTCCTGATGTTTCGTTGGCTCTGGCGGCTTGGCCTGTGGTGTTATTTCCTCTGGCGCGTGTCGAGACTGCAACTCAAGCTCGTGCCGACTCACCCAGATTACGCTGCCGGGCTGGGTTGTCTGGAAGTGGTGCAGACTCATTTCACGCCGCTGATCCTGGCGATCTCGGCGATTCAGTCCGCATCGTTAGCGGAGGAAATTTCCAGGGGCGCGGTAGCTTTCGAGGCGATTTACCCGGCGCTCGCACTTGTTCTGGCCGTGGACGCGGTGTTGTTTCTCGGGCCCCTGTTCATCTTCGCCCCCAAGCTCTGGGCCTGCCGCATAAAGGGTTTGAGCGACTATATGGAATTCGCGTCGAGTTACGTAAATGGCTTCGACCAGAAATGGCTGGGCGCAGGGGCGCACGCCCGAGAGCCCCTGTTGGGCACAGCGGACTTGCAGTCCCTGGCCGACCTGGGCAACAGCATTAACATCGTACGCAATATGCGCTGGGTCCCGATGAGCCTGCGTTTGGTCAAGGATTTCGCACTGGCCGCCCTGCTGCCTATTCTGCCGCTATATCTGCTCAAGTATCCAGTTGCAGAACTGGCCGAGAAATTCTTCAGCAGGCTGACCGGCCTGTGATAGTCGCAGCGGACAGCAATCGGCAACCGGCGGTTCGCGCCAGGCGCGCGCCTGGGCGAGAAATGGGTTTACGAGTTCTTTTATCAGCGGGATCAAGCAGGAGGTTAACGTGACAACCAAAGAGACGAAAACATCCAACGAGTTGGCGGCGGATCGAACCGATCTCGCGACAGGACGCACCTTGATGGCGATGGACCGTTCCTTGATGGCGTGGATCCGGACCGCGCTCTCCATGATCAGTTTTGGCTTCACCATCTACAAGATTCTTGAAGGCGTCCAGAAAAGCGGGGGAAACCTGGCTCAAGACTATAGCCCGCAAACCGTCGGCTTGTTTCTGACCGGGCTGGGCACGGTCTCGATGGTGGCAGGCACCATCGAGTATTGGCAGCGGCTCAAGATGTTGCGCGAGTATCACGCCATCAAGACCTGGCGGCCTTCGCTTGTCATGGCCATGATCATGTCTGTCACCGGCCTGTTCTTTTTCATCAGCATCGTCACCAGACTGGCCTGAACATGGCCCTGGAATCTAACGCGATCATCGAAACGGGCGCTGCGGCGCTGCTGTTCGCCGCCACCTTCCTGGTAGGCGGCCGGGTGCATCCCTTCCGTTCGCTGATTCGAGAGCGCCGCAGCTTCCTCTCATTCGGCGCCGGGATGTCCGCCGCTTACGTGTTCGTGCATGTCATGCCGGAATTGAACGATGCCCGCCGCGCCTTTGTGGAATCGGTCTCCGTGACCCTGCGTTATGAGGGCATGGCGATCTACTTTCTCGCGCTGGTGGGCTTTCTGCTGTTCTACGGCCTGGAGCATCAGAGCAAGTATCTGCGCGAAACAGCCGGAGCAGGCGAAGCCGGAGAAGCCGGAGAAGCCGGGCCATCCTTCAAACTTAGCATCGGCGGTTTTGCGGCCTACGTCTGGCTGATGGCTTATCTGCTGGTGAATCACTTCGGAGATACCCTGGTCTCGATCGAGTTGTACGCGATAGCCCTCACCTTTCATTTCCTGTCGCTGGAAAATTCCTTGCGGCATGAACACGGCGCGGCATACCAGCGGGTCGGCCGCTTCGTGCTCGCCGGGATGGCTCTGCTCGGCTGGGTGATGGGCCTGCTGTTTGCACTGCCCAACCATGTGCTGGCCCTGCTGGTGGCGTTCATTTCGGGCGCCATCATCATGAACAGCCTCATCATGGAACTGCCTGCCGAAAAGGGCGGGCGGTTCTGGCCGTTCATGACCGGCGGCATTGTGTATGGCTTGATTCTGTTGCCGTTGGGATGAAATAAAGGAGAAACGATATGGAAGACATTTGGATGCGCATCGTGGAGAACATGACCGACCGGGTCAGTGGGCCGTTGAAATTCAGGTTCATATTGCAGCCGGTCATGGCTTCGATCTTTGCCATACTTGCCGGGTTGAAAGATGCCAAGACGGGCAACCCGCCTTATTTCTGGTCCCTCCTTACCGATCCGGCCAGCCGTGTCGATATGCTGAAGGATGGTTGGAAAAGTGTCGGCAAGGTGTTCGTTCTCGCGCTGGTGCTTGATGTTGCGTACCAGATCTATGTGTTGCACTTCGTGTATCCGGGCGAGGCGATCATCGTCGCGTTGGTACTGGCAATCGTGCCCTACCTGATACTGCGCGGGCTGGTCACTCGCCTTGCACGCAAATAGCATGCTGACAAAATTTCCCATCGCCACCTGGTTGTTCACCTATCGGCGCGAGTGGTTGCGCGCCGATATAGTGGCCGGGCTGACCGCCACAGCCGTGGTGATTCCCAAGGCGATGGCCTATGCCGTCATCGCCGGTCTGCCCGTCGAAGTGGGGCTGTACACCGCGCTGGCCGCCATGCTGGTGTACCCCTTGTTGGGCAGTTCGCGTCCGCTGAGTGTCAGCACCACTTCCGCCATCGCCATGCTGGCGGCGGCGCAAATCGCGGTCTCTACCGCGCAAACCGGTGCCGCTGCCAGCGCGGTGGCGGCGACCCTGGCCCTGCTGGTGGGCGGGGTACTGATCCTGGCGAGAGTGTTGCGTTTGGGATTTCTGGCGAATTTCATTTCGCTGCCGGTACTGATCGGCTTCGAGGCCGGCGTCGGCGTAGTCATTATTGTCGGGCAATTGAAATCGGTGCTCGGCGTCCATGTCACGAGCAAGACCACCATTGACACCTTGCTGGAGTTACCGGGGAAACTTCCTGATGCGCATGGGGTGACTGTGTTGGTGGCCATCGCCGGGATCGCGGTATTGCTCGCATTGCCGCGCCTCTTTCCGCGACTGTCCGCGCCGTTGGTGTGGGTGGCCTTGAGCATCGTTGCTTCAGCGGTTTTGGGTCTCGATGCGCTGGGCGTCAAATCGGTGGGCACGGTGCCGTCCGGTTTGCCCGCGCTGACGTTACCCGACGTATCGCTCGTTGCGCAGTTGTGGCCGGCGGCACTGGGTATCGCCCTGATGTCGTTCACCGAGTCGGTGGCGGCGGCACGCACCTTCTGCCAACGCAATGACCCGCCGATCAACGCCAATCAGGAACTGCTCGCCGTGGGCGCCGCGAATGTGGCATCGGCAATGGTCGGGGGGCTGCCGGCCGGCGGCGGCGCGTCGCAGACGGCGGTCGCCGACAGGGCAGGGGCGCGCAGCCAGATGGCGCAATGGGTTAACGCGGGCGTGGTGCTGTTGAGTTTGTTGTTGCTGTCGCGCGTGATCGGCTTGCTGCCGCAGGCGGCCTTGGGCGCGCTGATCCTGGTAGCCTCCCTCTCGATGATCAAACCCGAAGCCTTCCGCGCCATCGCCCGGGTTCGCCACGACGAACTCCTGTGGGCGCTGGCGACGCTGGCGGGCGTCATCTTCATCGGCACCCTCGAAGGCATCCTGATCGCGGTGGCCATTTCCATCCTGACGCTGTTCTACCAGGCGAATCACCCGCCGGTGTATGCCGTCGCCTACAACCGCGAGAAGGGCATCTTCCGCCGCGCCGGCGAGCACGAAAGCGACGAGACCTTTCCTGGGCTGTTGATGCTGCGCACCGAAGGCCGTCTGACCTTTGCAAACGCCGCGAACGCGAGGGAAAAGATGCAAGCATTGGTGGCGCAAACGCAGCCGCGGGTCATCGTGCTGGAGTGCAGCGCGATCCCGGACATCGAATACACCGCACTGGTCATGCTCACCGAAGCCGAAGAAAACCTGCGCGCGCGCGGCGTTACCCTGTGGCTGGCCGCAGTCAATCCCGATCTGCTGAAAACCATCGAGCGCTCGCCGCTGGGAGCCACCCTGGGGCACGAGCGCATGTTCTTCAACCTGCACAAGGTGCTGGAGGCCTGGCAGGCCCAGTCAGCAAGCTAAAGGGAGCTAATCACCATGTATGAAAACATGACCATTCTCGCTCTGTTCGTCTTCGTCTATAGCCTGGCGGGCGGGCGCCTCGCCAAGTCGCCAATCAACGGCGCAATTATTTTCACCGCCTTCGGTCTGGCCCTCGGCCCACTCGGATTCGGGTTCCTCAAGCTGAGCGCGGGTGCGGAACAAATCCGCCTCCTCGCCGAGTTGACGCTTGCGTTAGTCCTTTTCACCGACGCCGCCAATTCGAATCTCGACGTGCTCAAGCAACACTTCCGCATTCCCGGGCGTCTACTGTTGATCGGGCTGCCGCTGACCATCCTGCTCGGTTTTGGTGTCGGGATTATCGTGTTCGATGGGCTAACCCTGCTGGAGGTCGCAATCCTGGCGACCATGCTGGCGCCGACCGATGCCGCGCTGGGCAAGGCGGTCGTCACGGACGAGTCTGTCCGGCCCGATATTCGCGAGGGTTTGAATCAGGAAAGCGGCCTGAACGATGGTATCTGCGTGCCGATCCTGCTGCTGTTGCTCGCTATCGCCGCGCACCCGGGCGAGGGCGGCGCCCCGATGCTGGCGCTGAAGCTGGTCGCCGGACAGATCGGCCTGGGCATTGTCGTCGGCCTCGCCTTGACTGGGCTGGGCGCTTGGCTCTTCAAGCAGTTCAACCAGTTGGGGTGGATCAGTGAAAGCTGGCGGCAGATTCCCATTCCGGCGCTGGCGGTGGCCTGCTTCGCAATGGCGCAGTGGCTTGGCGGCAGCGGCTTCATCGCCGCCTTCACCGGTGGCCTGCTGTTCGGCTGGTTGGCGAAAGAGCACAAGCACAAGCTCCTGCTCGCAACCGAAGGCACCGGCGATACGCTGGCCCTGATCACCTGGGTGGTCTTCGGCGCTGTCGTGATAGCCCGCACGGCCGACCACATCACCTGGCAGATATTGCTCTATGCCATGCTCAGCTTGACGCTGATCCGCATGCTGCCGGTCTTCCTGGCGCTTGCTGGCCTGGGCCTGCGCGCGAACGAAAAACTGTTCATCGGCTGGTTCGGGCCGCGCGGGCTGGCCAGCATCGTATTCGGCGTGATCGTATTCGACGAGCATCTACCCGGTGGGGTGACCCTGGTCGCCACCGTGATTTGCACCATCCTGCTCAGCATCGTCGCCCACGGGCTCAGCGCGAGCCCCCTGGTAGCTGCACTCAAGAGGCGTTCCTGATGAAAAATCAGGGCAGCGGGTCCGGAGTGGCCACGAAAAAGCGTGGCGATGTCTGGAGGCAAGCGATGCAAAAACTGGCATCCGCAATGCGTATTCTCGTCCTTCCTCTGGTGATCGTGCTCTATGTGGCCGTCCTGTTTTACAACCTGAACGAAAGCGATCGCCGTACCCTGCATCTTCAACAAGAGAATCCCGCTGCCGACAGAGTGCACGTGATCCTCGAGATCGTGAGCGTGGATGTCGCCCGTGCGCAAGTCACCGCGCGCATGCAAGTCCGCTTGATGGGAAAGATCGCGAAGGATGAGTTCACCCCGGCGGTGAACCTGCGGTTTCTGGTCAATGCGGTCCAGGGCCAGCAACGTTACGAGTTCCAACAGGGTGAACGCGTGATTCCCATCGAGGTGGTGTTTGCACTCGAAGGCGATCCGAACTTGTATCCGTTCGATACACACCAGGCCACACTTGCATTCCTGGCCGCGAAACCGGTACCGGTGGTGAAGCGGCCGCCACCTGCGGCCCCGGCCCCAGCCCCGGCCAAACCTAAGTCCTTCCTTGAACGACTGACGAAAGGTAGCGAAAAGGAAACCAAGGAAATCAGCGCGAAGCCGGCAGCCCCTGACTCGCTGGTAGGCACATCCGAGCTGGCAAGCCATACACCAGTGCCAGTGTCCTTCGATCTAACAGCCTCCATCACCGGTTTCAAGTTCGATGGAGAAATTGCGAAGAGTGGTCCCGATGAGGTGACGCGCATTCAATTGAACCTGAGGCGCGCAGATAACGTGATTGTCACCTCGCTGGGCATTCAACTGATGATGATATGCCTGGCACTGAGCATGCTCGCCATGGTGCTGTACGGAACAATTCAAGGAAAAGAGTCCGCGCTCGCGCCATTGGCGATTTCGCCGGCGCTTATTTTTGGGCTGCCCGCGCTGCGCGACACGCAACCCGGTGTCCCGCCGCTGGGGGCGTTCAGTGATTACATTTCCTACCTCTGGGCCGAATACCTCGTTGCCGCCTCCACGATCATCGCCATCTGGACCTGGATTTCCAGGCATCGTTCGAAGAGCGCAGAGCCAGTATCCGATCCAACGGCAGCCGTTGAAACGCAAAACAAGTCCCAGGGTTCATGAGCACGGCGATTTTCGCTGCGGCGTGATTATTGAGAATTACTAAGTACGTGACACGCGTCGTATTACCCACGGCGTCATTCCGGCTTTCGCCCAATGGCGCTAACTTAAGCGGTTCCATAACTGATGTAGGGTGGGTTAGGCACGCAGTTTGTGCCGTAACCCACCGGGCGTGCCGCCAGGCACTCATTAAAAATGCGTTGTGTTGCTACGCAACGCTTGGTGGGTTACGCAAAAAACGCTACCCCCCCTTTTTTTCTGGATTCCGGCCTTCGCCGGAATGACACCGTGGAATTTTGATTGTTTGCCACACAGTCTTGTAATCCTCAAAAGTTGTGAAAGGATATCCATGATCAACGTAGAAACAATTCACGCCGGTCTCGACAATGGCGAGCTCTTCATCGAGTACCTGCCCATCATCGAGCTCCAGCACGAACGCTGCGCCGGCGCGGAGGCCTTGGTGCGCTGGCAACGTCCGACGGGCGCGCTCCACCCTGGGCCGAAACCCTGGCGACACTGCTGAAAACGACCGATATCGAGGTGATCGCCGAGGGTGTTGAGACAGCCGAACAGTTTGCCGTGCTGAGGACGGCGGGCGTACAGCGGGCGCAGGGACACTATTTCTCGCTGGTCCTGCGTGCGAATGCTTTTCTGGAATATTTCCAGCGTCAGGACTGATCGTCGCGCGGCCTTGCTGTTGCTTCGGGGCACGGTGCCTGAAGTTTATACCCCGTGCTGGTTTTACTATTCATCCATTGCCAATGCTTGTTTTTACAATTTGGTGTCGATTTTTACAGCCATCGCAAACATCACGCTCTATGTTGATTTTTACAATAATATTGCCTATATTGTCGATTATTACAAATAAATGTCGATTCTTACCATGGCTGATCAGATGCTTGGTTATAACGGACTTATCCATTCCAAGGCGCTCTTGTGTCGTCCAGATCGTAGCACCTCCCGAATATCTTCCCGTTACGCGGTTAAACAGATCCGTGAGTTTGCGGATGGCAGCAGGGAAGTCATATACCCCCATCAGTTCGCGGTTGAGGATACGCTGCCACGTCATCTGGAGTTCTGCCTTAAACATGAGGGCGTCAACCTCGAAGTCTTGAAAGTGCTATTCGAAAAGACTGGACCGCAGCCTTACGCCGACTGGCTGAAAAGTTCGCCATCCAGCCTTTACGCAAGAAGAGTCAGTTTTTTTTACGAATGGCTGTTGGACCAGAAGTTGCCAATACCCGATGTTACCGCTGGACACTACACGCCGGCCGCTGATCCTGGGCAGTACTACCTGCCGCAAGGTTATCGCGAACGCCGTTTCCGCATCATTAACAACCTTCCAGGCCTGCCCGCTTTTTGTCCGCTGGTGCGTAGAACACCGATGCTTGAAGCTTTTATCGGCAAAAACCTGAAAGGCAAGATCACCGCGGCATTGGCGGGTATGGATGCGGAGGTTCTGGCTCGGGCAGTGGACTATCTGTACCTGGCCGAAACGAAGTCTTCCTACGGCATAGAACGGGAAACGCCAACGCCCGAGCGGATGCGCCGGTTTAGACGGCTGCTCGAAGTGGCCGGAGAAGATGTCACGCTGGACGAGGATTGCTTCGTTGGTTGGCAGAACGAGATCATGGAGCCACGTCGCCGTGAAGCCAGCTTCCGTGCGATCCAAAACTGGCTGGGGAAAAGTGGATATCGTCATCGCCACCGTGCTGACTACATCCCGCCCGCTGCAGAGGACGCCCACCTCTTGATGCAGGGCCTGGCTGAATACTGCCGACGCGCTGAGAGTGGCGGCATCGACTCCGTGATCGCGTCTGCCTGCGCCTCATTCGGCTTTGTATTCATCCACCCGTTCATTGACGGCAACGGACGACTGCATCGATTCCTGTTGCACCATTTACTGCGCAGGACGGGATTCACACCGCCCAGCGCGTTGGTACCCGTTTCTTCCGTGATGTATGGCGATCTTGGTGCCTATTCAGAGGTCCTTCATACATTCTCAAAGCCAGTCATGGCGCTGTTGGAGTATTACCTCGAGGAGAACAACGCGGCCATTACGGTCACGTCCAGGCACCCCCGTGACTTTTATGCCTATTTTGATGCGACACGAATTGTGGAGTACGTATATGGCGCCATTGAGAAAGCCATTGAGGAGGACCTGCCACTGGAGGTCGCTTATCTTCAGTGCTACGACGCGGCCTACAATCGTATCAATGCCAGATATGACATGCCTGGGCGCGAGCTGGACTTGTTCATACAGGTTGTGGTCGACAATGGGGGCAGCCTATCCATCAGCAAGCGTAAAAGCCATTTTTCCTTGCTGACCCAGGAGCAGATCGTGGAGATGGAGTCCATCATAAGCGAATGTTTCGGGCCGTTTTTCACCAAACAGCGTGCTTCCTGATTTTTCTTGTCCACGGTTAAGAGCCTTCAGTCCGGCTTTGCCGGAGGTAATTTAATTCTGGCAGTCATCACCTCAACGCTGCTCCCCGGCAGGCTCGCCACTCCGGCGAGATCAAACAAACACCGACGCGCCACCCGTAGGACCAAAGTCTAATAGCAACCGATCGAGTCAGCGCCTAGCATAATAGTTCATTGCTTGCATAAGGAGACGCTTGTGTTGCTGCTCAATCGTGATTCTGGTGACGGAACCCATGACCACCCTCGCTGAACCCACCGCGACATTCCCACCCTTGCCGGCCGATGGCCCGCCGGGCTTCCACCTGCTGGCGAAGCCGAGCGGGTCCACCTGCAATATCGATTGCACCTATTGCTTCTTCCTGTCCAAGGAAGCGCTGTATCCGAACGAAAAGAGCCGCATGTCCGAGGCCACGCTCGATGCCTACATCCGCCAGTTGCTGGAGTCGCATCGCGTGCCCGAGGTCACCGTGGCGTGGCAGGGCGGCGAGCCGACGCTGATGAAGCTCGAGTTCTTCAAGCACTCCATCGAACTCGTCGAAAAGTACCGCCGGCCCGGCCAGACCGTGCAGTACACCTTCCAGACCAACGGCATTCTGCTCGACGACGACTGGTGCGCGTTTTTCAAGCAACACAATTTTCTGGTCGGCCTGAGCGTCGATGGCCCGCGCGAGTTGCACGACACCTACCGCGTCGACCGCCGCCAACAGGGCACTTTCGACAAAGTGATGCAGGGCTGGCGCGCTCTGAAGCGGCACGATGTCGATTTCAACATCCTGTGCACGGTCAACGCCGCCAATCAGCATCACGGCCGCGATGTCTATCGCTTCTTCCGCGACGAGCTGGGCGCCAAGTGGGTGCAGTTCATCCCCATCATCGAGCGCGCTACCGAGCAGACCATAGATCTCGCCAACCTGGGCTGGAGCGAACAGGCGGGCAAGAAACGCCTGCTCTACACGCAGACCGGCAACCTGGTGACGGAGCGCTCGGTGGGCGTCAAACAATACGGCCAATTTCTGATCGATGTCTTCGAGGAATGGGTGCGCCACGACGTGGGCGAGGTTTACGTCCAGCTCTTCGACGTGACGCTGGAAGCTTTTTTCGGCCGCCATCTGCTGTGCATCCACGCCCCGACCTGCGGCTACGGCCCGGCGCTGGAATACAACGGCGATCTCTACTCCTGCGACCATTTCGTCGAGCCGAAATATCGCCTGGGCAACATCCACGAGACGCACATGCTGACGCTCGTGGCCTCGCCCGAGCAACGCAAGTTCGGCGAGGACAAGCGCGACACGCTCACCGCTCAGTGCCAGTCTTGCAAGGTGCGCAACTGGTGCAACGGCGGCTGTCCGAAAGACCGCTTCGCCCTTTCGCGCGACGGCGAGCCGGGCCAGAACTACCTCTGCCCAGGGCTGGAATTATTTTTCATGCACACCGGCCCGACCTTCAATGTGATGGCCCAACTATTGAAACAGGGCCACGCGCCCGCCGACGTGATGGAGACCCTCGCCGCACTGGACGAGAAGCGCGGGCCCTATCAGCCCTGCGCCTGCGGCAGCGGCAAGAAATTCCGCTTTTGTCACGGCGACAACGCGCCGAGTAGCAAATTCAGCGGGATGATTCCTGGGGTGGACGCGCCGCAGGCAGAGCGAGTGACGTAATGAATCAGCCGAGTAAATCGTGTTGACACATTTCGGCTTTATAGGTGTTTGTAGTCCGGCTCTGGTTGCTTTGAAGCAACTGGTAATTTGTTTCAATTTTTTAACTGAAGGAGAAAACAACCATGGCAACGAAGAAACCAAATATCCTCATCATCTGGGGCGACGATATCGGCTGGTTCAATATCAGCGCCTACAACCACGGCATCATGGGCTACAAGACGCCCAACATCGACCGCATCGCCAAGGAAGGCGCTATGTTCACCGACTGGTACGGCCAGCAAAGCTGCACCGCCGGGCGCGCCGCCTTCATCACCGGGCAGTCGCCGATCCGCACCGGCCTGACCAAGGTCGGGCTCCCCGGATCGAAGCTCGGCCTGCAAGCGGAAGACCCGACCATCGCCGAATTGCTCAAGCCGCAGGGCTACGTCTGCGGCCAGTTCGGCAAGAACCACCTCGGCGACCGCGACGAGTTCCTGCCGACCGCGCATGGCTTCGACGAGTTCTTCGGCAATCTCTATCATTTGAACGCCGAGGAAGAGCCGGAAAACGAGGACTACCCGAAGGATCCCGAGTTCAAGAAGAAGTTCGGGCCGCGCGGCGTGCTGCACTCCTGGGCGAATCCCGACGGCACGCAGAAGATCGAAAACACCGGCCCGATGACCAAGAAGCGCATGGAGACCATCGACATGGAGGTCTCGAAGCATGCGATCGACTTCATCGAGCGCCAGGTCAAGGCCGACAAGCCCTTCTTCTGCTGGTGGAACTCGACCCGGATGCACGTCTGGACGCACCTGAAGGCGGAGTCCCAGGGCAAGACCGGGCTGGGCGTCTATCCCGACGGCATGGTCGAGCACGACAACAGCGTGGGCGAGCTGCTCGACAAACTCGACCAACTGGGGATCGCCGACAACACCATCGTCATGTACTCGACCGACAACGGCGCCGAGAAATGCACTTGGCCCGATGGCGGGAGCACGCCGTTCCGTGGCGAGAAGGCCACCAACTGGGAAGGCGGCTGGCGCGTGCCGACCGCCATCCGCTGGCCGGGCGTGATCAAGCCGGGCACGGTCTCCAACGAGATATTCTCGCACCAGGACATGCTCCCCACCCTGCTGGCCGCGGCCGGCGAACCGGACATCGTCGAGAAATGCAAGAAGGGCTACACGGCCGGAAACAAGACGTTCAAGGTTCATCTCGACGGTTTCAATCTCGTCCCCTACCTGAAGGGCGAAGTGCAGAAGAGCCCGCGCCCCGGCTTCCTCTACTGGGGTGACGAGGGCGATCTGATGGCAATCCGCTACGGCAACTGGAAGGTTCATTTTGCGGTGCAAGAGCATGAAGGCTTCGCGGCTTGGGAGAAGGAACTCACGACATTGAAGTTCCCGTTGCTCGTCAACCTTCGCACCGACCCGTTCGAAGAGGCGGGCCTGTCCGGTGACATATTCTACACCAAGTGGCGTGCGGATCGCGTCTTCATGCTGTTGCCGGCCGGCGCCCTCGTCGCCCAGTACATGCAGACCATGCTGGAGTTCCCGCCCCGGCAGAGCCCGGAAAGCTGGACGCCTGAAGCCATGATGGAGGGCATCCGGAAGAAGGCTGAGCTCCTGAAATCAGCAGCCCATCCGGGTTGAGGTAAGCGGGACGCCGCCGAGTACGGCGGCGGCACGAACCTATGCACGGGACCTTCTCGTGCATAGGTTTTTTTCTCTTGGTCTAATGCGATGAAAAATTATGCATCACGCGAGCTGAATGCCGAAAGAGTTGCGCAGGAGGTGAGCGCCTTCTACGAGTGCCATCCCTACCCGCCCCCGGTCGATGACCTCGACCGCTACCGAAAATTGTGGGATGACGCGCGGCGACGTGCCGATGTCCACCTGTTCTGGCCGGACGAACCCTATCGCGACGACCGGACTATTCTGGTCGCCGGATGCGGCACCTCCCAGGCCGCCAAATACGCGCTGCGCTGGCCAAATGCGAAGGTCACCGGCATCGATGTCAGCGCGACGAGCATCGAGAAAACCGAACGACTCAAGCGCAAGTACGGCCTCGATAATCTCGATGTGATCCAACTGCCAGTGGAGCGCGCCACCGAGTTGGGCCGCAGTTTCGAACACGTCGTATGCACCGGGGTGCTGCACCATCTGCCCGACCCGGATGCGGGCCTGCGGGCGCTGCACGATGTGCTCGCACCGGATGGCGCCATGCACCTGATGGTCTACGCACCCTATGGCCGCGCCGGGGTGTATCTGCTGCAGGACTACTGCCGCCGGCTCGGCATCGGCACCTCATCGCAGGAGATCAAGGATCTCGCGGCCAGTCTCAGCGCGTTGCCGCCCGATCATCCGCTGGTGCCGCTGTTGCGCAATTCGCCGGACTTTCGCGACGAGGCCGCGCTGGCCGACGCGCTGCTTCACCCCCAGGACCGTGCCTACTCGGTGCCGCAGTTGCTCGATTTTCTGGCGGCGGCTGACCTCAGCTTCGGGCGCTGGGTGCGGCAAGCGGCCTACCTGCCGCAGTGCGGCGCGCTGGCGTCCACGCCGCATCAAGCGCTGCTGGCCCGGCTCCCACCGGAAGAGCAGTACGCCGCGGTGGAACTCTTTCGCGGCTCGATGCTTCGACACAGCGTCGTCGCATATCGCAATGACCGGCCGCATCATGATTCAGTCAGCTTCAAAGGTGACGCTTGGCTCGGCTATGTGCCGATCCGCCTGCCGGACACGATCGTGGTTCAAGAAAAACTGCCGCCGGGGGCCGCAGCGGTGCTGATCAACCGCAATCACACCTACACCGACCTGTATCTGCCCATCGACGCGCGGCAGAAAAAACTGTTCGACGCGATCGACGGCAAACGTTGCATCGGCGAGATCGCCCCGGAGAACGCGCTGCGCGAAACCGCGCGTGTCCTGTTCGAGGGGCTCTGGTGCTACGACCAAATGGTGTTCGACACATCACATAAAAGGAGACAGTTATGAAAACCACACACACTCAAAACCTCACCACACCGGCATTCACCGCGCAGACGAAAACGCTTGAGCCTCCGCACTACCAGGACTTTGGCGACCAACTTCTTTACCAGCGAGCCTTCGAGGCCGTGCTCTGGGCCTTGCCGGTGGCGGATACCCTCGTGATGCGTCATATGCAGGCTGAGTGGGGAATGAAGGAAGGGGCGGTGTTTTATTTCGAGAAACGCGCCAGCGGCAAGACCGAGGTCATCACCTTCAACAACCAGACGCCTTACGTTTTCGGCACGTTTTCGACGCGCAATGGGCCGCTCGTTTTCGAGGTTCCCCCCGCAGGGGCGAAGGCCAAGCTGTCGGGATCGATCTTCGATCTGTGGTATTTACCGATGGAAGACATCGGGCCGGCCGGAGCGGATCAGGGCAAGGGCGCGAAGTATCTGGCGCTGCCACCGGACTACAAGGGTGAAGTCCCCGCTGGATACATTGCGCTGCATAGCCGCACCTATGACGTTCACATGCTGTTTCGCTCGATCCCGACCGATGAAGGCGACGAGGGCTGGAAGGCGGCGGTGCAGTATGCCAAGACGCTAAAGTTCTATCCGTTGTCAGAAGCCGCCGCGCCCAAGCCAACGGAATTCGTGGATGCAACCAGCAAGCCGTTCTCAGGCACGCCCCACTTTGACCTGAGTTACTTCGATTACATCAATCAGACCGTGCAGGAGGAGCCTTTGTTTGAGCATGACAAGGTCATGTTTGGGCTGCTCGCCAGCATCGGCATTCAGAAGGGCAAGCCCTTCAAGCCCGACGCCAAAACGGCCGCCATCTTCGATCGCGCGGCGCGTGACGCCAAGCTCTACCTGATCCACAAAATGGAGACGATGGAGTCGTTCGGCGAGCCGTTCTGGCCCGATCGCCGCTGGCGGACGTTGGGCTTTACGCCGGAAATCATGAAGAGCGGCGTGCAATGGGTGTTCCCGGACCGCGTTGATTACGACTGGCGTGCCTATGGCTGGTATTTCTGGGGCGTCGGCATACAGAAGCGCGTCGGCGCGGCCGCCACCTACACGATCAGTTCACAAGACGCCGAGGGCAAGGTGCTCGATCCGGCACAGACCTATCGCGTGCATCTGCCGAAGGACGTCCCGATTGACGACTTCTGGGAATTGATCGCCTACAGCATCCAGACACGCAGCTACATTGACACGCCCGCCAACAAAATCGCGGTGTCATCGAAAACTCCCAACCTGCAAAAGAACGCGGACGGGAGTGTGGATCTCTATCTCGGGCCGCAAGCGCCAGCGGGCAAAGAGTCAAACTGGATCTCGACCAAGCCGGGCGAAGGTTATTTTGTGGGGTTCCGCTTCTACGGGCCGCAGAAGGCATTCTACGACAAGGTGTGGACCCCCAGTGACATTGAGAAAGTGAAATGACCAAATCAAACAACCAAGAAAAGGAGACAACTATGAAAACCACAGACATCGACACCCGCATCGGCAAGCTCTCGTTCACGCACGACTTCGCCAACGGCTATCCGACCCAGGAGACCGTCGAGAAGCTTTATGACGAGCGCGACTTCCAGCGCGCCTGCCAGGCCTACCTTTGGGCGCTGCCGATGGTTTCCATCGGCGAGCTTGAAGACATTTACACCACCGCTCCGGGAGTGACTTTCGGCGATTGGATGCTGATGGAGACGATCCCGGAAGTCTCGCGCTTCACCACCCCCAACACCGCGACGCCTTACATGTGGACCTGGCTCAACCTGGCCAAGACCGGCCCGGTCGTCATTGAAGTGCCCGCTGGCCAGACAGCCGGCATGGTGGACGATCTCTGGCAGCGACCGGTGACGGACCTCGGCCTGCCCGGACCGGACAAAGGCCAGGGCGGGAAATATCTGTTGCTCGGTCCGGGTCAGGAGACGCCCGCCGGTGCGGAGGGCTACACGGTCGTGCGCTCGCCGAATTTCAATGGCTTCATCGCGCTGCGCCTTCTTTCACCTGATCCAAAGGAACGCGAGCGGTTGCTTCAGGCCACGCGCGTTTATCCGTTTGCAAAGCGCACCAACCCGCCAGCCAACAAAGTGGTGCGTCCCGACCAGCGGACCAACGTGGACAATGCCCCACGCGGCATGGCCTATTGGGAGAAGCTCGCCCGCTGGGTCAACGAAGAGCCGGTGCATGAGCGCGACCGGATGATGATGGCGATGCTGCGCACCATCGGCATCGAAAAGGGCAAGCCGTTCAACCCCGATGCCCGGCAGAAAAAGATTCTTACTGAAGCCGCCCTCGTCGGCGAGGCAATGGCCAAGGCGAATGACTTCGACAAGAGGCAGATGCCACTGGCGCATTACGCCGACGGCGTGCACTGGCACTTCGCGCTGTGTTTGGACGTGAGCCAGGAAGCGGAGTTCTACACGCAACTGGATGAGCGTGCCGCGTGGTTTTACGAAGCGTGCAGCACCGCCAAGGCCATGGTAACGACGACGCCCGGCATCGGCTCGATCTATCTCGGCAGTTCCAAGGACAAGGCCGGCGACTGGCTCGACGGCGCGAACACCTACCGCTTGCACGTCCCGCCCAATCCGCCGGTGAAGCAATTCTGGGCATTGAGCATCTACGATGTGGACACGCGCACATTCATCGCCAACGGAACGCAGATGGTCGAGCGCAACTCGCGCCAGACGGACCTCGTGAAGAACGCCGACGGTTCGGTGGACCTCTACGTCGGCCCGAAAGCGCCGGCGGGCTTCGAGAAGAACTGGATTCCCTCCGTCCCCGGCAAGGCGTGGTTCTGCTACTTCCGCCTCTACGCCCCCACCGAAGCCCACTTCGACCGGACGTGGATTCTGCCGGACTTCGAGAAAGTGAAATGACCCGCGAAAGGAAATCACGATGAAAATCACCCGCAGACAAGATCAAGTTTTCATCCTAAAAACCGCAATTCAAGCCACAGAGTTCACAGATAACCGGCTGCTGCGGCCGGAGCAATCATAGGACCAAAGTGGGTGACCGCAAGGATTTGTGCGAAAATGGGCAATAGGTCAAATGCATATAAACGAACGCATCTAAGGAAGATTCGGCTGGCTAACCTGGAACGAACAAAGCAGGACTGACGCCGAAGAACTTGCCCAACTTGCCTGCCAGGGTTGCACTGATCTTGCGTTTTCCGGCAAGGATTGCCGAAAGGTTGCTCTGAGGCACGATTGCTGACAGGGCTTCTTGCTTCAAGCCGCGAGCGTCAATCAGGAAACGGAGGACATCCTTGGGTTCCGCTGGTTCGATGGCATGGTGCTCTTGTTCGTACTTCGAAACCAAATCACCGACCAAATCGAGCAGACCGGACAGCGGATGGTCTTCATCTTCTCCGGTGGTGTCCAGCAGGGAATTCATCAAGGCCACCATACGGTCATAGCTATCTTCGTCATGGATTGGGCGAAGGTGCGCCATCGCATCAAAAGCCTGCCAGGATGCTTGAAGAGCGCAGATGTCGAGCTGAGTGGGAGCAGTGTGCATGATTATCCTTTACCTTTCCGGTAGAGCTTGTTCCAGTTGTCATATTCGCGATGCGTCATCACCTTATGAACAAAGACCTTCTTGAACCTGTACCTGACGACAACCACTAGGCGGTAGTTGTTGCCGCCCACATCAAAGACCGTGAATGGTGGCACGTAGTCCGCTGAGCTGAAGAACTCTCGGACATGGTTAAAATCCCTGAATTCGGCATGCTCAACCACTGAATGCCACTCGCGCAGCACCTTCTCCGCCTCTGGATGTTTCTGCCAGAATTCACGAAGCGTTTTGATAGAGATGATATGCATATGCGCACTATATCAAATTGATATAAACAATCAAGGCCGGGATGGGTCTTGTGCAAAATTCTGTGTTTCGCGACCATCCGCCTGCCAGCTGAAAGCCGGTATTGTAGTAACGGGAACCCTCTCTGATCGCACCGCCGAACGTCACCGAGCGGAAATCAGCGCTTATCTCGGTTTTCGTGAAGCGACCGTGGCGGACGCGGAAATCTTGGCAGCCTACTCCCCGCTGCCGCAGCCAGACTGCCCATAAGACCAAAGTCTAATAGCGACTAATGGAGTAGCTATGTCTTGAAGGGGCAATTTTCCATACCGCGCGGGGTCACGCTCGTCATCGGGCCAGAGACGAGCATCGTGGCCGAAAAAGACGCCAGCATCCGCGTGCAAGGCAAGCTGTCGATCGATGGTACGAACGGCTTGGTGAGACTGTTCTCGCGCCGGGCCGAAAAGTGGGCGGGGGTGGTGCTCGACGGGGGGAAGTGACGATGAAGGGAGTCCTGCTGAGCGGTGCACAGACGGGTTTGACGTTGCGCGACGCCGCCGGGGTCATCGAAAACGTCTCAGTTACCGACAATGAAATTGGAATCCATATATCGGGATTGTCCGGCGTGGTCGTGAGGAACTGCTGGGTGGCCGGCAACAAGACGGGCATCGCGCTGGTCGGGGCGGACGCCAAGATCGTGCAGTCGACGATCGCGCGCAACGGAACCGGGCTATCCCTGAAGGGTTTTTTCGGCGAGGTCAGCGAGAATGTCATCATCGACAACGAACAAAACATCTTTTCGGACTTCCCCTTGAAGCTGGACCCTAACTATATTGGGCAATCCCAAGAGTTCGGCATGCCCCGATACGCTGGATCTCAATGGCTGGGCAATTCCCGGAATCGCTGATTCTTGATCGATTTTTCGGTCGTGGGTCAGTAGGACCAAAGTCTAATTTTTCTTCTTGGGTGCCGGGTATATCGTAGTAGATGAATGACGGTTCTCCGATTTCGTTCGCTATCGGGTCGTTTCAGGCAAAGTTGCCAGGTGTGGTGTTCTCATTCAGGAGATAGACATGAAAAATTCAACCTATTTGGTTTCCATCGGCGCATTGCTGGCCGCAGTCACCTTCGCTCCAGCCGCCTTCGCAGAGGAAGCGCAGTCCGGCTTCCTCGGTGATTACTCTGCACTTGCTGAAGTAAAAGATACGGCGGGCGACACCGTGATGCGTTATATAAGCCCCAAGTTCAAGCCCGGCGCTTATCAAAAAGTCATGATTGATCCGACCCAGTATTACCCCGCACCCAAACCCACAGATCAAGTGACCGCGAGCACGCTCACTGAGATTAGCCATTACGTGGACAAGGGACTGCACGCTAAGCTTGGCACGAAGGTGACGCTGGTGTCTGAGGCGGGTCCGGGCGTTCTTCGGATGCGGCCCGCGATCACTGCTGTAGCCGCACAGACTCCCGGACTGAAACCGTACCAAGTGATTCCTATTGCATTCATCATTAGTTCGGCAAAGGGCCGAGGTAAAGAGGCGGCGATCAATATCGAGGTGGAAATGGTGGATAGCATGACCGGCGAACGTCTGGGCGCTTCGGTGCGCAAGGGCGCCGGCGCGAAGCTGGCGAGCGATAAAGCGCCGCTGTTGCTGAAAGATGTGCAACCGTTGCTGGATAAGTGGATCGATACCGGCTCAACGTTTGTTGCCGAACGCATGAAATAA
>JAUYFW010000175.1 GCA_030690835.1 Sulfurimicrobium sp. | reverse complement strand
TTCTGCTCGGCGTTGAAGCGGCTGGCCTGAATCGCCTGGGGGTCGATGTCCACGCCCACTACCCGGCCGGCACCCAGTTTCAATGCGGCGATGGCCAGAATGCCCGAGCCGCAGCCGTAGTCGAGCAGCGTTTCGCCGCCGTGCAGGTTGCGGTCCAGCCATTGCAGGCAGAGACGGGTGGTGGGGTGGCTGCCGGTACCGAAGGCCAGGCCGGGGTCGAGGATGAGATTGATGGCGGCGGGGTCGGGCGATTCGTGCCAGGTGGGCACGATCCACAAGCGTGGCGAAATCGGAATCGGCGTGAACTGGGCCTGGGTTTGACGCACCCAGTCCTGTTCCGCGACCGCTTCCACTTCGAAGTCGGGGGGGGTGTCGAGTCCAGCAGCTTCTGCAGCCGCCGCCACGATGGCGGGTAAATCGGCATCGGCCTCGAACAGGGCGTTGAGTAGCGCGTCCTGCCATACTCCCGCCGGCGGCTCGCCCGGTTCGCCGAAAATTTCCTGCTCTTCCTCGGTACCTGCATGGGCGTCCTCGATGGACACCGACAGCGCGCCCAGATCCATCAGGGCTTCGCTCAGGCCTTCGGCGGTTTTAGCATCCGCCGCGATTTTCAATGCTTGCCAGGCCATGATTTGACTACCCTAGAAACTGCGTTTTTGAACCACGGAGAACACGGAGGGCACAGAGAAGGTCAATGGCAGCATGACTACATCCAATTGGAGATTGACGAACAATATGCAGTTCATTCGTTTTGCTCCGTGCTCTCCGTGAACTCCGTGGTAAATTGGTTTTTTAGCGTGATTCTTTTTTTCTTTCCGCCAGCTTGTGCTCCAGGTAGTGAATGCTGTATCCGCCCTGCAGGAAGACGGCATCGTGCATCAGGTCCTGGTGCAGCGCGATGTTGGTCTTGATGCCGTCCACCACCATTTCCGACAGCGCCGTGCGCATCCGGGCTATCGCCTGGTCACGGGTATCGCCGTAAGCGATTAGCTTGCCGATCATGGAATCGTAGTGCGAGGGCACCACGTAGTTGTGGTAAACGTGCGAATCCACCCGGATGCCCGGCCCGCCCGGCACGTGATACTGGGTGATGCGGCCCGGCGAGGGCACGAAGGTGAACGGGTCTTCCGCGTTGATGCGGCATTCGATGGCATGGCCGCGATACTGGATGTCTTTCTGCTTGTAGCGCAGCTTTTCACCCGCGGCAATGCGCAGTTGTTCCTGCACAATGTCCACGCCGGTGATCATTTCCGTGACCGGATGTTCGACCTGCACGCGGGTGTTCATCTCGATGAAGAAGAACTCGCCGTTTTCGTAGAGGAATTCGAAGGTGCCCGCGCCGCGGTAGCCGATCTTGCGGCAAGCTTCGGCGCAGCGTTCACCGATCTTGTCGCGTAGCTTGGCATCCAGGCCGGGTGCCGGTGCTTCTTCCAGCACTTTCTGGTGGCGGCGCTGCATGGAGCAGTCGCGCTCGCCGAGGAAAATGGCGTTGCCGTGCTCGTCGGCCAGCACCTGGATCTCGATGTGGCGCGGGTTTTCGAGAAACTTTTCCATGTAGATCATTGGGTTGCCAAAAAAGCTTTGGGCTTCTGTCTTGGTCATGCTGACGGCGTTAAGCAGCGCGGCCTCGGTATGTACCACGCGCATGCCGCGTCCGCCGCCGCCCCCTGCTGCCTTGAGAATGATCGGGTAGCCAACTTTTTTGGCGATCTTGATGACTTCATCGCTATCGTCCGGCAACGCGCCATCGGAACCGGGCACGCAGGGCACGCCGGAGGCCTTCATGGCATCCTTGGCACTCACCTTGTCGCCCATCAGGCGGATGGTCTCGGGGCGCGGACCGATGAAGATGAAGCCGCTGTTCTGCACGCGTTCGGCGAAATCGGCGTTTTCCGAGAGGAAGCCGTAGCCGGGGTGAATCGCGGTGGAATCGGTCACTTCCGCCGCACTGATGACCGCCGGAATGTTGAGGTAGCTCAGGGTGGAGGAGGCCGGGCCGATGCACACCGATTCGTCGGCCAGCTTGACGTATTTGGCTTCCTTGTCGGCCTCGGAATGGACGGCGACGGTCTTGATGCCCAGTTCGCGGCAGGCGCGCTGGATGCGCAAGGCGATTTCGCCACGGTTGGCGATGAGGACTTTTTCTAACATATGTGTCCCTTAGCCGATGATGAACAGGGGTTCGCCGTATTCGACGGGCTGCCCGTTCTCGACCAGGATGGCCTTGATCACGCCGCTCTGGTCGGCTTCGATCTCGTTGAGCAGCTTCATGGCTTCAATAACGCACAGGGTTTCCCCCGCCGTGACGTTTTGCCCCACTTCCACGAACGACTTGGCATCGGGCGAGGAGGAGCGGTAGAAAGTACCCACCATGGGGGACTTCACCACGTGGCCTTCGGGCTGGGCCGGCTCCTCGGCAACAGCCGGAGCGACGGGCAGACCGGCCTGGGCCGGCGCGGACATCATGTGCTGCGGCGCTGCGTAATGCATCATTTGCGGCGCTTGTTGGCCATAGCGGCTGATGCGTACTTTTTCTTCACCCTCGGTAATCTCCAGTTCGGCAATGCCGGAGTCTTCCACCAGGTCGATTAATTTCTTGAGTTTGCGCAGATCCATGATGAGCCCTTGTTAAGGTTGTGCCAGTGCGAATTCCAGCGCCAGTTCGTAACCCTTTGCCCCGAGGCCGCTGATGATGCCCACGGCGAGGTCGGAAAAATAAGAGTGATGGCGGAAGGATTCGCGGGCGAAAACGTTGGAGAGATGAATCTCCACGAAAGGAATGTTCACCCCCGCCAGGGCATCGCGCAGGGCGACACTGGTATGGGTGAACGCGGCGGGATTGATGAGGATGAAATTCACTCCATCACGCCCTGCCTGATGAATGCGGCCAATGAGTTCGGCTTCGCTGTTGCTTTGAAAGGTATCCAGGCTGGCGGCTTTATGTTGGGCCAGTTGGACGAGGCGCTGATTGATGTCTTCCAGACTGTCGCGCCCATAGTGTTGGGGTTCACGGCTACCCAGCAGATTCAGATTGGGGCCGTGCAATACCAGTATTTTCTTGTCTGTCGCGGGCATCCGGCCACCTGTCGGTGTGGTTTCCATAAGTGCAAGTTTGCCGCAAATGGGGGCAAATTGCCAGTTTTTGCTACAAATTAACGGAACATGCCGTTTCTGAAATCCGTTGAAATCCTGTTTTACCGCCTTATAACAGGGGTTTGAGCGTGGCCTCCAGTTGCTCGCGCTTCAGTTCGCCGGTCACGGTGGACACGATGTCGCCATTTTTGGCGAAAATAGCGGTAAAGGGCAAGCCGCCCAAGCGGTTTCCCGCCAGTTTTGCCACTTCCACCGCATCGCTTTCCCCCAGCAGCATGGGGTAGTTGATGCCCATCTCGTCGGCGAATACCTGCACCTTGTCCTTCTGGTCCAGAGCCACGCCGACGAACACCACGCCCTGTTGCCGGTATTTTTCCTGCAACTTGATGAATTCGGGTATTTCGGCGCGGCAGGGCGGACACCAGGGCGCCCAGAAGTTGAGCACCAGAATTTTGCCCCGCCACTGGCTCAAGGGCTGGAGCTTGTCTTCCAGATCGGGGAGGGAGGCAGCGAAGATTTTTGCGGTATCTGTTTGAACCGCTGCTGAAGCAGGGGTTTTACCCTGTTCGGAGCAGGCGCTCAGTCCCGAGACCAGCAGGACGCCGAGCAGCAGGGCGGACAAGATTTTAACGCTATTCATTTGAGTATTCCGTCCGTGCTGGCGAGAAATTTTTCCGGGTTTTCGTAGCCGATCACGCGGCCCTTCTCCTTGCCGGACGAATCGAGAAAGATGATCCCCGGCGGGCCGAACAGGCCGAATTTTTTCAACAACGCCTTGTCGTCGTCGCTGTTTGCCGTGACGTCGGCCTGCAATAAAATTACGTCCTTGAGCCGCGCCTGTACCTTGGCATCGCTGAAAGTGAAGCGCTCCAGTTCCTTGCACGACACGCACCAGTCGGCGTAAAAATCGAGCATGACCAGCTTGCCGCCGGCTTGCTGCAGGCGCTGTTCCAGTTCGGCCACGCTTTTGACTTTCTCGAAGCTGGCATGGCTGCTTTCCGCCGTCTGTGCGCTTCCCGCCCCACGCAGGCCGGCCAGCGGCTGGAGAATGTCGCGTCCGCCCGAGAGTGCGCCGACCAGCAGGGCTACGCCTGCGATCAGCGCCACCACGCCGAAGCCTTTCCAGAACTTGGGCCAGCCCTTGGCCGGGTGAGGCAGGGGGTCGAGAGCATGAAGATAAATCGCCGACACGATCAGCAGCGCCGCCCACAGCAGCATATGCGCCACCGCCGGGATAACGGGGGAAATCAGCCAGATCGCCACGCCCAGCAGCAGCACGCCGAAGAACGCCTTGACCGCTTCCATCCAGCCCCCGGCGCGCGGCAGCAGTGCCCCGGCGGAGAGGCCCACCGCCAGCAGCGGCACGCCCATGCCCAGCGCCATGGCGAACAGCGCCCAGCCGCCCAGCCACACGTCGCGGGTGAGGCCGATGTAGGCCAGCGCACCCGCCAGCGGTGCGGCAACGCAGGGGCCGACAATGACCGCCGACAGCGCGCCCATGGCGAACACGCCCGTCAGATTGCCGCCCTTCATCTTGTTGCTGGCGTCGTTGAAGCGGCTCTGGATGAAGCTCGGCATTTGCAACTCGTAAAAGCCGAACATGGAAAACGCCAGGGCCACGAATGTCAGGGCAAACACGCTTAGCACCGCCGGATTTTGCAGGGCATTGGTCAGCAGGGTGCCGGACAGCCCGGCAGCCACGCCGGCGGCGGCATAGGTGATCGCCATGCCCATGACGTAGGCCAGGGATAAGATGAAGGCGCGCGGTTTGGTCAGTTGATGGCCTTGGCCGACGATGATGCCGGAGAGGATGGGGATCATGGGGAACACGCATGGCGTGAGCGCCAGCAACAGGCCGAAGCCGAAGAAGCTCGCCACCACCAGCCAGAAATTGCCGCCCTTGAGCAGATCTGCAATCCGGGAGGATTCGGAATTGTTGGCGGCATTTGCGGGCAAGTCCGTTGCGGCGGCGGATGGGGGAGTGGCCGCCGGGGTATTTTCTTGCGCGCCTTGAGCCGGCAGGGTCAAATCAAAAGTTTTTAGTATCGGCGGATAGCACACGCCCTTTTCGCTGCAGCCCTGGAAGCTGGCCATCAGGGTAACTTTCTGGTCGGCTCCCTGAAGATGAACGATGGCCTCGAAAGGATGGTGGTAAACCTCGCTGGCGCCGAAATTGGGGTCGCTCTTGATTTCGCCCTTGGGTAGTTCCACTTTGGCAATGCTCGTTCCCGCAGCGTTTTTGAGGGTGAGCTTGATCTTGTCCCGATACAGGTAATAGCTTTCGGCTGGCGTGAAGCTGGCTACCAGGGTTTGCGCGTCCCTGGCGGTGACCCGCAGCTTGAAGGCCTGGTCAGGTTCAAGAAACTCGTCCTGCTTGCCGCTGCCGATACCCGCCAGCGAGGCTAGCGCCGCCAGGCCACCACCGCTGGCGGCAGGCTCCGGTTTCGCGGCGGGCATGGCAGGAGTTGCCGCAGGCATGGCCGGAGCTGCCGCAGGCATGGTAAGCAGCGCCGTCTGGGTGACGGGCGGATAGCAGACCCCGACATCGGCGCAACCCTGGGAAACCACTTTCAGGGTGATGTTCCGACCCGAGCCGGCGGCAAGCGTGACGGGGAGCTTGATGGCGATATTCTGGCGGTAGGTTTCCACCTTGCCGAAGTATTCGTCCTGTTTGATTTTTCCCGCCGGAAACTGCGCGATACCCAGCGCCACGCCCGCCGGTTCGACGGAGAACTTGAATTTTTCCCGGTAGAGGTAATATCCGTTGGCGATCTGGTATCGCACCTCGATCGTGCCTGCATCCAGCGCCCGGGCGGAAAGCTTGAACGCCTGTTCCGGTTCTAGCAGATCCTCCTCGCCGGCATGAGCCAGCAGGGCATGCAGCATGAAAAGGACGCTGAAGAGTAGACGCATCATGAGTGTTTTCCTTGTTCGGTTTCGGTGTTGATCCAGGCCAGGTATTCGGGCAACCCGGCGCTGATTGGGACTGCGATGATTTCGGGAAGTTCATAAGGATGGTGCAGCCTGATCGCCGCCTCGACCTTGCCGTAATGGGACGCCAGTGTTTTAATCAGCAGCGGGACTTCCTGGACGGTTTCGATCTTGCCCTGCCAGCGATACACCGAGGTGCAGGGCGCCAGCAGGTTGACGCAGGCAGCCAGATGCCCGGCAATCAGGGCTTCCGCCACGCGGCGGGCGCTGTCCTGGTCCGGCAAATTGGTTATCACTAATATAGGTTCCACAACACCATGCGTTTCCTGTTAATTCTGTTCATTTTACTCGGTTTCCCGGCGCTGGAGATTTTCGTGCTGGCGAAACTCGCCGGCTCAATTGGCTGGTGGCTGCTGCTGTGGCTGATTCTGGCCGCGTTTGCCGGCTGGACGCTGATCCAGGAAGAAAAGATGGCCATCTTCGGCCGCCTGTTTTCCTCACTCCAATCCGGCCAGCCCCTCGGTTATGCCATGCTGGACAGCCTGCGCACCTTGTTCGCCGGGGTGCTGCTGATCTTCCCCGGCGTGGTGAGCGATGCCGTGGCGCTGGTGCTCTTGTTGTTGCCGCGCCCCAAGGCGATGCGCACTGGCAACCCGGCGCCGGAGGAAATTATCATCGAGGGCGAATGGCAACGGGAAGAGGGCAAGAAGCTGGGCGACCGGCGTGACATGTAGGAGCGGCGCCCTTGTCCTCGGGTGTTTTGCTTGTCCTCGGGTGGTTTGGCCGGGTGGCCGGGGGCTCGCCGCGAATAATTCGGCCCGAGGGCGGGCCTCCTACCTTTTAACGCCGGGTCAGCATCAGGCCGATTTCATCCCGATCGTTGATTTTGGCGTCCAGTTCGACGAAGTTCTTGTTCACCGTGGCCTGGATTCGGTCGTCCACCAGGTACACCGGCCATTCCCCGCCGCGCATGCGCAACAGTTTCAGCAAGCCGCGCAGATCCTCGACGCCGGGAAGAAGCTTGATCTCTTCCATGGTTTCCCCCACGCGCTCGGCGAGGGTGGAGAAATACAAAATCTTTGCCATTATTGATACTCCATTACCACTTCACGACATGAACATTGGATAGCGTGCGCCCGAGAAAGCGTTCGCCGATAGTCTGGAAGCGCAGCGGCACGTCGGTGACGTAAAACTGGTAATCCGGCCGGCCGCGCTGGGGGTTGGCCAGATTGAGGTCGCCCAGCAGGGCGGCGGTTTCCTCCGCCATCGCTTCGGCGGAATCCACCAGTTTCACGCCCGGCCCGACAACCTCCTGCAACAAGGGCTTGAGCAGCGGGTAGTGGGTGCATCCCAGCACCAGCGTGTCGATGTCCTGCGCCAGCACCGGCTTGAGATATTCCTGGGCGGTGAGGCGGGTGACCTGGTGATCGAGCCAGCCTTCTTCCACCAGCGGCACGAACAGCGGGCAGGCCTGGGAAAAGATGCGCACGTCCGGCTCGTACTGGTGGATGGCGCGGGCGTAGGCGTTGCTGTTGATGGTGGTGGGAGTGCCGATGACGCCCACCTGCTTGCGGCTGGTGGCGGCGATGGCGCCCAGTGCGCCGGCGTCGATCACGTCCAGCACCGGCACCGGGGAGAGATCCTTCACCACTTGGGAGGCCACCGACGCCATGGTGTTGCAGGCGATGATGAGCAGCTTGACCTCTTTTTGCAGCAGGAATTCGGCGATTTCCCGCGTGTAGTGGGCAATGGTTTCCACCGACTTCACGCCGTAGGGCACCCGCGCGGTATCGCCGAAGTAGATGATGTTCTCGAACGGCAGGCGCTCCATCAGGGCGCGCACCACGGTGAGACCACCCACGCCGGAGTCGAATACGCCGATGGCGTTGTTGGGGTTATTTTGCATCTGACATTCCTTCCAATCCTTCCCTGACACCGGGGTAGCGCAAGCGGACGCCCAGTTCCTGCTTGATGCGTTCGTTGGCAATGCGGCGCGATTCATTCATATAGGACAGCATGCCTGGGGAGATTTCTTTTTGTGCCTCTTGCCATGAAATGCGCCGCGGACGCTCAAGCTGGTAATGGTCCGCCACCAGGTCGAAATAGTCCGCCATCTTCATCGGCGTATCGTCAGCGGCATTGTAAACCCTGCCGGGGCGGCCATGTGTCAAAGCTGCGGCGACGATACGCGCCAGGTCGTCGGCGTGGATGTGGTTGGTGTAGCCGTCGTCTTCCGTGCGCAGGGCCGGGATGCGTTGCTCCAGTCGTTCCACGGGCAGGCGGCCGGGTGCATAGATGCCCGGCACGCGCAGGATGCTGACCCTGACGCCGTTGCGTGTGCCCCAGCGCCGCAGGCTGGCCTCGGCATCGGCGCGGCGCAGCGCACGGGGCGTGGTGGGACGGGTGGCGCGGGTTTCATCCACGCGCTCGCCGTGGCAATCACCATAGACACCGGTGGTGCTAATATAAATTAAACGCCGTGGTAAAATTTTGCCCCTTGCCAGGGCCGCCAGCAGGTGGCGCGTGCGCCGGTCGCGCCGGCCATTGCGTTGCGGCGGGGCGAAGTGCAGCACGGCGTCAGCCAGGCCGGCTATCCTGTCCAGCGTGGCAGGGTGGTCGAGGTCGCCGGGGACGGGTGTTATGCCTTGGTGGCGGGCCCGCTGCAGTGCGCTTTCGCTGCGCGTCAGGGCATAAATGCGATAGCGCGAGGACAGCAATTCGGCGGCACGCGCGCCGATATCGCCATAGCCAACAATCAGTAAATTTTGCATTCGTTTCTTAATTCAGGGTTGTTCCATGTCATTTCAAGTCACCATCAAACCCAGCAATCACCAATATCAGGCCGACGAGCACGAGACTCTTCTGGAGTCCGGCCTGCGCGAAGGGTTCGCCCTGCCCTACGGCTGCCGCAACGGCGCCTGCGGCAGTTGCAAGGGCAATATCCTCGAAGGCCGGGTGGATTACGGCAATTACCAGGAAAACGCGCTTTCAGAAAATGAAAAACACGCCGGAATGGCCCTGTTCTGCACCGCCAAGCCACTCACCGATGTGGTGATCGAGTGCAGGGAAGTGGGGGCCGCGCGCGATATCCCGATCAAAACCATGCCCTGCCGCGTGCAGAAAATGGAAAAGGTCTCCCATGACGTGATGGTATTGCATTTGAAGCTGCCGGCCAACGAACGCCTGCAGTTTCTCGCCGGACAGTACATCGACATCCTGCTCAAGGACGGCAAGCGGCGCAGCTTTTCTCTCGCCAACGCACCGCACGACGACGAATTCCTGCAACTGCACGTCCGCCACATCCCCGGCGGCCTGTTCACTGACACCGTATTCAGCAGCATGCAGGAAAAAGCCATCCTGCGCTTCGAAGGCCCCCACGGCAGCTTCTTCCTGCGCGAGGACAGCGACAAGCCGATCATCTTCATGGCTGGCGGCACCGGCTTCGCGCCTGTCAAGGCCATCGTCGAACACGCCCTGCAGGCCCACTGCAAGCGCGAAATGGTGCTGTACTGGGGAGCGCGCAGCCTGCGCGACCTCTACATGCCCCAGCTTGCCGGGCAGTGGCAGCAGGAGCATCCCAATTTCACCTTCATTCCCGTACTCTCCGAGCCGCTTCCCGAAGACAACTGGCCGGGCCGTACCGGGCTGGTGCATCAGGCGATACTGGATGACTTTGCTAATCTTTCAGGTTATCAAGTCTACGCTTGTGGCGCGCCGCAGATGGTAGAGGCTGGGCGACAGGCTTTTGCGGCAAGGGGATTGCCGGAGGATGAGTATTTCGCCGATGCGTTTACGTTTTCGACGGGAGTGTAGGGGGCAGCTTTGTGCCGGTCACAGAAGAATTTCCCCCAAAGCGGTCAGTCAGGTATCTTGCATCCCTCCTTCGCACATGGGGTGAAATGTAACGCTATAGGCCAAGTTGAAGAAAAATAATGTTAAAAACGTACCCGTTCAAAAAACCGGGCCGAATAAATTCAAGCTTCATACCACTTCAATAATTTTTCGATGCTGGCTTCATCGAGAACATGTACCCGTAAGACATCGTGGCTAGCTGGATTCAATGATGGATTGTTACGCGCCACCGAACCGGATATCCCAGGATTTTCCTGGAGTCCTTTATGTCCTCGCATATATCGCTCAACAACATCAATGCCTTCAATGCCATTTTCCGGGAAGAGTTCACCTGAAACCGATCGTAGATTAACGTAAGTCGTCACGACACCCTTTCGTGCCAGTGCGATGGACAACTCACGCGGTTGCGCCCCTTTGATGCGGAAGCAGGCCGCCTTAGCTTTATGGTAGTGGCAGTACAAGCCCCGTTTTGCCAACAGGTCGACGGCGAATTCGGCGTTCCATACATTCATTTTTTTATCGGCACCTAATAAATTGTTACCCGGCCCAGGCCAGCTAGGGATTTCTTCATATAAACATGATCATCTACACATTCGTGCGATGTCATTGTCGAACATTGTTTTTGAAGGCCAGTCCCAATAAGCTGTAGGCATCATCGCACTTGTTGTGGCTGTTTGTAGCATTTGTGCTTATTCGTCCGCTTTTCTGATCCCAGACATCTTAGCCATCATACTTGCCTTGGCGCTGTCCAACTTAGCTGAATTGGTTTTGGAAGAGAGGCTGCTTTTGCCCTTTTTCCCAAGAAAATATGCGATGCGTTCGGCATTTGCTCCAGATGGATGGGGCATTCCATCCAGCACCCGCGAACCGTCAATTTCCCCCTCTGCGGCAAGCCATGCCATAGCCTCGGAAACTTTCGGCCCCAGTGGAATAAAAACTGCATTTTTAAGTGTAGCGGCTTCTTTCGCGAAATGTTCCAGCACAAAGCTTCGAAGGGCCGGGTTCTTGATCATACTGGGTGTGCCATTGTAATTCTCACTATCCACAAAGACCGGGTGACGTAGCACTGAGGTGGTGTGAACCAAATGATTTGCGCTGCTAAATAATGCATCACTGCTGCTAATGCCGAGCCATCTATTAAGTCCGACATGATCAAGCATGGCAACGAGATTGGGGCGCATTGCTCCAGAAAATGCACCAGTACGCTTTGCTGCTTGTAATGCCGTCAAATGATCGGCACCGGATTTAATCTGTATCTGTGCTTCACGAAGTGCATTTACAAGTTGAGTGAAGCCGGGGGTAATGCCGACCAGCACAATACGGGCCAGGGGATTAATAAAATCGAATGGGGTGTAATAGATGGACAACTTTCCATCTTTAACCATTTGAAGGCTATTCGGAAGTGACTGAACATCTTTGATCGAATCAATATCAAGGTTACGGATGATTTCTGCATATTTTGGAAAAAGTGTTTGAGTATTCATAATGTTTTTATTTTCCTAAAAATTAAACGCGGTTAACTCGTTTAAGGCGAGTCCCGACTGTAATCACTTCCTCTCCCGAAATAACTGCATAGGCATCGAGCTGTTCACTTAAGTTGCTGATAAGACCCCCGGCATAAGATTGCAGGCGTTTTTTTGCACGATGATCAAAAAAGCAGATTTCTGCGCCCCTGCCATCGTATTCACGGGTGCCAAATTGAATAAGCAAGTCAATAATTAATGGTGGAACACCCCGTTGCTGGGCCCGCTTGCTGGCATGTTGACTCATGGACATTTCGCTCCCCTTCTGATTGTTGTTAGTGGCTTGCTTCAGGTTTATTTGATGTGTCTTTCATGGAATTCATAAAACCGTCTAGCTTGTTTCGCTGATTTTCAGTGAGAGCAACAAGGTATGGCGCCCCAACCCATGTACGAAGAGACCGTAGCAAAGAAAGCTCATCGCCAGTGAGCATTTCTTCCATGTAGGGGCTGATTGCAGCCCAGGTTTCTGGCTGGTATTCGGCCAGGCACAGCTTAAGCAGGTGTGTTGGATCGGTTTCAAGCGACTTGGCCATTACTCCAATTTTTGCAAGCGGCAATTTCGTCTTTCCCTGCTTAATCATAGTGATCATGTTGGGTTTTTCGAATCCCGCCTCGAATGCGATTTCAGTTTGAGCTTTGCCGGTTAATCGAATACGTTCAGCAACAAATGCAGCAACGCTTGATTTATCGATCATTATTTTTCTCCTGCGGACTGATTTTTTGTGACTCGGCGAGAAGCCGAAGTTCACGCTCCACTGAAGCGAGTTCTTCTTTGGCGAGGGCTTCCCGCGCCCGTAGGGTGAGTAAATCTGAGGGAAGTTCCAGAATCTCTGCCAGCTTATGGATGAGACTGATGTTTGAAAGACAAGCCCTATCTATTTCAATTTCGCCATTTTTATTGGCAATTGTCTTGATAACTTTAATACCAGCTTCAGAAAGTTGTGCAACTAGCACATCTCTTTGTTGATCACGTAGTGCAAGCATTTGAAACCTGGAGTCAAGCGCTTCTTCCAGCTCATTAACCGATGCAAATCTACGTTTTACCAAGTCGATTTCCCCTGTTCCCCATTCGCGTGTGATGCTCACATAACGCCCTTTGGCTTGTAGCCAGGCTTTTGCAGCTTCGATGGAAATGCGGGTACGTCCTTCATCAGAGAAGGTGCGTAAAGGGTTAGCTCGTTTGGGGTTTGCCGCTGCCCGAATACTCATTTCCTCCATTCCGGATAGAAGCGCCATTTGACGCACGGTCAGTCCGCTATATCCGATTGAGTCGTCGTCCTTGTTGTTGCTGCCGAATCCAGATATGAAGAAATTTTCACCTCCTTCCAGAACTATCCTAGCATTTGCCAGCTCAGCTACCTGAAAGCATTTCTTCGCTTCGTCGAGCGTCATGGATGCAGCAGAATAGCTTCCCATTTCATAGAACATTTGTGAATTCTTCATGTCCATGAGTAGGGATGTTATCCACGTATAAATGCTTTCATATTCCATCTGTTCCCCGCTTTCATCCAAAATGCCGAAGTAGGCGAACTGGTACATCTTTTCTATGCATTCCGCAAAATGGGTTTTGCGAATAGATTCGTAGCGAAGCCCAAGCTGCTCGGGGTCGAGATCAAGAGAGAATAAATCATTGTCATGTGCATCTTGTGGCTTGCCAATAATCTCCCAGGCGACAGCAGGTTTGTTTGTCATCCAGCCTATCGTTCTGACCTGTTGGAAATACAGGGTCAGGATCATCTCCCGAAGTTTCTCCAGAGCAAATGGAACAGGTAATCCGCTACCTTGGGTCTGATTGGGTTCGGGCGCGTCTTTCATTTGAGTGATTTTCTTAGCCATTCCCTGTTACCTCCATAGTGTGCATATGTACAATATGTGAGCATTGTACCCACACTCCATCAGCAATGTCAACCGTGCATATAGACAATATGCATTGTTGTGCTTTTCACTGGTAAAGGGCTTGCAAACTTTTGTCACTTGACGGAGGGCGGAAGAGTGTTTCCAGCCGGAATGGATGGAACGAAGGCGTTATTCTATTCAGGCTGAATCTAGTGGTTTTGTAGACAGTTGGCGATTTGATGAATTCGTATTGCGCTCGATACGACAAGTGGATTGAATACAATCATGAGTGGAAATGCAGGTTTCTGCACCCTAGGCACCGCATGAAAAGCCGTCCAACCTGCCAAAACTGGTTGACTACTCCTGCTGCTAAGCGGACGGCGAAGCCCAAGCCACGACAGTCTGCACCGGGTCGAAAAGTGACTATCGGTTGATGCGTAAGAGTAGGAGCGGAGGGTTAATGCTACTCACTGGGAATTACCGGAACGGATTTCTTATGGTCATCTCGTCGATGTGCATTCCATCCTGCATGTCTTCCGACAGCAAGATTCCCGCGCCAGACAAAACGGCGGACGCGCAAATATGGGCGTCATGGAACGATATCTTGTAGCGTCTGAAAATTTCCACGGCTTTTTCGTGTGACTCCACTGTCAGCGGAACGACATCGCAAGCCGCCTTGACAGCAAGCAGCAAACAATCGATTTCATCCCACGTCATTTTCAGCTTGCGTAAACAAACGGAAACGACTTCGTTGAGTACCTGCACGCTGATGATGCCGCCTTCACCCAGTATGGCTTCGGCGCGATCGGCCTTGGCAGGATCGCCAGACAGCAAATACAGGATAATGTTGCTGTCGATGAATGCCAGGCTCAATTGCCGTGATCCCGTTCGTTGGCCTCAAGGCGGTCGAAGTGGAAATCGGCAGGCAGGCGGCCACGGAACTGGCGCAAACGATTGAGCAGTTCCTTGACTTCGGGCTTTTTGGAAACTTCGAAGGTTCTGGCGTTAATCGCGTGCAGTTCGATTTCCTCGCCCTCTTTCAGGTCGAGCGCCTGCACGATGGCGGCGGGAAGGCGGACGGCGAGGGAGTTGCCCCATTTTGCGACTTGCATGGCTTGCTCCTTGTGGATATACGTTAATGAAAAAGTGTATCACAGGGCGGCATGCAAGCCACGCTGGCGATCAGCCTGGCAGCGTGTTGTGGGGTTTCGCTGCGCTCATCGCCAATCTACGGCGCCATCCAAGCATCCGGGTAGTCGGAACAAGTCTTGCCCACTTGCGCCAGATAGGCATCCCTTCTGTCGCTTGCCCCGAGTGCGTGGGCGCAGCGGGCGGCGATAATGGCGTTGATTCCCGCTTCTTCGCCCTGTTCCATGGCGCTGACGGCGAGCTTTTCCGCCTTGGCGTAGTGGCCAGCGGCAAACTCTGCCATTCCGTCCCGCATGGCGGCTCTGGCCTTCTCCCGCTGGCGTTCCTGCTTGAAGGCGTGGACTTCGGCGGGCAGGTTGAGGGTGTGCGCGCCGAGGCGCAGCAGGCCATAGGCGAGGAAGAAGACGGCCAGCAGCATGACGATCAAGAGGCTGAGGGAAAATTCTGCCCGGTACGGTGGGAAGATTAGCACCACGTAGCCGGTGTTGTATTTGACGGCTATGGTGAGCGCTACCGCCATGGCCAGAATCGCCAGAACCCGCAACAGAACGTTCATTTGCCGTCCTTTTCCCGCCCCAGCTTGAACGTGTGCGCTGCGCCGAGGCTGGCGGAAATGTCCGGCAGGTCGATGGCGAGGCGGCTTTGGCCCAGCTGTTGCAGGCTGGCAAGGGCGACATGGACGCTTTTGTCCTTGATGTCGTAATAACGCTTCAGCCAATCTTCCGCAGCCTTGATGTCTGCCTTGAAGCTTGCTTCATTGCGCTGGAGCAGGGCGAGGCGGGCGGTGAGCAGGCGCAGCTTGAGGTTTTCGCGCAGGAAATAGGCCTGGTCCGGCGGCAGTAGCGGCAACTCGGGCTTTTTCAGGTTCTGGATACGCACCAGTTGCTTGAAGTCCTGCCATGCTTCCGTTCCCAGGCGCTGCCAGAAGCTTTCCGGCCGGGGGCCTGTCGGGGACGGTTTTTCCGCGCCGCTGACGCGGCCCGGAATCAGGGGTAGCTGATCCACTTCCGCTACCAGGTTGTCCAGGCGCAGGCTGAGCCCCGCCACGTCCAGCAGGGGCAGCGACTGCAATTGCTCGATATCCTTGTTGATGGCTTTGCGCAGGGTAAAGAATTGCGGCTTGTCGATGCGCTGCAGGCGGCCATCCGCGGTTTGCAGTGCCGCCAGCGCGGCCTTGACGTTGCCGGCCAGTTGCAACTGCTGGCTGGCGATCAGGAGAATCTGTTCGATTTCGGCTAGTACCGATTCGTCGCGGTTGCGCGACATTTCCTGGTACATCTCTTCCAGTGCGATCTGATGGCTCTGGGATTCGGCCAGTTTCTGTTCCAGCAGATCGAGCTTGGCCTGAGCTTCGCGCGTGGCTTCCTGAGCCTGGCGGGCGAGTATCTCGCTTTCCTTGTTGTGTATTTCGAAAGCGCCGAGACGGCGGCTCAGGGTGAGTTCCAGGTCGGCATTGCGCTGGCGCGAGTCGAGCCACTGCCAGCCGAGCAGCAGCAGGGCCAGAAGCGCCAGGATCAGCGCGATATTCAGCCGGTCCAGCCAGGATTCCCTGGGTGTGCCCGGCGCCGTGTGGTTCACGGCTTCTTGTGGTACATCCGCCATTCGATCAAGCCCATTAACAAACCTTCATCTCCTGCCGCCGTTGTCTCCACCTGCTCCAGCCCCAAGCTGCGGGCGGCGGCGGCAATCCTGGCATGCGGCGCGAACAGCGGTGTCTTCTTCAGCCATTGTTGGCCAAGTTCGCCCAACAGATCAAATAAATTATGCAGGCTCTCGCTGCTGGTCACGGTGACCGCCTGCACCTCGCCCCGCGCCCAGCGATGGAGCAGGGGCGCGGCATCAATATCGGGTTTGCCGCGCCGGTAGCATTCCGCGTATTCCAGCTGCGCGCCGCGCGCCAGCAGCGTGTCGCCGAGCATTTCGCGCCCGCCTTCGCCACGGAAAATGACCACCCGCTTGCCGTCCATGTTCTGAAACTGCGGCAGTTCAAGCAAACCTTCGCTGTCGAATTGCCGTTGCGGCGCGACGACCTGCTGTACGCCGCAGCGTTCCAGTTCCTTCTTGCTGCCCTGGCCAATGGCGGCGATGGTCAATTGCGAGGGCAGTTCGCGCTGCGCCCGAATCAGGTTCATCGCCTTGCCAACCGCGTTGGGGCTGATGAAGATCGCCACATCGAAGCTGTCCAGACGGGCAATCAGCGCGTTGAGCGGGTGCAAATCCGCAGCATCGAGAATTTCCAGCACCGGGAAGAGAATCGCCTCTCCGCCGGCTGCCGTGATCAGTTGTGTGAGATGTTGCACCTGGTGGGCCGGGCGCGTCACCACGATGCCCATGCCCTGGAGCGGCGATTGCTCCGTCATTAAATCGCGAGTTCGGCGAGAATCTTGTCCGCGCCCAAGGCGATGAGACGTTGCCCCATTTCGGTGCCCAGTTGTTCGGCATGCTCCGGCTTGCCGCGCACTTCGTCGCGAATCATGCGCTGGCCGTCCACACTGGCGACGAAACCGCGCAGGCGCAGTTCGCCGTCGACGATCTGGGCGAAGCCGCCCAGCGGCACCTGGCAACTGCCTTGCAAGGCCCGGCTCATGGCGCGTTCCGCCATCACGCAAGCGGCGCTTTCGGCGTGATGCAGGGGGGCCAGCAAGGCCACCAGGTCGTCGCGGCCTTCGCGGCATTCGATGCCCAGCGCGCCCTGGCCCACGGCGGGCAGGCTTTGTTCCGGCTCGATCAGCGCGGTGATGCGGTGGCCCAGTTCCAGTCGTTTCAGGCCGGCGGCGGCGAGGATGATGGCGGCGAATTGCCCTTCGTCCAGTTTGCGCAGCCGGGTTTGCACGTTGCCGCGCAGCGGTTCGATTATCAGGTGAGGAAAGCGTGCCCGCAACTGGCACTCGCGGCGCAGGCTGGAAGTGCCGACCACGCTACCTTCGGGCAGCGCTGCGAGATTGGGGTGCTGGTTGGAGACAAAGGCATCGCGCGGGTCTTCGCGCTCCCCGGTGGCGGCGAGCATGAAGCCGGGCGGCAGGTTCATGGGCACGTCCTTCATGGAATGCACCGCGATGTCGGCCCGTCCTTCTTCCAGCGCCTGCTCCAGTTCCTTGACGAACAGCCCCTTGCCGCCGATCTTGGCCAGCGGCGAGTTGAGGATCTGGTCGCCGGTGGTGGTCATGCCGAGGATTGAGACTTCCAATTGCGGATATAATGACTGCAGCCGGCTTTGAATGTGCCGCGCCTGCCACATTGCCAGGGCGCTTTCACGCGACGCGATGACGAGAGTTCTATTCACAACAGTGTTCCGCCCGAGATTGATGATTAACCGTTTATTTTCAAAGGCCCTGGCACTTTGCCTGGGGCTGGCAAGTTTAGCATGGATCGCGGCTGCCGGCGCTGCGGCAAGGGCCGACGAACTGGCTTTCGCCAGCGACCTGACGCGCGAAGCCGCAATATCGCAAACCCGGCAGATTCCCGTCCTGATCCTGTTTACCGCCCCGAACTGCGCCTACTGCGAGCAGGTGAAGCAGGAATTCCTGCTGCCGATGCAGCGTAATCCCGAATACGCGGACAAGGTAATTTTCCGCCAGGTAGATATGCAAAGCCAGCGCAAACTGGTGGACTTCTCTGGTAATGTGACGACTCACGCCCGGTTTTGTAAACAACACAAAATCAAGCTCACCCCCACCATCAAGCTGTTTGATGCCGCGGGCAATTCGCTGATCGAGCCGCTGGTCGGCCTCTCTACCCCGGATTTTTACGGCGCCTATCTGGATGCGGCGATTGATCAGGCGTTGGAGAAAATTCGTTCCCCAACACGACCATGAGCGCCGTCGCCAGTTTGACCTGAAGCTGAATAATCGGTATTCTTCCGTTTGCTCGAAAAACGGAGAGATGGCCGAGTGGTCGAAGGTACTCCCCTGCTAAGGGAGCGTGGGGCTTAATACCTCACCGAGGGTTCGAATCCCTCTCTCTCCGCCAGATTTATTTAGAATCAATGAGTTAACCAGTATTTTTCTGCTTCATGCACGAAAACGTGTCCGTTTACGTGTCCATTAAGGAGAAAAATAATGCGCTCCCCCTCAGTCCAGTTTTCGTCTTTTTTGTTCAAAAAACGCGAAACATGGCATTTTCGCTTGACGATTCCCGCTCCGATTCGGAGACTTATTGGTATCGGGGAACTACGTTACTCATTACGCACAGGCTACCGCCGGCTCGCTTCACGCCGTGCCATGGCTATGTTGCTTCAGGCTGAACGATTCTTCGCAAACCTTTCTGAGGATTCGAAGATGAACAGCATGACCCAACCGCAAATCCAGACCCTGCTGGCCAAGCATCTCCATAGCGCACTGGAAGAACGTGAACAATTCCGTGTAGCCCAACCGCCCCAGCCCCTATCCGAGGTGGACGGAGAAGTGCTGGCGCTGGATTACCTCCTCAGGGACACCCAAACCCTGCTCGCCACCTGCGACTACACCCGTGTTGCTTCTATCGTCAGGAATTTCCTGGATGAAGGCGGCATCCGCCTCGATCCAACGTCCCCGGAATTTCGTGCAGCCTGCCGGGAATACCTCAAGATTGACACCCAGCACCTGCGCATCGAACGCCAGCGCACTGTCGGAGATTATTCCGGCGATCAAACGCTGCCTGTTGCACCACCTCAATCCAGTCTGGCTTCCACACCAACCTCGACCGACAAAAAACTTTCCGAACTGGTGGACGACTACATCGCCGAAGCCCGCAGCAACTGGTCTGCCAAGACGGAGCACTCCTTCAAGGCAAGTTTCAACGTCATGCTTGAGGTTATCGGCGATATGCCTTCGGCCACATTTGGCTTCGCAGCCGCACGCCAATACAAAACCGCGCTCATGAAACTGCCCGCCAACCGCAGCAAAATGCGCGGACTTCAGGGATTATCGGTAGAACAACTGATCAGCGGAGATTACGGCCCCACGCTGGCCGTCAAAACCGTCAACCAGCATTTATCGCTGATGTCGCAATTCAACGACTGGGGTGTACGGCAGGGCTATTTCGACAAGAGCTATGCCCAAGGCCTGTTGCTCAAGGGTACAAAGAGCGACAAGGAACAGCGCGAGGTATTCAGCCAGGCTGATCTCAGCAAAATCTTTAACAGTGAAACGTATCAAAAGCGTGCATTTCGAGAGTCCTACCAGTTCTGGTTGCCACTTCTGGGGCTTTTCACCGGCGCCCGCATAGAAGAACTGTGCTCCCTCCATTGCGAGGACATCGTGGAAGAAGAGGGCGTGCTCTGCCTCTCCATCAATGAACAACATGACAAAAAACTCAAGACCAAGTCTGCTGTCCGACTCATCCCGCTGCACCCAAAACTGATCGAACTGGGATTCCTGGACTTTGTGAATCACCGCAGGCAACGGAACAATACGCGTCTCTTCATGGAACTGGCGAAACTGCGCGATGGTTATTCCCAAACCGCTTCCAAATGGTTCGGCCGCTTCAAGCGCCGTTGTGGCATCACGGAAGAAACCCGGGTATTCCACAGCTTCCGCCACGGCTTCGCCACCCAGCTGGGCAACCTGCTGACGCCGTTACCGGTCACACTCCAGTTGATGGGGCATGAACGCGGCAAAAGCGAATCGGAACAGCGCTACATGAAGGATCTGCCTGCAGGCGTGGTGTTCCCCCATCTGGTCGCGCTGGATTTCGGAATCGACCTCACTCACCCGAAAGACAAATGGCTGGAGCTTCCCGGGTGTGCGGTCATCCGGCAGAAATCGAAATAAGGTATGGCAACTTGGCAAATGATGTGGCTCAACCAAACAAAAATGGGCACACCAGTTGGTGTGCCCAGATTCGTACCTGTTTGGCTCGCAAGTTCAGCCAATATGAGCCTGCCCACGATGAATTTGAAACACTGACTTCAATGAAATCCCACGTTACTGTATGCAGTCACGATAGCCCGCAAGGCTTTGTTCCAACTCCTCCGCAATCGCCGCCCTAAACGCCTTCGGCGCAAGAATTGTAATTCCTACCCCCTGCGACAATACCCACCATTGCAATTGCCATGAATCGGCTACCGTTGCAGTGAGTTTCCATTTTTCACCCTCTGCTTCGAGCGTCATATCTTCGGAAATCGGTGTTTCCCTCAGCACCCAGGCGAGGTTTTCAGAAATGCGCGCTTCAAGGCGAATGGTTTCGCCGTCGCTGAATTGCAAGGCACCGTGGGCGATATAGGTGTCCAGATTGAAGTCGTTGTTGCTCTTTGCTGGTTCTTCCGTCAATTTGGCTGCCACGATGCGATGCACGGCGTAAAGCCGGATGTCACCGTAGTCAAATGCGGTGGCAACCAGGTAGGTTACTGGCCCGCGTTGCACAATAGCAAGCGGATGCAATCGCTGTGTTGTAGCTTCGGTGGCGTGGAAGGCTTTGTATTCAACTTCGATCTGCCTTTCCAGCAATACCGCTTCCTGTACAGTTTCCAGGACGCCTTCGGCCATTTTTGGTGGCAGGAAGGGCAGGGATGGCGATATGGCACGTACTTTGTCGGTCCAGCGGGCAACGGAGTTTTCATCGGCCAGTAAGTCGAGCTTCTTCGTGGCGGAGCTGAAACGTGGAGCCAGGACTGACAATATCGATGCTGGCAGGAGCGGTTTCAGGTAGTTTTCAAGTAAGCGCAAGGACAGCGCCTCGGCCAGAGTGAGGCCAGGTAGCTCTGGGCTGGCGCCGGGTATCCAGTGCCAACCGTAGGGGACGCCGGCGTTGTTGCAGGCAAGGTCGAAAGCATCATACAGATCGGACAAGTCTCGCTCCACGGTGCGCTTGGTTACATCAAAACCAGCATCCTTCAATTCCTCGGTCAGGTGTTTCGCTGTTTTGCCGGGACCACGGGAGGGTAGGCGTCTGAGTAGCTCCCATTGGCGGGCAAGGCTGCTCTGGGTTTTACCTGCTGGCATGTTGGTGCTCCATAAAGAATTGAGTCAGTCGAACCATTGCGAAGGTATTCAAGGCGCAGTAATCGAGCAATGCCTGGCGTAGCTGCTCATGGCGTCTCGGGGTGGTTTCCGTTTGCATCATTTCAAAGAACGCTTCTTGGGCCATGACGCTATCCGCAACCGCCATTTCATCATATGAAAATTTGGGGTCGATGGTAGGAAGCACTGCATTGAGTGAGCACGAGCCGCGCATATCTGGATGGTAGTAGTTGACGCAGGTTATAGGCCCTAAGTCCACAACACGGTCGATCGCCGCATGAAGGGCGGGCGCCAGATCAGGGAAAGCCCTGGCCAGTTCTCTCATCTGTGTGCATTCGTCCTCCTGGTTGTAAACCAGGATGGGGCCGGCTTCAGTGTTATTGAGTATGTCCCGCATGGCAAGAATAGAATCTTTGTCTGTACAGGACAAAAAAGAACACCCGGTAACTGAGCACCCGCGTCGCGTCCACGATCTGCTGCATTTGCGCCACCGTCACGATATCCGGCAGGCGCGACACCTTGGGCGCCTTGGTCAACTCGGCGCCGGGCCAGGGTTTGTCCAGAACGTAGGCATAATAAAACTTCAGCCCATACAAGTCGTGCTTGAGCGTGCTCCACGACAGTTGATCCAGAATCTGCGCGAAGTAATCGGTCAACTGGTCTTTGCTCAGGTCATCGATGCGGTAGTCGAAATGCGCAGCAGCCCGGCGCACACCGTGGCTGTACGATTCGATCGTCTTGGGCTGCATGCCGCGCAGCTTCAGACGCTTGAGCAGGCTGTCATAATGCCGTGCAAAGGGCTGTGGATATTCGAGTTTCATAATCATTCTCCTCATGCTAAAGTGCAAAAAATCCCTTGCGGGGCGCAGGAGTAATTATGACTTTGAACCAAATTGATGGGGCGCTTTTCTCCGCGATAGCGGCTTCGTCCAACTAAGGTTTCTAGGTTAAACCATCATGCCGTGGCGCGTCGGTATTACGAGCGGGTGCCCGCCCGACTGGAATATGAACAGCCCGATCAGGAAACTGAAAATGGCGACCATGATGCTGGCGAAAAAGGCCGTCCAGAAACCGGAAACCTTGAAACCCTCGACGAGAGCCGCCACCAGCAGCAGCATCAAGGCATTGATCACCAGCAGGAAAAAGCCGAACGTGATCAAGGTGAGTGGCAATGTTAATAGAATGAAAATCGGCCGCACGATCGCATTGGCAAAACCGAGCAACAATGCCGCGATAAGCAGCGATTGCTTGTTCGAGAAGGTGATGCCGTGAAACATGAAGCTGACCAGCCACAGGGACAGGGCCGCGATTCCCCAGTGGGCCAGAAATTCGAGCAGATTGTCCAGCATGCCGTTATTACCTCCTTGTTAAGTGTTTTGACTGGTGCCAGCCGGATTTTCGGCGTGCTTTTGCGTAAGTTCCGCCGCTTCCACCTGGCTTAACGATTTCCATGGCAGCGGCACCAGCCCGGGAACACGCGCCATATAGCGGCGATAAACCTCGCCGTGATAAACCAGCAGTTTCTTTTCTTCCAGCCACGATCCGACAATGAAATAAAGCGTCATCATCACGCTGGAAAGGAGGAGCGACGCGTTCATGTCGCGCGTCCAGATCAGCACCAGCCCGAAGAAATACCAGGGGTGACGCACAAAGCGGTGGAACGGGGAAAGATGGAAGTGCTCCTGGTCCTCCACGCGCCGGGTATGCAGTTGCCACTGACGCAGGCCGAGAAATTCCTGCATGTCGTAGTCTTTCAGCGTGCGCTGGAATCCCAGCAACGCCGCCACCGCCATGCCGTTTGCCAGCCAGGCGGCGGCGCCGTCCCAGTGCCATAGCGTGGGGCCGGGGGTGCGGTACATGAGCCAGAGTATCGGCAGCAATAGCAACACGGACAGCGTGTTGAACGCCAGCCGGTAAGCCGGCATCAACCCGGGGCGAAGCACTGCGATCCAGTGCTTGACCCGTAGCGAGGCGAGCGCCGAATGCAGGGCGAAGTAGCCCAGCCAGCACAATAGCAACAGAGCCATGTCCTGCCAGGTGGATTCCGTCATGGTTTCATTCCTCGATTCTGGTGCGGTCTGATTGGTAGTTTGCCATGTTCCGTAAATTGTCTGGCCAAGAATATCAATCGGCTGACGCCAGCCATGCCGGGGTGGGGATTGGTGGCAAAAGAAAAGGGCTTACTTTCGTAAGCCCTTATGTTTGGTGGGTAGTACTGGGTTCGAACCAGTGACCCCTGCCGTGTGAAGGCAGTGCTCTACCGCTGAGCTAACCACCCGAATCGCCAAATTCCGCGAGTCGCGAATTATCCTTTGAAACCGGGGCGGCCGTCAACCCGCGGGTAAGCGCTTCAGCAGCAGCGCCTCACTCCGTTCCACTTGCGTTCCTGCTCGCGTTTGAAAAACGCCTTGCGGCCTAATGTGGGTTCGCCGGGGTGGGCGGTTGCATGGTGCGACAGATAGCGTTCATAGGCATCGTCACCGCTGAGGTGGCGAATGAGCCGCCAAAGTTGGTTCAGCATGTCAGTCCCTCACCCAGTTTTCCGCCAACCGGCTCGGCTCGTGGGGGGATTCAGTCAAAGGCGGCACGGGTTTGCCCCGGAGGTGGTTGGCGCACACGCGCAGCATGTCGATAATAATCACCCACAGCAGGATAACGAAGAACAGGGTGAGCCAGGCATCGAGTTGCTGGTTGAAGATGAGTTGCGGCGCAACGGCGGCTTTCTCCGGCGGCAGTTTGCCCGCGGCCAGCTTGGCGGCAAGGTCGCTGGCAGCGGCGAAGAAGCCGATGCGCGCGTCCGGGCTGGTTATTTTCATCCAGGCTGCCGTGGTGGTGACGACGGCCAGCCAGGCGAGGGGAACCGCGCTGATCCAGGCATATTTCAGTTTGCCGGATTTCACCAGGATGCCGGTTGCAACCGAGAGGGCGATGGCCGCCAGCATCTGGTTGGAAATGCCGAACAGCGGCCACAGGATATTGACGCCGCCGTTGGGGTCGATCACGCCGATGTAGAGGAAATAGCCCCAGGCCGCAACGATGATGCCGGAAGTGAGGATCACCGAGGGATACCAGGAAGTCTGGCCGAGGCGCGGCGAGAAATTGCCGAGGAAATCCTGCAGCATGAAGCGCCCGACGCGGGTGCCGGCATCCAGCGTGGTGAGGATGAACACCGCCTCGAACATGATGGCGAAGTGGTACCACATCGCCAGCATGCCCTGCCCGAAGGCGCTGCCGAAGATGCTGGCCATGCCGACGGCCAGCGAGGGCGCGCCGCCGGTGCGGGCAAACAGGGTGGTTTCGCCCATGTCGCGGGCGAGCTGATCCATCTGCGCCACCGTGACCGGGAAACCCCAGGCGGAGATGGTTGCCACCGCGTCGGCAGCGGTTTTTCCCACCACGCCAGCCGGGCTGTTGATGGCGAAGAACACGCCGGGGTCGAGCACGGTGGCGGCGACCATGGCCATGATGGCAACGAATGATTCCAGCAGCATGCCGCCGTAGCCGATCATGCGGATGTCCCTTTCGTTGGACAGCAGCTTGGGCGTGGTGCCGGATGCGATCAGGGCGTGGAAGCCGGACACCGCGCCGCAGGCGATGGTGATGAAGACGAAGGGGAAAACGCTGCCGCCGAAAATCGGTCCGCTGCCGTCGATGAATTGCGTCAGCGCGGGCATCTTGATTTCCGGCTGCATCACCACGATGGCGATGGCCAGTAAAAGAATGGTGCCCAGCTTCAAGAAGGTGGAAAGATAGTCGCGCGGTGCGAGCAGCAGCCACACCGGCAGGATGGCGGCGGCGAAGCCATAGGCGATCACCACCCAGGCCAGGGTCAGGCCCTCGTGGTCGAAGAGGGGGCGCAATGTTGGGTTGTGGTCGATCCAGCCGCCGCCCGCCACCGCCAGCAAGAGCAGCGCCAGTCCCAGTGCCGAGCCTTCCAGTACCCGGCCGGGCCTGATGTTGCGCATGTACAGGCCAACCAGCACCGCGATCGGGATGGTGGCGGCGACGGTGGAGGTGGCCCAGGGGCTGTGCTTCATGGCGTTGACCACCACCAGCCCAAGCACGGCGATGAGGATCACCATGATCATCAGCGTCGCCACCAGCGCGGCGATGCCGCCGATCGGTCCGAGTTCGTCGCGCGCCATCTGCCCCAGGCTCCTGCCGTTGCGCCGCATGGAGAAAAACATGATGGTCATGTCCTGCACGCAGCCGCCGAGCACGGCGCCAACGATAATCCATAGCGTACCCGGCAGGTAGCCGAATTGCGCTGCCAGGGTCGGGCCGATCAGCGGGCCGGGGCCGGCGATGGCGGCGAAGTGGTGGCCGAACACGACCCATTTGTTGGTGGGGATGAAGTCGCGCCCGTTGTCGAAACGCTCCGCCGGCGTGGCGCGGGTTTCGTCCAGCACCAGTACCCGGGCTGCAATCCAGGCAGCATAAAAGCGGTACGCGAGGGCGAAGACACAGGCGGCGGCAGTGATCAGCCAGATGGCATTGATGGATTCGCCGCGGCTGAGGGCGATGCCGCCCAGGGCCAACGCGCCGAGAACGGCGACAGCAAGCCACCACAGGGATTGCAGGGGGTTTTTTTGCATGGCGAAATTATTCCAATTCAGGGGTGCCCATGATAGCAATACCGCCATAAGCATGGAAACGCATAGCCATAAGATACGTTGTAGAATAATTGCCATGTTAACGGGGAGTAAGCATGGCAATTGATCTGCGGCGCTGGTTTGGCATGGGCGGCGTGCCGGCCCACGATAACCCACGGGCCTATGTTTGGGAGCGGCGTCTGCACTGGGTGATGATTGCCGTTGCGCTGCTGGCGGTGCCGGCCTTCTTCCTCGAAGCGCTGCAACGCGATGTGCCGCTGCAACATGTCGGCTGGGCGCTGGATCTTTTCATCTTCGTCGCTTTTAGCCTGGAAACGGCGTGGATGCTGCACCTTTGCCACAGAAAAATGGACTATCTCAGGTACAACTGGCTCAATCTGATGATTATCGGGGCTTCCGCCCTGGGCCTGGTCGGACTCCCCAGCGAGTGGTTGCCGCTGGTGCGCTTGCTGCGGGTGGCTTATGTGGCCCTGATTCTGGCGCGCATGCTGGGCTCGGTGCGCATCCTGTTTTCCACCAATGCCATTCCGTATGCTTTCGCCTTGGGACTGGTTACCCTGATTTCCGCCGGTGCGGGATTTTACTGGCTGGAACCCACCGTCCACAGCTTCGGCGAAGGCCTGTGGCTGGCTTTCACTACCGGTGCAACCGTGGGTTATGGGGATTATGTGCCGACCACATCCATCTCGCGCGCTTTTGCGGTGGTGATGGTGATCGTCGGGTTTACCGTGTTTTCCCTGGTGACGGCGAGCGTTTCCGCTTTGTTCGTCGGCGAGGATGAAAGACGCTTGCGCCGCGAAATGCACCAGAATGTCCTGGAATTGCGCCGCGAAATTGCCGAAATGCGCGCCGAATTGCAGCGCCATGGCTTGATTAGCCAGGATGCGCCAGTGGATGCGGTGAAGAAATCGCCCGTCAGCGAGGAAATTTAGGAGCCCGTCGCACTTCAAGGAAACCGGCAACGTGGCCGCGCGAAGTTGGTTAAACCCTTGTCGGTCATGCTAAAATTCCCGTTTTTTCCAAGCCGAGTGAAAGACCACCATGTTCAGCGCAAAAAATACCCTTGCCAGCTATGATCCTGAATTGTGGCGGGCGATCGAGCAGGAACGCCAGCGTCAGGAAGACCATATCGAGCTGATTGCTTCCGAAAACTACACCAGCCCGGCGGTGATGGAGGCGCAGGGCTCGGTGCTGACCAACAAGTACGCCGAGGGTTATCCCGGCAAGCGCTATTATGGTGGCTGTGAATATGTGGATATCGCCGAGCAGCTCGCCATCGACCGCGTCAAGAAACTGTTCGGCGCCGAGGCAGCCAACGTCCAGCCCAACTCCGGCTCCCAGGCCAATCAGGCTGTTTTCATGGCCTTCCTCAAGCCCGGTGACACCATCATGGGCATGAGCCTGGCCGAGGGCGGTCACCTTACCCACGGCATGGCGCTCAACATGAGCGGCAAGTGGTTCAATGTCGTCGCCTATGGTCTCGACGAAAAAGAAGAGATCGACTACGAGCGCATGGAGGCTCTGGCGCATGAACACAAGCCCAAGCTGATTATCGCCGGTGCCTCGGCCTATGCGCTGAAGATCGACTTCGAGCGCTTCGCCAAGGTGGCCAAGGCCGTCGGCGCGATTTTCATGGTGGACATGGCGCACTATGCCGGGCTGATTGCCGCTGGCGTTTACCCCAACCCGGTGCCGCACGCCGACGTGGTTACAACCACCACCCACAAGACTCTGCGGGGACCAAGGGGGGGCGTCATCCTGATGAAGGCGGAACACGAAAAGGCCATCAATTCAGCCATTTTCCCAGGCTTGCAGGGCGGACCACTGATGCACGTCATCGCCGGCAAGGCGGTGGCTTTCAAGGAAGCCGCGAGCAAGGACTTCAAGCACTACCAGGAGCAGGTGATCGCCAATGCGCTGGTGATGTGCAAGGTGCTCACCGAACGTGGCCTGCGCATCATTTCCGGGCGCACCGAATCGCACGTTTTCCTGGTCGATCTGCGCGCCATGAAGCTCACCGGCAAGGAAGCCGAAGCCGCGCTGGGCAAGGCGCACATCACGGTGAACAAGAACGCCATCCCCAACGATCCGGAAAAGCCCTTCGTCACCAGCGGCATCCGCATCGGTACCCCGGCCATGACCACGCGCGGCTTCAAGGAAATCGAGGCCGAGCACCTGGCCAACCTGATTGCCGACGTGCTGGCCGCGCCCACCGACGAAACCGTGCTGTCGCGCGTGGCCAACGAAGCCAAGGCGATGTGCGCGAAGTATCCGGTTTATGGAGCGTGAAATGTGAAGAGTGAAGGGTGAAACGTGGCGGGGTGTTTTGCTGCGTTTCACATTTCACATTTCACACTTCACATAAAAAATGAAATGCCCCTTTTGCGGTGCCGACGATACCCAGGTGATCGATTCACGCGTCAGCGAGGAAGGCGACAGCGTGCGTCGCCGGCGGCGTTGCGCGGGTTGCGAAAAGCGTTTCACGACTTATGAAACCGCCGAGCTGCGCTTGCCGCAGGTGGTGAAGCAGAACGGTAGCCGCGAGGAATTCAGCCGCGACAAGATCCGCACCAGCTTCATGCGCGCCCTCAACAAGCGCCCGGTTTCCACCAATCTGGTGGATAGCGCCATCCAGCACATCGAGCAGAAAATGTTAAGCCTGGGCGAGCGCGAAGTGCCGTCGCGCCAGGTGGGCGAGATGGTGATGAACGAATTGCGCAAGCTGGACAAGGTGGCCTATATCCGCTTCGCTTCGGTTTATCGCAGTTTCGAGGATGTGGAAGACTTCCGCGACGCGATCCGCGACCTGGACAAGTAACAGCCGTGTTTACCTCCGCCGACCACGCATATATGGCGTCCGCTTTGCAGCTGGCGGAGCGCGGTCTGTACAGCACAACCCCCAATCCCCGCGTGGGCTGCGTCATCGTGCGCGATGGCAAGGTGGTGGGCGAGGGCTGGCATGAGCGTGCCGGCGAACCCCATGCCGAGGTCCATGCGTTAAACCGGGCGGGAGAAGCCGCGCGGGGCGCGACGGTGTATGTCACGCTTGAACCGTGCAGCCATTACGGCCGCACCCCGCCCTGTGCCGGGGCGCTGATCAAGGCGGGCGTGGCGCGCGTGGTGGTGGCGATGCGCGACCCCAATCCCATGGTGGCCGGGCAGGGCATTGCCATGCTTGAACTGGCGGGGATTCCCACGGCTTGCGGTGTGCTGGAAAACGAGGCGCGCGAGCTGAATGCCGGTTTCATCTCGCGCATGGAAAGAGGCCGGCCGTGGCTGCGGCTCAAGGTGGCCGCCACGCTGGACGGCAAGACGGCGCTGAACAATGGCGTCAGCCAGTGGATCACCGGCCCCGATGCGCGCCGTGACGCACACCGCTGGCGCGCCCGTTCCTGTGCCATGCTGACCGGTATCGGCACGGTGCTGGCGGACGATCCGTCCTTCACCGTGCGCGACATCGAAACGCCACGCCAGCCGCTCAAGGTGGTGGTGGACGCCAACCTGAGCATGCCGCTCGATGCAAAAATATTGCAGGGCGCCAGGGTGCTGGTTGCCACCGGTTGTGACGAGCAAGATCGTATCCGGCAATTGCAGGATACCGGCGCCGAGGTGCTGGTGTTGCCGGCCGAGCACGGGCAGATCGACCTGGCCCGCCTGCTGCACGAATTGGGCCGGCGCGGGCTGAACGAAATTACGGTGGAAGCCGGCAAGGTGCTCAATGGCGCCCTGCTGCATGCCGGCGTGGTGGACGAACTGGTGTTTTATCTCGCGCCCATGCTGTTCGGCGACAGGGCGCGCGGCATGTTCGGCGTGCCGGAAATCGAGGAAATGAATCAGCGCCAGGAACTGGAAATCAAGGATCTGCGCATGGTGGGGCGCGATATGCGCATCGTGGCGCGTTTTTGTGTTTAAAGGCGATACTGTTTGCTTAAGGAAACGGCCACATGTAGGTTGGGTTAGCGGCTTTATCGCGTAACCCAACAGACCCAAATATTCAAAACCGGTTTTTAAAGGGAAGATTGGGTTTGTTGGGTTACGGCGCAAAAAACGCGCCTAACCCAACCTACATGTTGGCATTTCGTTCGAGTAAACAGTGTGGCGTTGCAAAAGAGGAATGTTAAATGTTTACCGGCATCATTCAGGCGGTGGGAAAAATTGCCGCCATCGAACCGCTGCAGCAGGGCGTGCGCTTGACGATCGACGCCGCCGATCTGGACATGAGCGACGTCGCCGTTGGCGACAGCATCGCCGCCAACGGCGTATGCCTGACGGTGATCGCTAAAACCGCCGATGGCTACCAGGTCGACGTGTCGCGCGAAACGCTCAATTGCACCGTGGGGCTGGGCGAACCCGGCGAGGTCAATCTGGAAAAGGCGCTGCGCCTGGCAGATCGCCTTGGCGGCCATCTGGTAAGTGGCCACGTCGATGGCGTGGGCGAGGTGGTGAAGTTCGCGCCGCTCGGTGAATCCCATGAACTGGTGATTCGCGCCCCCAAATCGCTGGCGCGCTATATCGCCCACAAGGGGTCGATTACGGTCAATGGGGTGAGCCTGACGGTCAACTGGGTGAAAGATGAGGACTTCAGCATCAACCTGATCCCCCACACCATTCAGGCGACCAATTTCAAACATTTGTGCGCCGGCAAACAGGTCAACCTGGAAGTGGATCTGGTCGCGCGTTATCTCGAAAGAATGCTGAGTTACGGTAAGGAAAAAGAATGAACATCAGTCCGATACAAGACATTATCTCCGACTTCAAGGCCGGCAAAATGGTCATTCTGGTGGATGAGGAAGACCGCGAGAACGAAGGCGACCTGGTCCTGGCAGCCGAGTTTGCCACGCCGGAAGCGATCAATTTCATGGCCAAGCATGGCCGTGGCCTGATCTGCCTGACGCTGACCGAGGCGCGTTGCCGCCAGCTCGATCTGCCGCTGATGGTGTCGAGCAACAAGGCCCCGCTGGGCACCAATTTCACCGTCTCCATCGAAGCGGCGGAAGGCGTGACCACCGGCATTTCCGCAGCCGACCGTGCCAAAACGGTGCTGGCAGCAGTGAAGAAGGATGCGAGCGCGCATGACATCGTGCAGCCAGGCCACATCTTCCCCCTCAAGGCGCAGAATGGCGGTGTACTGGTGCGCGCCGGACATACCGAAGCCGGATGCGATCTTGCCGCCCTGGCGGGACTGGAGCCGGCAGCGGTGATCTGCGAAATTCTCAAGGAAGACGGCGAGATGGCCCGGCTGCCGGATCTGCTGGAATACGCCAAACTACATGATCTTAAAATCGGCACCATCGCCGATCTGATCCACTACCGCAGCCAGACCGAGAGCCTGGTGGAGCGCGTGGCGGAGAAAACGGTGCATACCGCTTATGGCGCATTCCATCTCGTGACCTATCACGACAAGACCGCCAACGAAGTGCATCTGGCGCTGGTCAAGGGCGAGATCAAGGCGGGCGAGGAAACCCTGGTGCGGGTGCATGAACCCCTGTCGGTGATGGATTTTATTGACACCACCAGCTTCGAGCATTCCTTCAGCGTGCATCAGGCGCTGCAGGCCGTGGCCGAGGCTGGCAAGGGCGTGATCGTGCTGATGCGCCGAGGCGGAGAGTCCTCCGCCGACCTGCTGGCGCGCATCAAGCGCAGCGAACCCAAGGCCCCGGCCAAGGTGGACCTGCGCAACTACGGTATCGGCGCGCAGATCCTGCGCGACCTCAATGTCACCAAAATGCGCCTTCTGGCCGTGCCGCGCAAGATGCCGAGCATGGCGGGCTTCGATCTGGAAGTGACCGGCTATTACGAACCGAAATAGGAAATCAGATATGGGAACCCCCAATAAACTGCCCGAATTCCATCCCGACCTGAACGGCGCCGGCCTGAAAGTCGGCATCGCCATGAGCCGCTTCAACATCGACGTGTGCGAGGGGCTGCTGGGCGCCTGCGTCACCGAGCTGCTCAAGCTGGGCGTGGCCAAGGAAGACATTCACCTCGCCACCGTGCCCGGCGCGCTGGAAATTCCCCTGGTGTTGCAGAAAATGGCCAAAAGCGGCAAGTTCGATGCACTGGTCGCGCTGGGCGCAATTGTTCGCGGCGAGACCTATCACTTCGAACTGGTGGCCAACGAATCCGGGGGCGGCGTGACCCGCGTCATGCTCGACAGCGGTCTGCCCATCGCCAACGCCATCTTGACCACCGAAGACGAGCAGCAGGCCTTGGTCCGCATGGCGGAAAAAGGTGCCGACGCCGCGCGCGTGGTAATCGAGATGGCTAATCTGCTGAAGAAAATTTAAATAGGCCCTACATGAAAAAGAACCGCCGCAAAGCGCGCGAACTCGCCCTGCAGGGCCTCTACCAGCGCCAGTTGACCGGTGACCCGGTGGAGGTCATCGAGGCGCAACTACGTGAAAACGAAGACTACGAGAAAATCGACGACGCGCACTTCGTCGCCATGCTGCGTGGCGCGATCAAGGATGCGACCGCCCTGGAAGCGCGCATCCAGCCCTGCCTCGATCGTCCAATGGGAGAATTGAGTCCGGTGGAGCGCGCCATTTTATTGCTGGCGACCTACGAGTTCGTGCATCACGTGGAAATTCCCTACCGCGTGGTGATCAACGAAGCCATCGAACTGGCCAAGGGTTACGGCGGCACGGATGGCTACAAATACGTCAACGGCGTGTTGGACAAGCTGGCCGCACAGGTGCGGACGGTTGAGGTGACGGGGTCGAAACCGGCCTGAGCCGGCTACATCAGAAAGATGGTGGCGAGACCGAGGAAAATAAAGAACCCGCCGCTGTCGGTGACGGCGGTAATCAGCACACTCGACCCCACGGCGGGATCGCGCCCGAATTTGTGCATGACCAGTGGGATGAGTACACCCATGACGGCTGCCAGCAGCAGGTTGAGTGCCATGGCGGCGGTCATCACCGCGCCGAGCGCGGCATTGCGATACAGAAGATAAGCCAGCAGGCCGAGAATGGAACCCCAGATCAGGCCGTTCATCAAGCTCACGCCCAGTTCCTTGATGAACAGCTTGCGCATGTTGCTGGGGTGAATCTGCCCCAGGGCCAGGCCGCGCACGATCATGGTGGTGGTCTGGTTGCCGGAGTTGCCGCCGATGCCGGCGACAATGGGCATCAGCGCCGCGAGAGCGACTATTTTCTCGATCGAGCCTTCGAACACGCCGATCACGCGCGAGGCGATAAAGGCCGTCACCAGATTGATGGCAAGCCAGGTCCAGCGGTTCTGCATGGACTTCCATACCGAGGCGAACATGTCTTCTTCTTCGCGCAAACCCGCCATGGCGAGAGCGTCGCTTTCCGCTTCGTCGCGGATAAAGTCCATCACTTCGTCCACCGTCAGTCGGCCAATCAGTTTGTCGTGAGCGTCCACTACCGGTGCCGTGACCAGGTCATAGCGCTCGAACGCCGAGGCAGCGTCGCTGGCCTTGTCGTTGCCGTTGAAAATCACCGGGTCATCGGACATCACCGCCGCTACCAGGGCGTCCGGGTTGTGCAATAGCAGGCGCTTCAAGGGCAATACGCCGCGCAGTTTTTCCTTGCTGTCGACCACGAATAGCTTGTCGGTATGGCTGGGCAGTTCACCCAGTTTGCGCAGGTCGATCAACACCGTTTCCAGGCTGACATCCTCGCGTATGGTGACCATGTCGAAATCCATCAGCGCGCCTACCGTGCCTTCCGGGAAGGACAGTGCCGATTGCAACTGCGCCTGCTCTTCCTTGTCCAGTGACTCGAACACATCCTGGATCACCTCGTGTGGCAGATCCGGCGCCAGGTCGGCGATTTCGTCGGTGTCGAGCTGCTCGGCGGCGGCGCGCAACTCGTCGCTGTCCATGCTGGCGATGAGGGATTCGCGCACCGCATCGGACACTTCCAGCAGGATCTCGCCATCGCGATCCGCCCGTGCCAGCTCCCATACCACCAGACGCTGGTCGAGCGGCAGGGCTTCGAGAATATAGGCCATGTCGGCGGGGTGCAGCGCATCCAGCGTTTTCTGCAACTCGGCCAGATTTTGCTTGTGCACCAGTTGCTGCACCAGGTCGTGGCGCGGCATGTCCTGCTTGTGCACCAGGGCTTCCACCAGTTCATGCTTGTGCAAAAGCGCGACAACGCGTTTCAGGCTTTCCTGAACGCTTTCGTGCTGGGCGGTTTCGCGGGTGTCTGGCATGGTGAAGGGTCTTGGTTGAGGCTAAGCCGGATTTTATATGGTTTGACTGTTAGCCGGATGACTCTTTTGTGTAGTTTCGTGTACCGAATATCGCCGAGCCGACCCGGACGAGGGTGGCGCCTTCGGCAATGGCCGCCTCCATATCGTCCGACATGCCCATGGACAGGGTGTCCAGCTGGAAATTCCGGCGATTCAATTGCGTCAGCAGTTCGTTCACGATGCGGAACTGCCGCCGCTGCAGGGCCACATCGTCCGTGGGCGCGGGGATCGCCATCAGCCCGCGCAGTTGAAGACGCGGCAAGGATTTTACATGGGCCGCGAGCGACTCCGCTTCCTCGGGCGCTACGCCGCTTTTGCTGGCTTCGCCACTGACGTTTACTTGCAGGCATACCTGCAGGGGCGGCAGTTCCGCAGGTCGGGCAGCGGAGAGGCGCTCGGCGATTTTTGCGCGATCAATACTGTGCACCCAGGCGAAATTTTCCGCCACCTGGCGCGTTTTATTGCTTTGCAGCGGGCCGATGAAATGCCATTCCAGGGGCAGGTCGCGTAATACCGCGATTTTTGCCAGCGCTTCCTGGACATAGCTTTCGCCGAACGCCGTTTGCCCCGCTTCAAAAGCCTCGCGCACGGCTTCAGGCGGAAAGGTTTTGCTTACCGCCAAGAGCCGGACAGACTGGGCTGTCCGGCCATTTTGTGCCGCCGCGGCAAGGATGCGATGTTTAACGGCTTGCATGGCGCTTGTGATTGTTGTCATAATGGCTTTATCTATCGGTCATTGCGACCGCAACAGGGGGATTATAAATGGAAATCTCTGACCTACTCGCCTTCTCGGTCAAGAACAAGGCGTCCGACCTGCACCTGTCCGCAGGCCTGCCGCCCATGATCCGGGTCAATGGCGACGTGCGCCGCATCAACGTGGATTCGCTCGATCATAAGGGCGTGCACGGCATGGTGTACGACATCATGAACGACGGTCAGCGCAAGTTTTACGAAGAGAATCTTGAGGTCGATTTTTCCTTCGAGATTCCCGGACTGGCACGCTTCCGCGTCAATGCATACAACCAGAACCGGGGAGCCGCCGCGGTTTTCCGTACCATTCCCTCCAAGGTGCTGACGCTCGAACAACTGAATTGTCCGCCCATCTTCAAGGAAATCGCTGACCAGCCGCGTGGCATCGTGCTGGTGACCGGGCCTACCGGTTCGGGTAAATCGACCACTCTGGCGGCGATGGTCAACCACATCAACGAGAACGAGTACGGCCACATCCTCACCGTGGAAGACCCGATCGAATTCGTGCATGAGAGCAAGAAGTGCCTGATCAACCAGCGCGAGGTGGGGCAACATACCCTGTCCTTTGCCAATGCATTGCGTTCGGCGCTGCGCGAGGACCCGGACATCGTCCTGGTGGGCGAGATGCGCGATCTGGAAACCATTCGTCTGGCGCTGACCGCTGCTGAAACCGGCCACCTGGTATTCGGTACCCTGCACACCAGCTCCGCGGCCAAGACCATCGACCGTATCATCGACGTGTTCCCGGCGGCGGAAAAGGAAATGGTCCGTTCCATGCTTTCCGAATCCCTGCGCGCGGTCATTGCGCAGACCCTGCTCAAGACCAAGGACGGCAGCGGCCGGGTCGCGGCGCACGAAATCATGATCGGTACCCCGGCTATCCGGAACCTGATCCGCGAAAACAAGATCGCTCAAATGTATTCCGCGATCCAGACCGGCCAGAATCTGGGCATGCAGACACTGGATCAATGCCTCACCGACCTGGTGCGGCGTAACGTGATTGCGCCCAACGAGGCACGTGGCAAGGCGGTGAACAAGGACAGCTTCGGCGGGTGAAGACCGGAGTGAGTATCTAGGGCGTGTTAACACGCCTAGCGAAAAGGAAACACCATGGAACGCGAACAAGCGCAGAAATTCATGCATGATCTGCTGCGCCTGATGGTCAGCAAGAAGGGCTCGGACCTGTTCATCACTGCCGGTTTCCCCCCCGCCATCAAGGTGGACGGCAAGGTCACCCCGGTGTCCAACCAGACCCTCACGCCAGCCCATTCGCAGGAATTGGCGATGGCGATCATGAACGGCAAGCAGGCGGCGGAGTTCGAGTCCACCAAGGAATGCAATTTCGCCATCAGCCCGCCGGATATCGGCCGTTTCCGCGTCAATGCCTTCGTGCAGCAGTCGCGCGTCGGCCTGGTGCTGCGTACCATCACGGCCAAAATTCCGAAATTCGAGGAACTGGGCCTGCCGGAAGTGCTCAAGGACGTGGCCATGACCAAGCGCGGCCTGGTGGTGTTCGTCGGCGGTACGGGTTCGGGCAAATCCACCTCGCTGGCGGCGATGGTCGGTTATCGCAACGAAAACAGCTTCGGCCACATCATCACCATTGAAGACCCGGTGGAATATGTGCACGATCACAAAAACTGTATCATCACGCAGCGCGAGGTCGGGGTGGATACCGAAAACTGGTTTGCAGCGCTGAAAAATACGCTGCGTCAGGCTCCGGATGTCATTCTGATCGGCGAGATTCGCGACCGCGAAACCATGGACTACGCCATCGCCTTTGCCGAAACCGGCCACCTGTGCCTCTCCACCCTGCACGCCAACAGCACCAACCAGGCGCTCGACCGGATCATCAACTTCTTCCCGGAAGAGCGGCGCCAGCAACTGCTCATGGACCTTTCCCTCAACCTCAAGGCCTTTGTCTCGCAGCGCCTGATTCCCATGAAGGAAGGCAAGGGGCGGGCAGCAGCGATCGAGATCATGCTCAACTCACCGCTGATTTCCGACCTGATCTTCAAGGGCGAGGTGCACGAGATCAAGGAAATCATGTCCAAGTCGCGCGAACTGGGCATGCAGACCTTCGACCAGTCGCTGTTCGATCTTTATGAGGCCGGCATGATCAGCTACGAGGATGGATTGCGCAATGCTGATTCGGTCAACGATCTGCGACTCAAGATCAAACTGCACGGCCAGGAGTCCAAGGACAAGGATCTGATGTCCGGCATCGACCACTTGGGGATTGTGTGAGGAAGGCGGCTATCAGCAGTCAGCTATCAGCTATCAGCTGTCAGCAGAACCGGTTTGGCTGATGGCTGAACGCTGAACGCTGATAGCTACTTCCGCATCCCTCCCGCCACCATCCTGTATTCGAACAAACGGCATTCCAGCGCGCCGTTGAATAGCGGAATGCGGCGTGAGGCGGATAGCCGGATCAATTTGGCCAGACGGAAATCCGCGGTGAAAAAGTAAGCGCGCCAACCGGTGAATCTTTGCTTGAGCAGATGGCCGAGTTCGGGGTAAAGAGCGGCCAGTTCTTCCTCTTCGCCGATTCGTACACCGTAGGGAGGGTTGGTCACCAGCACGCCTTCCGGTGTGGGAACGGGGACTTCCAGCACGTTGCATTGTTTCAGCTCCACCGCTTCCAGCAGTCCGGCGGTTTCCAGATTTTCCCGTGCCACTTTCAGTGTATCGCCGTATTTGTCGCTGCCGTAAATATTGCAGAATTGCATCGGCTTGCGTCGTGCCGCAGCCTCTGTGCGCAGGCTTTCCCAGGTTTTCTCCTTGAAGTTGAGCAGTTTGCTGAAGGCAAATTCGCGCCCCAGGCCGGGCGGGATGTCGAGCGCCATTTGCGCGGCTTCCATGAGGAAGGTGCCGCTGCCGCACATCGGGTCAAGCAGGGTTTCGCCCGGTTTCCAGCCGGAGAGATGGAGAATGCCGGCGGCGAGATTTTCGCGTAGCGGTGCTTCCACCGTTGCCCGACGCAGTCCGCGCTTGAACAGCGCTTCGCCGGAGGTGTCGATATATAGGGCAAAGGAGTCCTGTTCGAGGAAGGCGTGGATGCGAATGTCCGGCAGATGTGTGTCGACGCTCGGGCGTTCGCCGCCGAGGTTGCGGAATTTGTCGCATACCGCATCCTTGATCTTGAGCGTAATGAAATCCAGGCTCTGTAACGGGCAGCGCCTGGCGCTTACCTTGACCATGATGGTACGCGTGACATCGAACCAGTCGAGCCAGGGCAGGGCGTATACCGCTTTGTAAATGTCCTCCTCGCGGCGGTAGCGGTTGCCGCCGATGCGCCACAGCACGCGGCTGGCAATGCGGCTTTCCAGGTTGACGCGGTAGCACAGTTCGAATGGTCCGCTAAAACCGACGCCGCCGTCGGTGGCTTGCAATGCGCTTGCGCCGAGGGCTTCGAGTTCGGCGCCAAGCGCGGCTTCCAGGCCGCGCGGGCAAGGGGCGAAAAAATTTTCAGGCATGATGCAGGAATCTGGTGATGGGGAAGGCGGAAATATACACTAGATAGCTATCAGCTATCAGCTATCAGCTATCAGCTATCAGCTATCAGCTATTAGTCGTCAGCTATTAGTCGTCAGCTATTAGTCGTCAGCTATTAGTTGGAGGCCGGCCTATCAACTAACAACTGAATACTGAAGGCTAGAACGGCTTGACTACCACCAGGATCACCACCGCCGCCAGAATCAGTACCGGAAGCTCATTCATCCAGCGATAGAACACATGGCCGTGGCGGTTGCGGTCGTTTCTGAAGTCCGCCACGATCCTGCCGCAGTAGAGGTGGTAGGCGGCAAGCAAGGTTACCAGTACCAGCTTGGCGTACAGCCAGCCGCCGCTGAAGCCGAAGCCCAGCCACAGCCAGAAGCCGAACACCAGTGCCAGCACCCCCAGCGGCGTCATGAAGCGGTACAGCTTGTGTTCCATCAGTTTAAGGCGCTCCGCCGTGGCCTGATCCTCCACCATGGCGTGATTCACGAACAGGCGTGGCAGGTAGAACAGGCCGGCGAACCAGCTTACGACGAAAATGATGTGAAGTGCTTTGATCCAGAGCATGGGACAGGAATAACCATGGGTTAAGATGGCGTAGGATTATACGCGGTACTTTTATCCATGATGCAGGCACATGCGACAACACTCTGAAGAAGGATACTAACGGTCATGGCAAATGTCTCGCTTCCGGTCATGAAACTTGCCATGACCGTTTCCCCCACCCCGGCCCTCCCCCGTGAAACGGGAGAGGGGGACGAAGGCTCGCTTGCGCGAGATTCAGGTTAAAGCGATGGCTTTACCGCGGCGCTTGCGCGAATTTTTTTCCTGGAAAAAGTGGCGCCCCGATGTGTGGACGCTATTGCTTATCGCCGCCATCGCCTATGTCTGGTTTCGCCCGCCGGCCTGGGTCAGCGACGAGAGCCGCGCTACGCCAGGGCTGCAGGTAAGCTTGCTGGATGGTCGCAGGCTGGATCTGGAACAACTGCGCGGCAAGGTGGTGCTGGTGAATTTCTGGGCGACCTGGTGCCCTTATTGCCGCCATGAAATGCCCGCCATGGAGTCGTTCTACCAGGATTACCAAGCCAAGGGCTTCGAGATTATCGCCCTGAGCCAGGACGACGATATCGGCAAGGTGGCGGCGTTCATCGGCAAGGAGGGCTACCATTTTCCCGTGGCGATGGCGCCGCTGGAGGCTTCTGCGGCATTTGGCGGGGTGAGCCGGCTACCGACCTCGTTTGTGATCGACAAGCAGGGCCGGGTCAGAAAAAAGATCAGCGGCCAGGTTCACTACGCCCGCCTCAAGGACCTGGTCGAGCCCTTGCTGGCGGAGTAGGAGCGCCGCCCCCGGCGCGAATCGCGGCGAGGGCGCCGCTCCTACAGCGGTGTTTTGGCTCTAACTTTCATGGCAGCAGATGCCGCCCAGAATCATGAACCAAAAGTAGGCGCCTCTAGGCGACAAGTGAAATGTGAAACCGCTTGGGCTACGCCCTTGCTGTGAAGCGTGAAATGAAAGAGCAGGATCAGTGGGTGTTTTTACATTTCACGTTTCACAAACAAAGCGTAGCGAGTGACTTCACGCTTCACAAAAC
>JAUYFW010000174.1 GCA_030690835.1 Sulfurimicrobium sp. | reverse complement strand
TCCTCCTCATCTCGGCTACGGTGCCCGTGGCGCGGGCGGTGTGATCCCTCCCAACGCCACGCTGGTATTTGAGGTTGAATTACTGCAGGCGTCATGACCTCGATATAGCGGCGTTCCAGATCCAGCGTTTCCACCTCGCGCCCCAGCATCACCACCATGCCTTTGAGCCGGTTATCGCCGGTGTCGCTGAACTCGAAGCGGTAGGTGCGGCGGAGCTTGAGGCGGCTCCAGCCATCGCGGCCGAAACCAAGCCTGGCAAAGGCCACGGTATCATCGAGAAACTGCACCCCCTCCTCGCGGCAGGCCCGCTTGCCCGCAGCCTCGGCCGTCTCCCGCGCCGCCATGCTGTCGATCCAGAACCACACCAGCGCAACAAAAAACCCGATCAGCCCCAGTTCCATCATGGCTAATACGCCCCGTGGCGCGTCTTGCGCCCTGATTTCGGATGATCCGCCAAGTGACAGATGCGGCGGTAATGCATCAAGGTTTTCTGCGCCAGCCCCAGCACGCTGCCATGCGGATAGATGCCGTTCTCGTCGAGTTCTCCGACCGGCTCGCCCATCAGTAGTTCCAGCGCCTCGCCCACCTCGTCGATGACATGGAGGTGGAATTTGCCCTGTTCAACCGCCTCGACTACTTGCGCATTCAGCATCAACTGCGAGACATTGCGCGACGGCATGACCACGCCTTGGTTGCCGTCCAGCCCGGCCTCGCTGCAAACGCGGAAAAATCCTTCGATTTTCTCGTTCAAGCCACCGACCGGCAGCACTTCGCCGAACTGGTTCAGCGCACCGGTGACGGCGATACCCTGGCGGATCGGCAGGCCGGACAAGCTCGACAGCAAGACATACAGCTCGGCGCAAGAGGCGGAATCGCCCTCCACGCCATGGTATTCCTGCTCGAACACCAGCGCGCCGTTCACCGACAGCGGGCCGAGATGGGCGAACAGCGACGCGAAATAGGCCTGCAGGATGAACACGCCCTTATCGTGGATCGGGCCGGACATCTGCACCTCGCGCTCGATGTTGAGCACCCCTTCCTTGCCGGGAAAAGTGCGCGCCGAAACACACACCGGCATACCGAAACGGTGGTCGCCCAGGTCGATCTGGGTCAGACCGTTGATGCGCCCCACCCGTTCGCCCTGCACCGCGATCAGCAATTCGCCTTCGCTAATCGATTCGTGCAGGCGCTGGTCGGGGTAATCGTGGCGCCAGGTCTTGGCCGCCAGTGCCGCCTCCACGTGGTCGCGCTGCACCTGAGCGCCAGCGGCCAAGGCCGCGCTCTCCGTCACCAACTGCTCCAGATAGGCGAATACGGCATAAAGCCGCAATTGGTCGTCCGCCTCGCGGTGCATTTCTTCCAGCAAGCGCGCCACGGCAGAGGCGGAAAAGTGCGGCAAGCCAAGACGGCGGCAGGTGTGGGCGATGAAAATAGCCGCAGCACGGTGGGAATCCGCTCCTGCCTTGAAGCTCTCGGCAAAATCCACCTTGATGCGGAAATGGCGCCCAAACTCGGGCTCCTCCTCCTGCAGTTCGTAATAATGCTCGCGACTGCCGACCAGAATAATCTTTACCACCACGTCCACCGCTTCCGGCTCCAGCGACACCGCCGGATTGGGCGCGTAGAGCGTGCCCGGCTCCTCGATCTGCAAGCGCCCGCTGCGCAGGAAACGACGCAGCTTTTCCCATACCAGCGGATCGCCCAGCAAATCGCGCAGATGCAGCAGCAGAAAACCGCCGTGCGCGCGCAGCAGGCTGCCCGCCCGGATGCGCGAGAAATCCGTCACCAGCACATCGTTTTCCAACTGGTACTCGATGTTGCCGAACAGGGAACGGAACAGGGGGTTGTCCTCCACCAGCGCCGGGGCACAGGACAAGCCGCCGTTATCCACCACCAGGTTGACGCGATAGCGCGCCAGCACGTCCGTCAGATCCGCCTGCAGCGCGGCGTCTTCGCTGCCGAACAGCTCCAGTTGAGCGAGTACGTCCAGCACCACCTCATCGAGATAACCCCCGAGTTTGAGCGAATCCTTGATCTGCTGCTTCATGGCGGCACGGATATTGCCAATCTCGTGTTCGACCAGGGGCTTGGCCATGCGGTGCTTGAGCTGGGCCAGCGCCTCGTTGGCCACCCGCTCCTTGGGCCGCATGCGCTCCAAGAAGCGCGTGATTTCAGCGCGCAGTTCCTGCTCGGCACGGTCGATCTCGGCCTTGCGTTGCGGGGACAACGCCAGCATTTCATCCTCGGTCACCGCATGCCCCTCACCGAGCAGGGTAAAAATCATGCGCTCGTCCTCGCGGTGCAGCGTAAAGTGGCGCGCGGCGGCAAAGGCGGTCAGTTCCGCATAGGCTACCGCCTCTTCATCCTTGAATGCCTTCTGGATACGTTCACTTTCGGCCTTGAATTCCGGCCCGGCAAGACGCCGCGGAATCTCCGCCCGCAAGGTCTTCGCCAGTTCCGCCATCATGTCGCGCAGCACTCGCCCCTGCCCCGCCGGCAAGCGCAAGGCGATGGGCCGCTCGGGCACATCAAAATTGTGCAGATAGCACAGATCAGGCGGCGCTGGACGCTTCGCAGCTTCCTCGCGCATCGCAACTTCCAGCAGGGATGAACGGCCACTGCCCACCTCTCCCAGCGCAAACAGGTTATAACCAGGCTGATCCAGCGACAAACCGAAGCGCGCAGCCTTCTCGGCACGCTCCTGGCCGATCCAGGGCAAGGGCTCGGCAGCCAGTTCGGAAGTATCAGAGAAACCCAGCTGCGCCGGATCAAGGGTCAGGCGCAACTGTTGCGGAAGCAGTTTGGCAAGCGGCATGGAGAGCTCATGAGAATTGATAACCGTTATTTTCCCACGAGTAGCGAAAAAAATCTGATCGTTGACTGAGTAACGGGCCTAGCCATTCCGCGCGAATCCCTTGTAGGCGCCCAGAATCGGGCTGTTATGCACCGAAGGCCACATAACAGTTGACCAACAACCCTCAAATAATTATCATAGCGCCTTCTTCATTCCCTGATAGCTCAGTTGGTAGAGCGACGGACTGTTAATCCGCAGGTCCCTGGTTCGAGTCCAGGTCGGGGAGCCAGATAAATAAAGCCTTGCAGCGATGCAGGGCTTTTTTATTGGCTCTTTTCGCAAATCGTGTTGCTGGTCTCCGGAATGCCTTGCGGCACCGCGATTCCGCCGTGCTGGAGGCCCAACGCCACCTGTCCAGTCGCTACAGGGCTTCCGGGCCGACTCAGGGGCCTCAGCAACACGATTTGC
>JAUYFW010000167.1 GCA_030690835.1 Sulfurimicrobium sp. | reverse complement strand
GAATTGGCCGCACTGGACGCGCAACCGGCGTCCACAGGGATTATCGAGGGACGTTTCGCTGCCATGGCGACGTGCCCGCACTGCAAGGCTGAACGCGTGAACCGGCACGGCCACGCCAATGGGCTGCAACGCTATCGCTGTCGAGAGTGCGGCAAAACCTTCAGCGCCTTGACCGGCACACCGCTGTGCGGCCTGCATAAGCGGGGCAAGTGGCTGGGTCAGGCCGAAGCGTTGAGTGCGGGATTGACGCTGCACAAAGTGGCGGACGCACTGCATATCCACGTCAGCACGGCGCACCGCTGGCGGCATCGTTTCCTGGCGCTGCCCATGGCTCTTCAGCCGCAGGCACTGACGGGCATTGCGGAAGCCGATGAAACAATGTTCTTGATGTCGTTTAAGGGAAAACGCAGCGGTCTCGACAGGAAAGCGCGCAAGCGCGGCGGCAAAGCCGCCAAGCGAGGACTTTCGCACGAACAGGTGCCGGTGCTGGTCGCACGGGATCGTGCTGGCGTAACGATGGACTGTGTACTGAAGGCAATGGATATGACGAATCTTTCTGCTGCGCTGAAACCGTTCCTGGGCAAGGACGTGGTGTTTTGCACAGACGGCAGTCCTGCGTTGGCTGGCGCCGCCCGGCAGATGGGTGTCGAGCATCATGCCGTCAACCTGTCGTCCGGCATTCGAGTTGACGGTGCCTGGCACGTGCAAAACGTCAATGCGTACCATAGCCGCCTCAAAGGCTGGGTCTACAAGTTTCGCGGTGTGGCAACGTGCTATCTGGCCAACTACCTGGGCTGGTTCCGGGCGCTTGACCGTGACAGCGGAAACGGCCCGAACCCCGCTCAGTGGCTCACGATGGCGCTGGGTGGAACGGCTTAACAACATGATTTGCGAAAAGAGCCAATAACATCGTCCATGGCGGTGGCCTTGTCGACCAAGCTGAAGCTGAAAGTTCGTATCGGGCCGCCAGTGCATTCATCTCTCATCTCAAGCAATGAAGGCATGCCCACGCGCTCATGCAAGAGGCCCGCAACGAGTGCTACAAGGCCGACAATGACATCAAGCCACATCTTCAGGTTGGTGGGATATAGTCAGATTATCAGGCGGCTATCTTCCATCCGGTAGCTGATTCTTCCGCCACGATGCGTTCCGACACCGCGTTATCGGTATCGTTGATGCGCTCGATGGTGGCGCGGATCGGGGCGTTGCCGTCCATGTGTTCCAGATAGATCAGGCGCGTCATGCGGTCGGCAGTCTTGGGGACGCGGCTGGTTTTCTCCCATTTCGCCACAGCCTGGTCGGATGCGCCCAGCAGTTCTCCCAAGGCGCGCTGTGAAAGGCCCATTTCCTTGCGCAAAAAACGCAGTTCGGCGCCGATCAAACGCGACTTTTTAGCCAGTATCCTGCCAATTAGTGCGTGCAAACCCGGCACGTCATGAATAGCGATGCCGCGCCCGTAGCGCGTCTCGACAAACTCATAGCCGCTGGCCAGCCAGATATTGCGCAGCCCGCTTTCCATATAGTGGTAGCCATTTTCTTTCATGTCATCACCGTTATCACAATGCAATAGTCCCCGTTGTCCTTCATTTCCAGCACCACCGCCACGGATACCGAATCACCACCACAGCGATGGCTGATGGTCGCCTTCCAGTCGCCATATGGCGTCAGGTGGGCCGGTTCGCTTACCATCCCCTTGCGCAGACATTCAACCACCTGATTTAGCGTCACCTTGCGCTGCTTCATGCGCTTGACCGCGTGCGGCATGGTCACAATACGCGAAGTATCCGCAGCGGCTAGGCGCAGACGTTTGAGGAAGTTGGCATCATTCAGGATGAATGGTAGCGGCGTTATCATGACCTATACATTGTATAGATTTACAGGCGCAATGGGCAATAAAAAACCCGCTCGATGGCTGGCTTTCTTTATTGGCGGGAATCGATTTAGGGTTTTCCACTATGCCAATATCTTGCGCCAGGTGCTATGGGTGGCCCTTTCAATCTGAGATAGACCCTACGGAGCGGCGATTGTTTGAATAAAAACAAAAAAGTGACACATTAAAAGTGATGGCAAGGTAATTGCTTAATACGATTCCGAGTGCGAGGGATCCGCCCGCGCAGCAACCTTGGGAGCGAACCATGCAAAAGAAACCACTGATCCTGACCCTGCTCGCGGGTCTTGCGCTGAGCGGCGCGGCGCAGGCCACCCTGATCGACCGGGGCGGTGGGCTGATCTACGACAACGTACTCAACGTCACCTGGCTGCAGGACGCCAACTACGCCCAGACCAGCGGCTACGATGCCGACGGCCAGATGAACTGGGCCGCCGCCAACGCCTGGGCCGCCGGCCTCTCCTACGGCGGCTACGACGACTGGCGGCTGCCGATCATGGCGCCGGGAAGTAGCCCGTACGGCTTCAGCAACAACGGCACCCAGGCCTTCGGCTTTGGCGCGACCGGCACCGGCTATGGCAGCGCGACCCCCGCCGGCGGCTGGGGCCTCGCCAACACCGGCCCGTTCGACAACCTGCTGCACTTCGCATACTGGTTCGGCACGGAGTACGCGCCGAACACAAACTTCGCGTGGGACTTCCGCGCCCGTGCCCGCGCCGACAACCAGGAGTGGGACATCAAGAGCCACGAGTACCTTGCGTGGGCGGTTCGTCCCGGCGATGTCGCCGCCGTACCGGAGCCGGCGACGTTGCTGCTGCTGGGTCTGGGTTTGGCCGGTTTGGGTGCGATGCGGCGGCGTGGGTGATTCGGCGCTTCGAGCGCTTTGGCCCTTTGGGGGGTGCAGGGGGCGGTAGCCCCCTGCGAAGTTAAGGCGGGCGCAGCCCGCCTTTGTCGGATTTTTTGACACACCATGGCCCGCTACGAACACCTGCCCATTTACAAGGCCGCGCTGGATGCCGCAGTGCACTTCGAGAACGTGGTGGTGGGCTTCTCCCGCTACCACAAGTACACCCTGGGCACGGAGTTGCGCAACGCCAGCCGTCTGGTGGTGGAGCAGGTCATTCGCGCCAATTCGGCGCGCGAGCGCCTGCCGGAGCTGATCCGGCTGCGGGGGACCTGCTGGAACGGGTGTTGGTGTTGATGCGCCTGGCCAAGGAGGTCAAGGCATTCAAGAGTTTTCAGGCCTACCGCATATCAATGGGGTCGATCTCGAATGGCGCTTACTTAAGCGGTTCCATAATCGATGTAGGGTGGGTTAGGCGCGCAGTTTGTGCCGTAACCCACCAGATGTGCCGCCAGGCACTCATTAAAATTGCGTTGTGTTGCTACGCAACGCTTGGTGGGTTACGCAAAAAACGCTAACCCACCCTACATTTGGCTTAAGTAAGTGCCATTCAGACCACGGTTTTCTACATTCGAGCGGGACTGGCCGATAAGCGTTCTCCTTACGGCCTGTAGGTTTTTAAACTTCCGGGGCTTCGGCATGGCTTTGTAGTCGGCCAGCCCCTAAATTTGAACATTAGGCCTATGAGAACCACCCAATGCCCAAACGCACGAACCCATTTCAGCAAGGTTGCTACACTTGCTACTGCAAGCACCGCAACTGGACAATTTCAGTTCTATGTCGAGGAAGCCCCAGATGGATCGAAACAAGTTCAAGCCGCAAACGTTCGCAAAATGTAGACTAACCCTGATGTCGCCCCCCTCAAACCCCCAACGCCGGATGGTCGCATCGAAGTCTCTGAAGTGCGGCCCGCTTACGCAATAACCAACTGGTATTGCTTCGTATGTCATTCGGTACAATGCGCCCGCTTGTTACATATACGAACTGGTTCCATGCTGCGTGATAAGCGCGCGATCAAGCTGAACTCCAGCGCAAGAAGCTCTTCATCAGCATGTTCCGCAACGCCGGCAGCGCCACTCACTTTTTCAAGCGGCCTCCCACCGGGTGGTTGAACTGGGCACACAGGTAATCCTTTAGCCATACCGCCAATGCATCAGCGCACTGGCGAGCCAAGCTGTTATAATTCCGCACTTTTTTCCGCGCTCAAATCGACCATGGCCACCCTTCACGAAGAAATCCTCCGCCGTCGCACTTTCGCCATCATTTCCCACCCCGATGCCGGTAAAACCACGCTGACCGAAAAAATGCTGTGGTTCGGCGGCGCGATCCAGATGGCGGGTGCGGTGCGCGCGCGCAAGTCGGACCGCCACGCGGTTTCCGACTGGATGGAACTGGAAAAGCAGCGCGGCATCTCGGTGACTTCTTCGGTGATGCAGTTCCCTTACCGCGACTGCATCGTCAATCTGCTCGATACGCCCGGCCACGAGGACTTTTCCGAGGACACCTACCGCACCCTGACGGCGGTGGATTCGGCGGTGATGGTGATCGACTCGGTCAACGGCGTGGAAGCCCAGACCATCAAGCTGTTGAATGTCTGCCGCCTG
>JAUYFW010000160.1 GCA_030690835.1 Sulfurimicrobium sp. | reverse complement strand
CACCACCCGGTAGCCCGCCTGGTTGAGCCTGGCAATGGCCTCCAGGCTGCCGGGAATGGGTTTCCACTCCGCCGGACTTTTGATGAACTGGTCGGAGTCGAAGTTGATCACGCCGTCGCGGTCGAGGATGATGAGTTTCATACCGAGAGCTTCGAAATGTCGGCCACCTGATTCATCGCCAGATGCAGCGTGGCGAGCAGGCCGAGACGGTTGGCGCGCAAGGCAGGGTCTTCGGCATTGACCATCACGTCGTTGAAAAAGGTGTCGACTGGCGCCTTCAACGCTGCCAACTCCTGCAACGAGGCAGTGTAGTCGCCTTGCGCAAAAGCGGCCTCGGACCTCGGCTTGACCTCGGCCAGCGCGGCGTTCAACGCGATTTCTGCGGCTTCCTTGAGCAACGCGGCGTCGACCTTGGCCTCCACAGCGCCTTCGACCTTCTTCAGGATGTTGCCGACACGCTTATTGGCGGCGGCCAGACTGGCAGCTTCCGGCAGACCGGCGAAGGTGCGCACGGCGGAGAGGCGCTTGGGAATGTTGCCCAGACGTTGCGGGCGTTGCGAAACGACGGCATCAACTTCCTGCGCCGTGTAGCCCTGCTCGCGCAGGCTGCCAGAGAGGCGGTCATAGATGAAATCGGCTACCAATGTTGCTGTGTTTGAATTGAATGGGGAGCCGGTGCTTAGAGTTGCGTGGGAACCCTTGGGTTTAATGCTTGGCTCGGCGCCTTTGCTGAAAACGTGCGAACCAAAATCGCCAGCAACAGATTGAAGCATTTCCTCCAGTTCTAGCGGCAAATCGTTTTCGCTTAACATCCGGATCACGCCCAGCGTATGGCGGCGTAGCGCGAATGGATCCTTGTCGCCGGTCGGAATTTGGCCGATGCCGAACATTCCGACCAGCGTTTCCAGCTTGTCGGCCAGTGCCACCACGATGCCAACCTGACCGCGCGGCAGGCTGTCGCCCGCAAAGCGCGGCTTGTAGTGATCCTCAATGGCATCGGCGATTGCAATTGGCAAGCCATCGTTAATGGCGTAATAACGGCCCATGGTGCCCTGCAGTTCCGGGAATTCACCCACCATGTCGGTCAGCAGGTCGGTCTTGGCAAGCAGTGCAGCCTGTTCCGCCTGTAGCGCTAGCGTTTCACCGCCCAGTTGCTGGCCGATGGCTTTGGCGATGGCGCAGACGCGCTGCACGCGTTCACCCTGCGTGCCGAGTTTGTTGTGATAGACGACCTTGGCCAGGCTCAGCACGCGGGATTCCAGGGTTTTCTTGCGGTCCTGGTCGAAGAAGAACTTGGCGTCGGCGAGACGCGGGCGCACCACCCGCTCGTTGCCGCCGATCACCGCGGACGGATCGGCGGGACGGATGTTGGACACGATGAGGAAACGGTTGGTCAGCTTGCCCTGGTTGTCCAGCAAGGGGAAATATTTCTGGTTCGCCTTCATGGTGAGGATCAGGCATTCCTGTGGCACTTCCAGAAAGCCTTCCTCGAAGTGGCCGAGCAGCACGTTGGGGCGCTCGACCAGAGCGGTCACCTCGTCCAGTAGAGCATCGTCCTCAATGGGCTTCAGATTGGGGCCGGCCTTGGCGGCGGCTGCTTGCAACTGGTGGGCGATTTCGGCGCGGCGTTTTTCAAAGGAGGGAATGACCGCTCCTGCGTCTTCCATCAGGCTCTCGTAGCTATCCGCATCCTTGAGCGAGAGGATGTCGGCAGCGGCTTCGAAGCGGTGGCCCCGCGTCTCGCGCCCGGCGCTGAGGCCGAGCACGGATACCGCGATCACTTCCGTGCCGTGCAGGGCAACCAGGCCGTGGGCCGGACGCACGAAATTGACCGTGCTCCAGCCATCGGCCAGCTGGTAGCTCATCACCTTGGGGATGGGCAGTTTTGCAAGAGCCTCGTCCAGCGCTTTCTGCAGTCCTTCCGCCAGTGTCGCGCCCTTGGCTACGGAATCGAAAAATAGCGCTTCGCTCTTGCCGTCGATGGCGCGTTTGAGGTTCGGAACAATAGCTTCATCCAGCCCCATGCTTGCCAGCCTTTTCAGCAATGCCTGGGTGGCCTGACCGTTGGCGTCCAGCCCCACGCTCACCGGCATGAGCTTTATCTGACGCGCTATGTCGAGGCCCTTGGCTCTAATTCCGCGTATTAATGTTGCCAGCCTACGGGGGGAGGCAAAGTAATCAAGAGCCGGCAGGTCTGGGTCGCTCTCGTTGGGTGCGATCGTCGAGACTGGGTCAACTAGCTCCTGCTCATTCAAAGAAGCAAACAGGTTATTTGCAAAAGCCTCGCCCAGTTTTCTGAGAGCCTTGGGTGGCAGTTCCTCAACGAATAATTCAACCAGCAGATTCTTGGTAGTCATGTTCATGCCCCTTCGACTGCGCTCAGGGCAGGCGCTTTTTTTTCAATATGTGCCAGGATTTCGTCGGCCCACGCTTTGGGTGCCATCGGGAATCCCAGGCGGGCGCGGCTATCCAGGTAGCTCTGGGCGACGCTGCGCGCCAGGTTGCGGATACGGCCGATGTAGGCGGCGCGCTCGGTGACCGAGATGGCGCCGCGCGCGTCCAGCAGGTTGAAGGAGTGGCCGGCCTTGAGCAGTTGCTCGTAGGCGGGCAGCGCCAGTTGCTGTTCCATCAGGTGTTTTGCCTGCTTTTCATGGGCATTGAAGGCGGTGAGCAGGAACTCCACGTCGCTGTGCTCGAAATTGTAGGTCGACTGCTCCACCTCGTTCTGGTGGTAGACA
>JAUYFW010000145.1 GCA_030690835.1 Sulfurimicrobium sp. | reverse complement strand
GAGATCACAGAGGACACAGAGATGACGCGGGTTTCGCATTGTTATCAGGTTCACCCGGTGGGTGATGCTCATATTCACGATAAACCATTGTTTCTCTCTGTGAGCTCTGTGTTCTCTGTGGCCAAATGAGTTTTTTAGGTTAATATTTGCGCATGGTGGGGTCGGCGTCCCGCGCCCAGGCTTCCACGCCGCCCTGCAGGTTGTACACGCTGGTAAATCCCGCCTGCATGAGGAACAAGCCGGCGCGGTAACTGCGCACGCCATGGTGGCAGATCATCACGATTTCCGCTTCCGGGTCCAGTTCGGTGAGGCGCTCCGGTATCTGGCCCAGGGGGATCAGCAGCGAACCCTCAATGTGACAATACTGGTATTCCCAGGTTTCCCGTACATCCACCAGAATGGGCTGTTTGCGAGCAGGGTGTTCCAGCCATGTCTTGAGTTCGAGCGGGTGAAGCTGAATCACTGCTGCCTAGAATGAAAAGCGCTGGGGCTGGAGCGCGTTGCGCAATGGCGGCACGCAGGTCTCGAACAGAATCGTGGTACGGCAGGCGCCTTCGCCGAGACAGGTGATCAGCTTTCCTTCCATCACCGGGGCATCGCCGACGACCGCGAACATCCGGCCGCCACGGTTCAGGCTGGCGAAGAAAGCCTCCGGCAGAGCCGGCACGGAACCGGTGAGCACGATCACGTCATAAGGCCCGTGGCGGTCCCAGCCCCGAGCAGCGTCGCCTTCTTCCAGCGTGACGTTGTGCACGCCGTGAACGCGCAGCTTCTCTTCCGCCTGTACCTTGAATTCAGGCACGATCTCGACGCTGTAAACATGATGCGCTTCGCGCGCCAGCATGGCGGTCATGTAGCCGCTGCCGGTGCCGACCTCCAGCACCTTGTCGGTTTTCTTGATGCCCAGTTCCTGGATAATGCGGGCTTCAAGTTTCGGCGTCAGCATCACCTCGCCGTGGCCGAGCGGGATTTCCATATCCACGAAAGCCAGGTTGCGGTAGGCCGCCGGCACGAAGTCCTCGCGCCGCATATCGAGCAGCATGTCGAGTACGTGCTGATCGAGTACATTCCATGTGCGGATTTGCTGCTCCACCATGTTGAATCGTGCTTGTGCGAAATCCATATCCACTCCCAGATTGAAGGCTGTCGTTGCTTGCAATTATTCCACAATTCCAGTAGCTTCACACTCCTTAGCTGGGGGTCCTGGATGCGATTTCATCCGGGTGAGATAAACCCTTTGAACCTGACGCGGATAATGCCGCCGCAGGGAAGCGTTGTTGTTCGCAATGCTCCTTGTGTATTTAAGGAGTTTTCCATGAATGCCAATCCCGAATTTCTGAACCAGTCCGCCCATGTCGATGAGGCGGCGGTCAAGCCCTTGCCCAATTCGCGCAAGATTTATGTGCAGGGGTCGCGTCCCGATATCCGTGTGCCGATGCGCGAGATCAGCCAGTCCGATACGCCGGCAAATATGGGCGCGGAAAAGAATCCGCCGATTTTTGTCTATGACACTTCCGGCCCGTACACCGATCCGGCGGTGAAAATCGACATTCGTGCCGGGCTGCCTTCGCTGCGCGGCGCCTGGATCGAGGAGCGCGGTGACACCGAAGCACTTGTGGGGCCGACTTCCGAGTTTGGCCGTCAGCGCCTGAACGATCCCGCGCTGGCGGAGATGCGCTTCAATCTCCAGCGCCAGCCGCGCAAGGCGAAATCCGGCATGAACGTGACGCAAATGCACTATGCGCGCAAGGGCATCATCACGCCGGAAATGGAATTCATCGCCATCCGCGAGAACCAGCGCCGCGACAATCTGGCGGAGATTTTCACCCGCCAGCATCCCGGCGAGCATTTCGGTGCCGCGATTCCCGCCGTCATCACCCCCGAATTCGTGCGCGACGAAGTGGCGCGCGGCCGCGCCATCATTCCCGCCAACATCAACCATCCGGAACTGGAACCGGTGATCATCGGGCGCAACTTCCTGGTCAAGATCAACGGCAATATCGGCAATTCCGCGCTCGCCTCATCCATCAACGATGAAGTCGAGAAAATGACCTGGGGCATCCGCTGGGGCGCGGATACCATCATGGATCTTTCGACCGGCAAAAACATCCACGAAACCCGCGAATGGATTCTGCGCAACAGCCCGGTGCCGATTGGCACCGTGCCCATCTACCAGGCGCTGGAAAAAGTGAACGGCAAGGCCGAGGATCTCACCTGGGAAATCTTCCGCGACACCCTGATCGAGCAGGCGGAGCAGGGCGTGGATTATTTCACCATCCACTCCGGCGTGTTGCTGCGCTACGTTCCGCTGACCGCCAGCCGCATGACCGGCATCGTATCGCGCGGCGGCTCGATCATGGCCAAATGGTGCCTGGCGCACCACCAGGAAAACTTCCTCTACACCCATTTCGAGGATATCTGCGAAATCATGAAGGCCTATGACGTGTCCTTCAGCCTGGGCGACGGCCTGCGCCCAGGCTCGATCTATGACGCCAACGACGCGGCGCAGTTCGGCGAACTGGAAACGCTGGGTGAACTGACCCAGATAGCCTGGAAGCACGACATCCAGACCATGATTGAAGGTCCCGGCCATGTGCCGATGCACATGATCAAGGTCAACATGGACAAGCAGCTCGAATGTTGCGGCGAGGCGCCGTTCTACACCCTCGGGCCGCTCACCACCGACATTGCGCCCGGTTACGACCACATCACTTCCGGCATCGGCGCCGCCATGATCGGCTGGTACGGCTGCGCCATGCTGTGCTACGTCACGCCCAAGGAGCATCTGGGCTTGCCGGACAAGGATGACGTCAAGGATGGCATCATCACCTACAAGATCGCCGCCCACGCCGCCGACCTGGCCAAGGGCCATCCCGGCGCGCAGATCCGCGACAACGCCCTGTCCAAGGCCAGGTTCGAGTTCCGCTGGGAAGACCAGTTCAATCTCGGCCTCGACCCTGATCGCGCGCGTGAATTCCACGATGAAACCCTGCCCAAGGATTCCTCCAAGGTGGCGCATTTCTGCTCCATGTGCGGCCCGCAGTTCTGCTCCATGAAAATATCCCAGGACGTGCGCGACTACGCCGCAACCCAGGGCGTTTCGGAGAACGAGGCGCTACGCAAGGGGATGGAGGAGAAGTCGGTGGAATTTGTGAGAGCTGGCGCCGAGGTTTATCACAAGGCTTGACTCGCGTGGATGTACGTTTAATAATTGAGACGTACATCGAGACCGCCATGGAAAAACTTACCGTCACCGCCCTGCGGCAAAATCTGTTCAACGTGATCGACCGCGTGCTCGCCACCGGAGAACCGGTTGAAATCGAGCGCCACGGCAAGCGCGTGCTGCTGGTGCCGGAGCAGGGCGGCGGAAAGCTCGCCCGCCTGAGGAAGCGCTCCCTGATTGTTGGCGATGCCGCTTCACTGCCCGAGGAAAAGGTCTGGGAATGGGACGAAAGCGCCAACCGCGACTGACCTTTCTCGATACCCATATCGTCTGCTGGTTGTACGAAGGCCGGCTCGACCTTTTTTCCCAGGACAGCCTAGCCGCCATCGAAACCGGCTTGTTGCGCATCTCGCCTATGGTGTCGCTGGAATTGCAATATCTTTACGAGATCGGGCGCATCACCCGATCCGCAAACGAGGTACTGGCGGCACTGGCCGAGGATATTGACCTACGCCTGAACGTAACTCCGTTTGCCGATACCGTGGCGCGGGCACAAAGCCTGAACTGGACGCACGACCCATTCGACCGTTTGATCGTCGCCGAAACGATGGCTGCAAGTGGCGTGCTGCTTACGCGTGACGAAAAAATACGCGCCAATTGCGCGTGCGCGGTGTGGTGACCGCCATTTACCCTAAATTGATACGGAAAGCCAAGGCGACGAAACCGCCTGCCATGTTCTCGGTCACGCTTGCCGGGAAAAATCCCGTGGGAGCGCCGCCCCCGGCGCGAAAACGCACTGGTGTCATCCTGTTTCCACCAATCGCGGCGAGGGCGCCGCTCCCACGGGGTGTGGCTGAACTTCGTGGCTAATCAAGTAAGGGAATCAAAAGACGCAATGGACGGCAAGCTTTTTTCGCAAGACTTCCTGCTCGACGGCATCCGCAGCACGCCCGTTTGGGAAGCGTTGCCGGATAATGCGCTGGATACCTTCCTCGATGGCCTCAAGCGCATCTACACCCCACTCACCACGAACAGCCAGCTTAACGAGGCAAACACCGAAGCCGACATCATCGAGCAAGTGCTCGGCCTGCTAGGCTGGCGTGACCTGACCCTCAAGCAAGTCACCGCTTCCAGCTCGCGCCGCGAAGACGTGCCTGACTTTCTGCTGTTTCCGGATGAAGCCGCCAAACAAGCCGCACGCGCCGAGACGCGCGACGACCGCCGCTACCGCCATGGCATTGCCATTCTCGAAGCCAAGCGCTGGATGCGCCCGCTGGATCGTGGTGACGCCACCAACCGCCTTGATCCCGGTACGCCGTCTAACCAGATTTTGCGCTACCTTTCCAGCGTCGAAGTTGCCTCCGAACGCAAGGTACGCTGGGGCATTCTCACCAACGGCGCGGTATGGCGGCTGTACTGGCAAGGCGCGCGTTCACGTTCCGAGGAATTTCTCGAACTTGATCTCGCCGCCCTGCTCGGTGTTTCCGGGACCGGGCAGGATCTGTTCGGTGTGGACGCCCGTCACGGCATCAAGCTGTTTTTCTGCCTCTTCCAGCGCGGCGCTTTCCTGCGCCAGGACTGGGACAAGGAAGGCCGCACCTTCCACGAATACGCCTTCAACGAAGCTCGGCTGTACGAAGAAAAGGTTTCGCAGGATTTGGGTGCCCGTGTGTTCGCCACCATTTTCCCGCAACTGGCGGATGCCTTGGCTGCAGGCGACCCGCAGGCCGATATCGCCTCCGCCGCCTACCTGGCGGAACTGCGCGAGGCGACCCTGATTCTGCTCTACCGCCTGCTGTTCATTCTGTATGCCGAAGACCGCAACCTGTTACCTGTGCGCGACGAACGCTACGACGACTACGCCTTGCGTAAAATCCGCGAAGATATTGCCCGGCGTCGTGACGCAAACGACGCATTCAGTGCCAGCGCCTGCCGCTACTGGCAGCACCTGGGAGAATTGTTCCGCATTATCTCGCAAGGCGATTCTTCCATCGGAATGCCCGCCTATAATGGCGGCCTGTTTGAGGATGCCCGTGCGCCGCTGCTGGCACGTATCCGCGTGCCGGATGCGCGCTTCGCCCCGTTGTTTGACGAACTTGCGCGCCGCCCCGACCTGCTCCGCGCCTGGATCAACTATCGCGACCTCTCCGTGCAGCACTTGGGGGGCATTTACGAACGCCTGCTCGAATACAGCCTGACCGTGGAAAATGGCAGCATCGTTGCCCGCCCCGCCAGCTTCATGCGCAAGGCCAGCGGCAGCTATTACACTCACGACGGTTTGGTGAAACTCATCATCCGCGAGACCGTCGGTCCGCTGGTTGCCGAACGCAAGGCCGCCTTCCGCGACCAGCTTGAATCCTGGCGCCGCAAGAAGGAGCTCAAGCCGGCCGACTGGGAAGCGCTGGACAAGCTCGACCCCGCCAGCACCGTTCTCGACCTGAAGATCTGCGATCCGGCGATGGGCAGCGGCCACTTTCTCGTCTCGCTGGTGGACTATCTGGCCGATGAAATTCTCGAAGGCATGGCCGCCGCGGAACTGGAAATTGCCGCCCAAGCCTGGGCGCAGGACATCGCCAACCCCTGGGCCTCACCGCTCATCACGCGCATCCACGATATCCGCAGCCGTATTCTCAGCGCCGCGCGCCAGCAACGCTGGGCAGTGACCGAAGCGCAACTGGATGACCGCCACATCGTGCGCCGCATGATCCTCAAGCGCGTGGTGCATGGCGTGGACAAGAACCCGATGGCGGTGGAACTCGCCAAGGTCGCGCTGTGGCTGCACACCTTCACCGTTGGCGCGCCGCTGTCCTTTCTCGATCACCACCTGCACTGCGGCGATTCACTTTTCGGCGGCAAGGTCAGCCAAGTCAGTGACGTGCTCAACCAACAGGGCAGCCTGCTGTATCAGGATGACATGCAGCGCTTGCAATCTGCCCGCGACCTGATGCTTGCAATTGGCAATCTCACCGACATAGATATCGCCGAGGCGCATCATTCCAAGGCCATGATGGATACGGCATCGTATGGCTTACGTCCGCTGTGGCACACGCTGGATTTTTTGCAAGCCCGGTGTTGGGCAGGCAAGGATCGCCGAAAAGACTATGACCGGGTATGGGCGGATTTGCTGGCCAACGAATATGGCAATACCTTGCTGGAATCAATGAAATTTTTTGCCGAACGCAAGGGCAAACTTCCCACGGAGAATGAGCGACAGACACACGCCACGGTTCACGATGCGCTTCGCCTTGCAGCATGGGAACATTTTCTGCACTGGGAACTGGCCTTCCCTACCGTCTGGCAAAATGGTATTGGCGGCTTCGACGCCATCATCGGCAACCCGCCGTGGGACAGGATGAAATTGCAGGAAGTGGAATGGTTCGCCGAACGCCGGCCGGAAATCGCCAAGGCCGCGCGCGCCGCCGACCGCAAGAAACTCATCGCGCAACTGCAAACCAGTAACGATCCGCTATGGCAGGACTACCTTGCCGCCCAAGCCGCCGCCGAAGCAGGCAGCCGCGTGGCGCGCGCAAGCGGCGAATACCCGCTGTTGTCCGGCGGCGACATCAATCTCTATTCGCTGTTCGTCGAACGCGCCCAGGCGCTGATCCATTCGCGCGGTTTAATCGGCCTGCTGTGTCCATCCGGCATCGCGGCAGACAAGGGCGCCGCGGAATTCTTTCGCACCTTGACGACTCCCTCGCCCCTCCGGGGAGAGGGTGGGGGTGAGGGGAGCCGCCTCGTTGCGCTCTACGATTTCGAGAACCGCAAAGGTTTTTTCCCCGACGTGGATAGTCGCTTCAAATTCTGCGCGCTGATTTTCGGCGGCGAGCAGCGTACCGTAACCGCCGCGCGCTGCGCCTTTTACCTGCACGCGCTGGAAGAGGCGGACGACCCGCAACACATCCTCACTCTCACCGCGCAGGACTTTTCCGCCGTGAATCCCAACACTGGCTCCGCACCAATTTTCAGAACGAAGCGCGACGCCGGCATCACCACGGCAATCTATCGCCGCCAACCAGTGCTGGCGCTGCATCAAAAACCTAACCCACCCCAACCCTCCCTTGTCAGGGAGGGAGCCGCCATCTCCTCCCCTGACAAGGGGAGGCCGGGAGGGGTTAAGGTCTGGCCGCTGCGCTACTGCCGCATGTTCGATATGACCAATGATTCCGGCCTGTTCAAGCGCCGCGATGAGCTGGAAAAGGAAGGCTGGTATCCGGTGAGCGGCAACCGCTGGAAGAAGGGCGAGGCGGAAGCGGTGCCGCTGTATGAAGGCAAGATGGTGCAGATGTACGACCACCGCGCCGCCAGCGTGGTGGTGAACGTGGACAACCTGCATCGCCCGGCGCAGCAGGAATCTGCCACGGCAGCGCAACATACCGATCCAAATTTCTTGCCTATGCCGCAGTTTTGGGTGGATGCAGCCGAGGTGCGCAAGCAATACGCCGGAGAGTGGGTGCTGGGGTTCAAGGATGTCACCGCGCCTACCAATGTGCGCACGATGATTGCAGCCATCGTGCCTTTTGCCGGTCTGGGTAACACGTTGCCCGCCATCCTGTCTGAGGGTGGCACGCAGTCTTACCCGCTGTGGGCACCGTTGTTATTGGCCAACATCAACAGCCTGGCCTTCGATTATCTGGCACGGCAGAAAGTGCAGGGTCAACACCTCAATTGGTACATCGTCGAACAGCTCCCGCTGATTCGTCCGGAGCAGTTCGAGCAAGTGCTGCCCTCACCCCAACCCTCTCCCGGAGGGAGAGGGAGCTTGACGGTGGCCGATTTCATCCGTGGCGAAGTGCTGCGCTTGTCCTACACCGCCCATGACCTCGCGCCCTTCGCCCGCGACCTGGGCTATGAGGGCGCGCCCTTCACCTGGGACGAGGGCGACCGCCGCCACCGCACGGCGCGGCTCGACGCCCTGTTCTTCATCCTCTACGGCCTGACCCGCGACGATGCGGCTTACATCCTCGATACCTTCCCCATCGTCCGCGAGCATGACGAGAAGGCGCATGGGTGCTACCTCACCAAGCAGCTTATCCTGGCCTACATGAATGCGGTGACGGCAGGCGACCTGGAAACCCTGGTGCGGGTGTGAGAACTGAAGGAAAATGACCCTTCCCAGCCATAAACCCGGATTATCCATTGGAATGCACGCGCATGTAGGAGCGCCGCCCCCGGCGCGAATCGCGGCGAGGGCGGCGCTCCTACAGCGGTGGTTTGGCCCTAATGGATAATCTGGGATAAATTTACCCCGAGACCGAAAACATGACTGAAACCGCCCCTTTCTCCAATGACGCCTTCCTCTCCGCCATGCGCACCGCCGTGCGGGTTGCCCTGAATCATGGCGAGGCGGCGCCTTTTCTCGGCTGGATGAGTCAATACGGCGTCAAGCAGTTTGCCGAGGCCATGGGAGCGGGGGATATTCACCCGGATGATCTTCGCGCGCTGGCCACCACGCTGGGGCGGGCGATCTGGAACCATCTGCCCCTGCCGGACAACGGCTACCAGCCGCGCAAGCTGCCGGAACCGGGACGCAACGATCCCTGCCCGTGCGGATCGGGGCGGAAATACAAGCAATGCTGTGCCGGAGCGGCTTCCGGGATGCCGCCGCTGGAGGTGGAGGGGATTTTGCCGCTGGTGCTGGAAATGCTGCCGAACACCGAGCTGGCGCGTCTGCCGGCCAAGCGTTTCTCGCCCGAACTGCTCGCCGGCATCGCCTCGGAGTGGTCGAGGGAAGGTGATTCCGACCGCGCGCTGGCGCTGCTGGAGCCGCTGTTCGCCGATCCGGCGGTTCTCGACGGGCGCCATGCGGTGGCCTTCGACATGCTGATGAATATTTATCTGGAGCAGAACAAGCCGCGCAAGCGCAAAGCCTTGCTGGAGCTGTGCCTGGGGTCGCGCGATGCGCACCTGCGGGGAACCGCGCTGCAACGGCAGTGCGTGATGGTGTTCGACAGCGGCGCGCGCGAGGAGGGATGGAAGCTGTTCCACCAGGCGCTGCGCGAAAGCCCGGACGATCCCAGCCTGGCGCTGCTGGAACTCTCCCTGCTGCAAGGGGAGGGCAAGGTGGACATGATGCGCGAGCGCGCCCGTTTCTGGGCGGCGCGCTTGCAGCGCCGCGCCGACCGGGACGAGTGGGAGGATGTGATCCGCATGATGCGGGATGCCGCCGCCGATCCGCTCAGTTTCGGCCAGTCTTATGTCGAGGACGCCAGGCCCGAGTTCGAGAAACTGGCAAAAGCGCTGGCGGACTTGCCGCCGGTTTCGCATGTGCCGGCGCTGGAAGTGCTCGACGACGGCCATGGCCTGTGGCCGGAGAATCGTGCCGGGTGGCTGGAGGCGTGGTTCGACCTCGACGGTGAACCGGGCGAGGACATGGCCTGGCTGGCGCGCCACCCAAAGGCCTGGGACGATGTGGAGGTGCTGCAGAGACTGCTCCAGGATGCCTACGGGTCGGGCGTTCCGCTCGACTGGCTGGACCGTTTTGTGGTGGGGCCATTGCTGGACCGCGCGCGGGCCGTGTTCGATGCTGCCTGCAAGTCCGCGCCCAGCATGCCGGAGAGGTTCGAGTGGGGCTGGCAGGAGAACCGGACGGTGCTGCAACTGCTGGCGGAGCGTATCCGCTGGCTGGAACGGCAGGAGCGGCACGAGGATGCGGCCGTCACCTGCGCCGACTTGTTGCGCTGGAACCCGGATGACAACCAGGGCGTCCGCGATGCCTACAGCGGCATCCTGCTGGAGTTGGGCAGGTACCAGGAGGTGGCGGACCTGTGCGCGGCCTACCCCGATGACTTTGCCACCTTGCGCCATGACCTCGCGCTCGCCCTGTTTGCCCTGGGACGCAAGGGCGAGGCGCTGATCGCGCTGGAGGGTGCCACCAAGGCGTATCCCAAGGTGCTCAAGACCCTTGTCGCAGCCGCACCGCGCGAACCGCGCCAGGAGCAATTCGGCGTGACGGTGGGGGGCGATTACGAGGCCTGGATGTATCGCGAGTTGCGGCTGCCGGTCTGGAGCAAAACCGGGGCTCTCGAATGGGCCGGACAATATGCCGTCACCAAGCGCCCGACAAGAAGATAGCACTATAATCCCGGATTATCCATTGGAATGCGCGCGCATGTAGGAGCGCCGCCCCCGGCGCGAATCGCGGCGAGGGCGCCGCTCCTACAGCGGTGTTTTGGCCCTAATGGATAATCTGGGATAATGCCGGCTTGCTATTGTCTTGAAGGATAGTCGTGGATTTGATCTTGTTGCTGAAAGCCTTTTGCCTCGGCATCGTCGAGGGCCTGACCGAATTCCTCCCCATTTCCAGCACCGGCCATCTGATCATTGTCGGTGACCTGCTGGGCTATACGAATGAAAGCAGCAAGGTATTCAAAATCGTCATCCAGCTCGGCGCGATTCTGGCCGTATGCTGGGACTATCGCCGGCGGCTGGGCAATATGCTGGGCGGACTGATCGATACGCCGTCAGAGCGGCGCTTTGCCAGCCTGCTGGTGATTGGTTTTATGCCGGCGGCGGTGCTGGGGCTGATGTTTCATTCCACCATCAAGGCGCTGCTGTTCAATCCGCTGACCGTTGCCACCGCGCTGGTGGTGGGCGGGATCATCATCCTTTATGTGGAAAAACGCGCTTATCATCCGCGCATCCATTCGGTTGACGAGATGCGCTGGCCGGATGCGCTCAAGGTGGGCTTTGCGCAGGCACTGGCAATGATCCCGGGCACTTCGCGCTCGGGCGCGACCATCATGGGGGGGCTGGTGTTCGGCCTGTCACGCAAGGCGGCGGCGGAGTTTTCCTTCTTTCTCGCCATCCCGACCATGTTCGCGGCTACCGCCTACGATCTCTACAAGAACTGGGCACTGCTCAGGATGGATGATCTGCCGGTGTTCGCGACGGGGTTCGTGGCGGCTTTCTTCGCCGCGATGTGGGCGGTGAAGGGGTTTATCCGTTTTATCTCGAACCACACCTTTGTGGTTTTTGCCTGGTACCGCATCGCGCTGGGTCTGGTGGTGCTGGCGACTTCCTATAGCGGCGTGGTGAACTGGTCTGCCGCGTAGCTAAGTAAAGGCAGTTTTTAGTTTTGAATGTTTAGTTTTTAATTGTGGCATGCGCTTCGCGCGTGATTCAAAACCGACGCTATGGCGCTGCGGCATCACACAACATTCAACCTACAAAACTCAGTTAGCCACAGAGAACACAGAGTTCACAGAGGAAAAACAAGTGCTTAGAGGATTGTTACCAGTCACCCATTTGGTAGGGCGGCAGCAGACCGCAATCCATTGTTCTCTCTGTGTTCTCTGTGAACTCT
>JAUYFW010000136.1 GCA_030690835.1 Sulfurimicrobium sp. | reverse complement strand
GCTGGTGAGCGCCGCCCTGGTGTTTTTTACGCGACAGGAGCTCAATCAGGAAAAATCCCGCCACACCCGTCAGGAAGGCGTTCTGCGCGAGGCGCGCGAACAGCTGCACAGGTCCGGTGACGAAAAAGACCGGATTCTGCGCTATCGCGCTTCCTTCATCGCCTTGCAGCAGCGCGGCTTCATAGGCGAAGAGCAACGCATCAACTGGGTGGATGCCCTGCGGGCCGCCAGCCTGAATCTGAAAATGTTCGGCGTCAATTACCAGATCGAGGCGCAGCAGCCGTCTCAGTCTCCGGTCGTCACGGAGGCAGGGTCATATCGCGTGCACCTGTCACTAATGAAAATCAGCTTGGGCCTGCTCCATGAGGAAGATCTCATGCGTTTCGTGAATGCCCTGGCCGAGCAGCAGGCCGGGATTTTTACCCTCAGGGAGTGCAGCCTGCAGCGCCAAAGCGCCGGCAAGGCTGAACATGCCAAAGTGCAACCCAATTTGCAGGCTGATTGTAGCCTGGCCTGGCTGAGCATCAGCGAAGCAAAGGGGGCGGAAAATCCATGAAATGTGACAGCACAAAAATTCTGGCCGTTTTTTTTGCGTTGCTGCCATCCCTTGGCATGGCGGCGGAACAAACCATGGGGCGCCTTTTCTTCACTCCCGAACAGCGCGCCAGGATGGACGTGGCGCGGCAGCAGGAACGCAGTATCAAATTTGACCTGGAACAGGAAGATAGCGCCCCGCCCCCCGCCAACATCATCCTCAACGGCGTGATTACCCGCAGCGACGGAAAAACCACGGTATGGATCAACAACAAGGAACAAAGCGGCGAGAAGGCCGGTTCAGGTATCGCCGTGCCAGGGCGTGGAAAACATGCGGGGCAGGTCAGCGTCTTCACGCCGGATGCGAAGCGCGCCGTTCCGCTTAAAGTTGGGCAAAGCATGGACATGAGCAGCGGCCAGGTGGAGGAAAGCTACCGCCGCATCCCGCCTGCTCTCCCGCCCGGAAAAGAAACGCCATCCGCCACCCACCCGCCCGGCGCGGCAAAATCGCCCGTGCCGCCCAGCCGCCAGGACGATACGCCCGTCGATGTTCAGGGCGAGACTTCCACTCCGCGCTAGGCCGGGATCATGCTTGTCCACCAGAAAAACCGTTTGTTACCCATAAACAGTCAGCGCGGCGTGGTGCTGATGTTGCTCCTGTTGCTGGTCAGTATGGGGGCGCTGGCAGTTTTTGTGAGCGGGTTGAACCGGGCTGCAGTGCAGTTGGAGCGCGACAAGGTTACGGCGGCGGCTTTGGCACAGGCAAAGGAGGCGTTGATTGGTGATGCGGCATCGCAGTCAACAGTGAATTTGTCCGGGCTTCTTCGCCTTCCGGACCTTGGGTTTGGGCCGATTGTCACGACTCTTTCTGAAGGCAACGCCGCGCCGAACTTCACCGGGAATACTGAAAATCACTCGGTGATCGGGAAAATCCCGTGGAAAAATCTTGGCATTTCAGCTCTGCGGGACGGCCAAGGTGAATGCCTTTGGTATGTGGTCTCGGGCCGCTTCAAGAAAACTCCGGTCACTGACGTACTCAATTGGGACACCCAGGGGCAAATCGATGTTATCGATGGAAACGGAAACGCCATTGCAAATAATGTCATCGCCTTGGTTGTGTCCCCCGGTCGAATCCTTGATGGACAGGGCCACGCATTGTCCGATCCGGTTTATAGGCAATGTGGTGGCAACTACGATGCCAGGAATTACCTCGACTCCTTTGCTATTGCCGATGCCATATCCGGCGAAGTCAATTATTTCACTGGCAACACCAATAACCGCGTCGCACTCGATGCTAACAACAAGCGGTTTGTGATGGCGGCCAACGATCACTACAATGATAGGTTCCTCATGATCACAGCCGAGGATCTCTTTCGTCCGATCATTAGACGGAGTGATTTTGCGCTTCAGATCAGTAGCTTTCTGGATGATGCTGAATTTCATGCACACCTTCAGACGGTAGCGGTAACAGGTCAGAAGGGCACTGATTCTGTTAATTGCAATGCTATTACTCTTGTTGCGAGTGCGGAGAACAAGACGTTCTGCAATAACTGGAAAGAAATGCTACTCCTGACCGCGCTAGCAGTGCCAGCGCCAATCACCATTGATGGTGCACCTTCGCCCACCGCCTGTAGCCGCGTACTTATTTTTGGCGGTAAAAAGTCAGGTGCCCAGGTTCGGCAGACGGTTGCCGACAAGGCGGCTCCCGCGAACTATCTCGAAGGGGCAAACAAGGCCGCATTCGCCACCCCGGTCGCTGCCAGCAGTAATTTCATTGGGGCCTCGACCTTCGATGCCAATACACCAAGCTTCGACCTGTTGAGGTGTCTATGAAACGTGGCCAGCAAGTGCCTACATGAATTTGCAGAAAGGAGGCATCATGAATCTTGCCGTACCGGAATGTCCCATTCCCATCCCGGAATACCTGGAAGGAGAGCTTCAAAGCGACATCCGCCACGAATATGTTGCCGGGCAGGTCTATGCCATGGCCGGTGCGGGAGAAAAACACAACCGCA
>JAUYFW010000134.1 GCA_030690835.1 Sulfurimicrobium sp. | reverse complement strand
CTGGCCTTCGATATAGCCTTCATGCGCTATTTTCGCTGCCTTTGTTTCCGCTGGGCATTTAATCTTGGCTTTCCCGATCATAATGCGCTGGGGCTTGGTTTCCAGGTGAGCCATACCTTCCAGCGTGCAGCCAGCCAGTTGGCGCGAGGCATTCCCTGCAACCGTTTTGGCTTTGGATGCATCGATGCGAAACACCACCGGCCCATCTTCCCCGGGAATAAATTTCTGCAACCCCACGGCCACGATTGGCAATTCTGTATTTGCGGGAATCACCGCAAACGCAACATTTGCCAGTACCATTCCAAACAACACCGTCACTAGTCTTATCATGGCATTCCCTCCGTTTATAATTTCTTTCCTTCTCCGCAATCGGTCGACGATAACCCGGAAACCCATTGAATTTGAAAAGCTTATGGTGAAAGCAGGAAGAAGGGGAGGCCGCTCTCGTCAAATCTCATCCGAGGGGATACAGTGTACCTAATTAACCTAAAATTTGGCAAAATGCGCCGTGTTTCTTGCCAATTAAAGGCAATCCCCCGGCTTTGCCGGGGGTAACTTGATTTTGGCATGCCTCGGGTCTTCTGCCGTCGCTTTCGAAGAAATACGCCAGCAGTGGTGCAACGGCTGCGCCATGGAAATTACTTTGCTATCCATGGAGACTAATTGTAAAGGGCATGATGGAAAATAACGCACAAACCGGTAACGAAACTTCCCAAATCAAACCGCGCGAACCGCACATCGCACTGCTGATGTCGGTTTGCCCCGGATTAGGCCAAATGTACGCCGGCCATCTGGCCCGGGGCATCGCCCTCTACGTCGCGCTCATTATTATCTCGTGGCTTGCTGCTATCGCATTCATGTACGTAGAGAACCGAATTGCCAGTATTCTCTTGCTGTCTGTTCCATTTGCAGGCGCACTGCTGATCGCTCTGGATGCTTTTCGCTGCGCAAGGAAACAACCTCGGAATTATCGATTAGCCCGCTTCAACAGATCTTGGGCCTATGCGGGGATTTTTCTGCTCCTGCTCGTTACGGCAAACCCCCTCATGGATTTTTTCGTGGGCAAAAATGTAGTCCGCGCGTTTTATGTTACCTCTGCCAGCATGCAACCGACTATCCTGGCTAACGACATCCTGGTTATCAACAAGCTGGCCTTTCCGAAGAATGGAGATATCGCGATGATTGAATACGACCGACAGGCCAGCAAGTCCACCCAGTTGACGAACGTCATGGAAGACCAGATGATTAGAAGAATTATCGCCGGTCCGGGCGACACTCTCGAAATCCGCAGCAAGGATGTGTTTGTGAATGGCGAGAAACTGGTGGAGCCATATGCCCATTACAGCGACCAAATGAACAAGATCGACATGAGCGACGAAATGAACAAGTTTGGCCCGAAGCAAGTTCCTGCGGACAACTACTTCGTGCTGGGGGATAACCGGAGTTTTAGCATGGACAGCCGTGTTCTCGGTTTTATCGGCAAAAACAGGATTGGCGGAAAAGCCACCAAGGTATTCTGGTCCTGGAGCCTTGCTCAAAACGCCATCCAGTGGGACAGAACGGCCAAGGCTCTAAAGTAATTACTGGCGCTCTGCGTGGGGATCAGCGGAAACGCCCAGAATTGCCTGTTCAGATTTGAGGTTTTCCAGAAGGTCATATCCAGCGGAAACCACGGTCTGAAAATCTGGATGATTCAGTTCGGCCGCAATGCACAGCAAAGCCTCGTTGCCCGATATTACCTGATGCTGTAGCAGCGACACGAAACGGGCGCTGACCGGATTCAACTCGATGAAACGCACCTGATCTTCAAGGGTGCGGAATACCAGGATGTGCGTCTCCTGGGTTTGTTCTCGAGTCGGTTTGAGTCCGGGCCCGATGCGGTGTACTGGATAGGGGTAATGAAGCAAGGCCAGTACCGGATTCAAAACTGGCCGCCCGGCCATCAAATCACCGCCGCGCTCGATACCGGACCAGTCGATTTCAAGGGGAGAGACTGATAATGCCAGTTCGATCCATTCGTAATGCGCAAGATCGGATAGAAACGCCGGATCGCCATCGCGCAGACCGCGTACTTCCTTGAGATAGCGCACAAACTCTTCCGGGATCTGACGGAAAATCGGGGTATGGCAGCGGTAATCGGAAAAAAAATCTCGCACCAGTCTGTCCCAGCGGCGTTTCCCCAGCACCTTGCGCAGCACCGGAAAACAGGCGAGCAGGAAGCCTTCCAGATTGTTGTACAGCAGTTCGTTGTAAACCTTCATGCGCCTTGCCGGTGCACCTATCGGACGGGGATGCGCCTTGGGGTTGCGGATATGCGCCGCAAAATCGTACTGATAGCGTTGAAATGCGGGCAGTGTGTCAGCCATGTTGGACAGCCTTGCGCTGGGGCAGCCATGCCCGTTGTAGCGAGGCGATGCGTGCCACTTCCGGTACCAGATCGGCCAGCGGCGGGATATTGAAATCGCGTTCCAGCAGGGTCGGAAAAACACCGTGTGTTTTATAGGCCTCATCCAGCAGCGCCCACACCGGGTCGATCACCTCGGCGCCATGGGTGTCCACAATCAGGTCATCCGCCGCGCGGTAGTGGCCGGCTGTATGCATGTAGGCAATCCGCTCGCCGGGCAGGGCGCGCAGGAACGCGCTCGCGTCGAAGCCAAAATTGACGCTGTTGACGTAGATATTGTTGACGTCCAGGTGAAGCAGACAATCCGCTTCCTCCAGCACCGCACGAATGAACTCGATTTCACTCATCTCGCTGATCGGCGCGGCAACGTAGTAGGACGCGTTTTCCACCGCAATTTGTTGTTCCAGAATATCCTGGGTACGGCGGATGCGGGCAGCGACATATTTCACTGCCTCCTCGGTAAAGGGGATGGGCAGCAGATCATAAAGATGGCCGTCATCGCTGCAATAAGACAAATGTTCAGAATAAAGTGGAACCTGATGCTGGCGCATGAATGACTTGATGCGCTTAAGCAGCATTTCATCCAGCGGGGTCGGCCCGCCGAGAGACAGGGACAGACCGTGGCAGACGAACGGATAGCGCTCGGTAAAACCGCGCAATTGCTTGCCGGTTGCGCCACCAAGATCAAGCCAATTTTCCGGCGCAATCTCGAAAAAATCAATCACGCTGGGAACCTGGGCTTTCAGTGCGGGAATCAATTCGCGCCGAAAGCCCAGCCCCGCGCCATAAATGCTAAATGCGCTCATGGGATGGATTCTGGCGCCTTACTTGGCTGCGCCGCATTTACCTTCCGTGGCTTTCTTGTCGCCACCACATTTGGCCTCCTTGACTTTCTTATCGCCACCACTCTCGGTTTCCTTATCTTTGGCTGCGCCGCATTTACCTTCAGCAGCCTTCTTGTCACCACCACATTTGCCCTCCTTGGCCTTGTAGTCAGCATAGGCAACCATATAGCCATTTTCCATGCTTTTCATGGCGAATGGGTTTTCGGCGGCGTTGGCAACCGTCAGGGAGCTTGCAAGGGCGGCGCCTACAGCCAGGGTCAATGCAGTCTTATTAGCCATTTGTGTCTCCAGTAATATTATAA
>JAUYFW010000127.1 GCA_030690835.1 Sulfurimicrobium sp. | reverse complement strand
ACTGGTGGCGCACCAGCCGGTCGGAAATACATCGTGTGCTGAACAACGCATACTTCGAGCGGCTCGGCGTGCCACGCCTCTCATAACCTCAACTGCTCGAACCGCCCGGTGCGGACCCGCATGCCGGGTGGTGTGGGAGGGGATCGGCCAGGATTGTCTGGCCGCCCCTATCCCGATTTACCCACACTATTACGCGATGAGCCAAAAAAGTGGTGCAGCAACTCAAGCTGATGAACCACGATAGCTACAAACTGCACCGCACGGTTGCCCGCCCCTGGGGAACCTATACCGTGCTGGAAGAGGGCAAGAACTTCAAGATCAAGCGCATTGTCGTCAAACCCGGCGCTTCACTCTCTCTGCAAATGCATTACCACCGCAGCGAGCACTGGGTAGTGGTGAGCGGGACAGCGAGCATCGTAAACGATGACAAGGAAATGCTGGTCAGGACGAATGAGTCCACGTATATCCCCATAGGCCACAAACACCGCCTGGAAAACCCGGGCTTGACGGATCTGGTCATGATCAAGGTGCAGAGCGGCGAATATCTGGGCGAAGACGATATCGTGCGTTTTGATGATGTGTATGGGCGGGCGTGATTCCGCGCTGCTCAAGCTTATCACCCCTCGCTGCAGGCCAATACAATAATAATCCCGGATTATCCGTTAGAGATTTGACATGAAGGAAATCAACAGCTTGTAGGTCGGGCTTCAGCCCGAAATTTCGGGCTGAAGCCCGACCTACAATTTAATGGATTATTTGGGATAAACCCGGATTATCCATTGGAGCCAAAACACCGCTGTGGGAGCGGCGCCCTCGCCGCGATTCGCGCCGGGAGCGGCGCTCCTACATTCACGTGCATTCCAATGGACAATCCGGGATAAACAAAACGTTGCTTATGAGATTCTTTCACCCGCTACAGTCAGGCGGGCGATGCTGCCGATCCGGGGTTCGGCTCAGCCTGCTCCTTCAGAACAACCGGTTCCGAAAGCCAGCTGTTGATCAGGGTCAACTCGTCCTCGTTCAGGGTGTTCATCAATCCCTGCAGCCGAACACGCGCCATCAAATACTGGTGGCGTGCCAGGGCCAGATCGCGGCGGACATTCACTCGTTGTTGCTGAGCATTGAGAATGTCTACCTGGGTGCGCATCCCGGCCTGAAAGCCTTTCTGGTTGGAGAAAACGGCTTGGTCGGCGGAACGTTCGGCCTGCTCCAGCGCCTTCACTTTTAAGATGCCTTCCGTCACATTCTGGAATTCCTTGCGCACCTGCTGGCTGACCTCGCGGCGCCTGGCTTCATATTGCTGCTTGGCCTTTTCCAGATTGGCCACGGCCTGGCGCATCTGGGAATTTACCTGGCCGCCCGCCCAGATCGGGATATTGAATTGCACGCCGGCCGCGGTCGTAAAATATTGGGAGTTGATGGTGTAATTCGTATCGCTCTCGCTCTTGCTGCGCTGCACGAACAAATCGACCGTCGGGTAATGTCCCGCCCTGGCCTTCGCCAGATCCTGCCGCGCCCATTCAATATTGGCTTGCAGCGCGCGCAACTCAGCATTATTTTCCTCGCCACGGGCAATCCACTCATCCAGATTGGCGGGAACCGGCGGCAACAATTCCATGCGCTTTGCATCCAGCCGGGCCAAGCTCTCCACCGGCTGGTTGACGATGACCTGCAACTGGTGTCGGGTATACCCAACGTTCTGGCGCGCATCAAGTGCCTGCGACAAGCTCATGTCATAACGTGCCTGGGCGTCATCAATATCCGTACGCGTCCCGGTACCCACCGCGAAAGCCCGTTTGGCGCTTTGCAATTGGGCGCTGTAGGCCTCCTTTTGCGCCAAAACCAGCGCAAGCTGCTCCTGCGCCATCAGCGCCTCGAAATAAGCGCTGCTCAAGCGCACCAGCAGATCTTGCCGATCCTTGTCGAGCACGGCATCGGCGTTTTTCACCTGCGCTTGCGCCTGCTTGTAGAGTGCGAAGTTATACATGCGAAACAAGGGTTGACGCAGGGCCAGGGTGGAACTGCTGCTCAGGTAATCGGAAGTGCTAAGTGATCGTTGTTCCAGGTAACCCGGCGTATCGCTGGCCGTGGAATTCTTGCTGCGCGAGCCGCTGGCGGAAAGATTGGGCAGAAGCTGGGCCCGCGCCTGCGGCACGGCCTCTTGGCCGGCCTGGTTAGCCGCCAGCGCAGCCTGATAAGTTGCATCGTTTGTCAGTGCCAGACGATAGCTTTGCACCAGATCCAATGCCTGGGCAGCAGAAACCCCGCCGAAGCTCAATGAGATAGCGCCCGTAATCACGCTGATTTTTCTTTTTAGCAGGCCTGGCTTCGGCTTGGCGAATCGGCAAGAGCAAAACCGACGAAGGTTACAAAAATCCACTCTACTTACTCCTCTTTCATGGAAGCCGAGATGCGCTTGAGCAAGGGGTGCAACAGGTAGGTCAACACGCTACGCTCGCCCGTCTTGATTATCACTTCGGCTGGCATCCCCGCCTGCATCTGACGGTTACCCAAGGTCTTCAACCCCTCCGCCGTTACGGATATCCGCGCCAGATAATAAGTAATATTCGGATTTTGCGGATCGGTAATCAGGTCGCCGGAAACTGAATCCACCTTGCCTTCCACCACCAGTTGCGGCGAATGGGCAAAGGAGGAAAAACGCACGTCGGCCAGCAAGCCCGGATGCACGCTATCGATCAGATGCGGCACCACCTTGGTTTCAAGCAGCAGCACTTCATTTTGCGGCACAATATCCATGAGCCTTTGACCCGGCTGGATCACGCCGCCAACCGTTTGCACGGCAAGTCCCACTACCTGCCCGGAGGCGGGTGCGCGAATCACCATGCGCTCCAGGTCGTTGGTGGCGGACTTGTGTTTTTCCGCATCCGCCTGAACCTCGCGGCGCACATCCGCCAACTGGCCTTCCACTTCCTTGCGGTACTCCTGCTTGCGCTGAATGGCGCGCATCTTCAACTCCGCAATCGAACTGCGCGCCCGCGAAATATTGCCCTGCAGATCGGCCATCGAGCCCATCGCATCCGCCGCCATGCGCTCCAGTTCCATTTGCCTGGTGCGCGGGGCATAGCCTTCCTTGACCAGATCGCGAATTCCATCAAGCTCTTCCTGGAGCAAGGACAACTGACTCTTGCGGCTTTTCAGCATCCCTTCATATCCCTGAGTTGCGCCCATTTGCCCCTGAATCGATTCCTCGATAGCCTGCTGTTCGGCGTGCGATGCCATGCGGCGCGACTGGAATAGCTGCTCCTGGTTGGCGATATGCTGTTTGATCAGTGGATCGTTTTTCTCATTCAGCAAATCCAGGTGAAATTCGATCCGGGCCTGTCCCGTCTGTTCCGCCAGCAGGCGGCCTTCCATCGCCCTGACCACCATATAATGCTGGCGCACGGATTCATAGTTGGCACGTGCCACGGCATCGTCGAGCCGGATCAGTTCCTGATCGTCCTTGACGAACTGCCCCTCCTTGACCAGCACATCCTTGACCAGACCGCCGCTTAAATGCTGCACCGCCTTGCGTTTGGTATCGATTGCCACTATCCCCTGGGTCGGCACGCCCTCGTCCAGCGGCGCCATGCCCGCCCACAGCAGAAAACCGCCGAAGCCGATGCCCAGCACCCACAAGCCGATACGCATCGGTTGCAGGGTATCCGTTGGCAGCACGGTTTCGCCTTCCACAATCGGGGAGGGCGCCGAAACGGAACTTGCTTTCTGATGCTCTAACGAATTACCCATTGCCATGACCTGATTCCTGACTCGATATTTAAAAATTAATTGGGCTGAAGCGCGGGCGCTCCTTGCCCATCCGCCGGTTTCTGGCTACCCGGAGGCGCCTTGGGCTGGGAGGCGGCAATCACCTCCTGCCGCGTCCCGTAAAGCTGGATAGTCCCATCGCGCAAGACCAGAATCCGGTCGGCCACGCCGACGATATTCGTGCGATGCGTGATCAGGAATACCGTCTTGCCCTGGCTTTTCAGATCCTGCACGGCCTTGACCAGCGCGGCCTCGCCCACGTCATCCAGATTGGAATTCGGTTCGTCGAGGACGATCACGCTGGGGTCGCCGTACATGGCGCGCGCCAGCCCGATGCGTTGGCGTTGCCCGCCGGAAAGCAGGCTGCCGGCTTCGCCCATGGAGGTGTCGTAGCCGCGCGGGAAGTGCAAGATCATGTCATGCACCCCGGCACGCTCAGCGGCCTGAATCACCTTGTCCGGGTCGATCGGCCCAAAACGGGCGATATTCTCGGCAATGGTTCCATCGAACAGCTCGATATCCTGCGGCAAATAGCCCAGATGCGGCCCCAGCTCATCCCTGTCCCAGCTTTGGATTGGTTCGCCGTCGATTGATACCTGGCCCTCGGCATGGGGCCAAATCCCCACCAGCGCGCGCGCCAATGTCGATTTGCCGGAGCCGGAAGGCCCGACCACCGCCACCACCTCGCCCGCCGGGAAATCTGCGGTCAACCCCTTCAAAATTGGCGATTCGCGTCCCGGAGCGGTTGCGGTCAGATTCTCGATGCGCACATGCCCCTGCGGGGTAGGGTGAATCACCCCGGCGTCACGCTCCGGGTGCTTTGCCAGCAAGGCTTCCAGCCGCACAAAGGCGGTGCGCGCCGAAAGGAAGGATTTCCAGTTTGAAACCATCAAATCGATCGGCTGGAGGGCGCGTGTCATCAGCACGTTGGCGGCAATCATGGCGCCTACCGACAGCTCGCCGTCGATCACCAGCAGCGCGCCGGCTCCCAGTGCCAGCGATTGCTGGGAATAGCGCAGGAACTTGGACAACGCCTGGATGCGGTGCCCCATATCCTGTGCCTTGGAGTTCAACGACAAATGGTGCTGGTGGCGCGCCAACCAGCGGCGGCGCAAATCGCCCAGCATCCCCAGCGACTCGACCACCTCGGCATTGCGCAGCTTGCTATGCACATAGGTATTCACCTGCACCCCGGCTTCCGTGGTCTGCTCGATGGGGAGATAAGTCAGCCGGTGGCCCAGAAAGGCCACCCCGATCATCAGCGCGGCGAAAACCAGCGCCAACGCGCCCAGCATGGGGTGGAGCAGATACATCACCACCATGTAGATGGGTATCCACGGCGCGTCCATGAAGGCAAACAGGCCGTTGCCGGTAAGGAACTGGCGCACGTTTGTCAAATCGGAAAACGACTGCGCCGGGTTGTGTTCGAGCTGGTTAAGGTAAGCCTCGAAACTGGCGTTGAAGACGCGGGAATTGAGCTGCTGGTCCAGCCTCACCCCGGCCCGCACCAGCAAGCGCGAGCGCGACCACTCGGCGAAGCTCATCACGGCAAACAGGAACAGCATCACCAGGGTAAGCGCCACCAGCGTCAGTTCGTTCTGGCTCAACATGACCCGGTCGAAGAGCTGCAGCATGTAGACGGTAGGGGTCAGCATCAGGATGTTCACCACCATGCTGAAAATCGTCGCGACCGCAAATTCGCGCCGGAAAGCCCAGAGTGTCGCCGTCAATTCGCTACGCTGGAAAAAGGAAGGTGTTTTCATGTTATTGAGCAGGTTTGTTGGTATTTTGTAATGATCATGGAATTCATTGCCGTCCGGCCTATGCCGGCATCGGGCTGGCAGGCACCGCCGGCGGTGCCGGCTGAGCCGCCTTCTGTAAAGCGGCCAACACCTCATCGCGCAGCCCATAGGCATGCACCTGGCCGTCGCGCAAGACCAGCATGCGATCCACTGCGGCCAGCACGCTGGTGCGATGGGTAATGACCACGATGGTGGTGCCCTGCGCCTTCAAGGCCAGCAGGGTTTGCACCAAAGCCATTTCCCCCGCCTCGTCCAGACTGGAATTGGGCTCATCCAGCACCACGAAGCGCGGATTGCCATAAATGGCTCGGGCCAGGCCCACGCGCTGGCGCTGCCCGCCGGACAAAAAGCAACCGTCATCGCCGATGCGCGTATCGTAGCCCTGCGGCAGAGCCAGGATTACCTCATGCACCCCGACCGACCTCGCGGCCGCTTCCACCTTGACCATCTCGACTTCGCCAAAGCGGGCGATGTTCTCCGCCAAGGTGCCGTCGAACAACTCCACCCCCTGCGGCAGATAGCCGATATGCGGGCCCAGCTCACTCTTGTTCCAGGGGAAAACGTCCACTCCATCCAGCCGCACCTTGCCGGACAGGGTCGGCCACACCCCCACCATCAGACGCGCCAGCGTGGATTTGCCCGAGGCCGACGGCCCCACGACCGCCACCGCTTCCCCCGCCGGCACGGCGAACGACACGCCGCGGATAATGGCAGCCGACGATCCCGGCGCGCTGGCCATTACCGCTTCGACAGTCAGCATCCCCTTGGGCGGCGGTAGCGGCATCCCCGGCTCCCTGGCCGGAACATTCTGCAACAGCATGTCCAGGCGGCCATAGGCATCGCGCGCATTGACCACCTGCTTCCACATCCCGATGACCTGGGAAATCGGCGCCAATACCCGTCCGCCGAGAATCGAGGCCACCAGCATCATGCCCGCGCCGCCAGGAAGCTCATCCTTGATGATCAGCCAGCAGCCCACCCCCAGCAGCAGAGAGGCTTGAGTCATCTGCACGAACTTCGAAACCGCCAGGTTGCCACCGGCCTGGTCGGAGGCAATCGCCTGCTGGGCAAGAAACTCGCGCTGTTTTTTCATCCAGCGGCCATGAATGTGCTTCAGCATCCCCATGGCCTCGATCACCTGGGCGTTGCGCAAGGTGCCATTAGCATAATTCTGCGCATCAATTGCCGCGCGGTTGGCGCTGGTCAGAGGCTGCCGGGTATTGCGCTCGGTCAGGTAGGCCAAGCCCACTTGAAGCAGCGCACCGACAATGGAAACATAGCCCATGACCGGGCTGATCATAAAAATCACCACGATATACATCATCGACAACGGCACGTCCATGATGGCCAGCACGGCCGGCCCAGAAATGAAGTCGCGCAGGGTTTTCAGGTCGTTGATCACCTGGCCGGAAACGCCGGGAATGCGCCGCAGGTTGCCCTCGAACATGGCATCGAACACCCGCCCGTTCATTTTGGCATCGAACTCCAGGCTGGCATGGTGCAAAATTTGCGCCCGCACCCACTCGAACAGCTCCAGCAGCACGTACACCCCGATGACCAGCAAGGTCAGCATCGCCAGCGTCATCGTGCTGCGGCTGTTCACCACCCGGTCGTACACCTCCAGCATGTACACCGTGGGGGCCATCACCAGTAAATTAGTGAAAAAACTGAAAAACAGGGCGCGCTTGATCAAAGGCTTCAACTGAAGCAGCGAACCCTTCAATTCCGAAATGTTATCGAAGGATTTCATGCGCCCCACCCCTGCTTTTCTTGTTTATCTTCATGATCGACACTTAAAAATATCCCGGAAACTTTCAACAAGCAGGCGCTTCCGCCCGCGTCACGCCGCCAACTCCTGGCTTCTCTCCGCCCCCGCTTCCACGCCTGGCACGACCACCAGATGATCGGGAAACTCCGCCGAAGATGCCGGCGCTGATGCGCCGGCATCTTCCTGTTCGCCGGCCGGCGAAAACCAGAATGACAGTTGATACCCTTGTGGCGTCTTGGCCAGCACGATTTCGCGCAATTTATCCTGCCGAAAACGCACCAAGTCTTCCGCCTTCAACTCCAGCTGAAAACGCATCCGTCCATCCAGCGTATACAACGACAGCCGCCCATCCTTGAGGCTCAGCGTATGGCGGTCGAAAAACACGGGCGAGTCGGGTAAAAAACTCACCCGGGGAATCGCCATCTCGGGGTGTTTTGCGACATTCCATGGACTGCCCGGATGCTGTAACACCAGACGGTAGGCACGAGACACGGAATAGATGGCGTTGCACACCATCTGCGAGCCCATTTGCGGAAAACTGCCGCGCAAATCGTGATAGGCCAAGTGATGCAGCGCCACGCGGTTCCAGCAGCGCGTCTGTTGCACCACCGGCGCCAGCGCGTTGCACACTTCGGCAAACACATTTTGCAATGCTTGCAAACGCGCCGCCTGCTCGGCCGAAGTATTGAGTGGAATGCTTAAACAAAAATTCATATAGGAGATAATACCACACTCTAAATTTCTTATTCAAGGAAAATTCATATAGGAGATTCTGGAAAAACGCATTTACAGCGTTTTCCGGGTTCCGTTCAGCTTGAAATACACCGATCAGCCACGGAGCACTGGCCTGCGCCACCCGCATAATCCATCCGCACGGACAGACAAGCGTCTGACAGTTCAGCGCGTGCTGAGTCTTGCCTTTAGCCCCGCTGGCTGCTAGGCTCTGTTGACATATTGCCGGTTTGGTAAAATTTGCCGCTTTGGTCTAGGCAAATGAACCAAGGCAAGGAACCGGACAAGACGAGATTAACGGACCAGGAATGGGAACGTATATTTGCGAAGCTCAGAACGATACGC
>JAUYFW010000122.1 GCA_030690835.1 Sulfurimicrobium sp. | reverse complement strand
GCCTCGCCCATGCCGCGCTGGGCCGTGATCACGAGAGTGAAATCCTGCGCCTGCGCGTGGAGATGGAAGCCCGCGAGCGCCGCGAGCAGCGCCGTTTCTGGCTGCTGGCCGTGCTGCTTGTCCTGGTTCTGCTGACGCAGGCGTTGCCGTGGGCCATGCTGTTGCTGGAATAGAATTAACCGGACCTAACGGTCATGGCAAATTGCCGCCCAGAATCATGAACAAGTGAAATGTGAAACCGCTTGGGCTACGTCCTTGCTGTGAAGCGTGAAATGCAAGAGCGGGCTCAGTGGATGTTTTTACATTTCACGCTTCACAAACAAAGCGTAGCGAGTGAATTCACGCTTCACAAAACCGTTTCACGTTAAATAGACAGACGCCATGCTGCTCGGTTTCGTCATTCTCTATCTGCTGGTCTCCATCGGCATCGGCCTGTATGCCGCCACTCGCGTCCACAATTCCAGGGATTTCGCCGTGGCGGGGCGCAGCCTGCCGCTGCCCATCGTCATGGCGACGGTATTCGCCACTTGGTTTGGCGCCGAGACCGTGCTCGGCATTTCCGCCACTTTCACCAAGGAAGGCTTGCGCGGCGTGGTGGCCGACCCCTTCGGCTCCAGCCTGTGCCTGATCCTGGCCGGGCTGTTCTTTGCCAACAAGCTGTACCGCATGAACCTGCTCACCATCGGCGACTACTACCGCCTGCGCTACAACCGCGCGGTGGAGGTGATCACCACGCTGTGCATCGTCGTCTCCTACATCGGCTGGGTGGCGGCCCAGATCAAGGCGCTGGGCCTGGTGTTTTTCGTCGTCACCGACGGCGCCGTCAGCCAGGATATGGGGATGGTGCTGGGCGCGGCCATCGTGCTCACCTACACCACCTTCGGCGGCATGTTCGCGGTGGCCATCCTGGACTTCGTGCAGATCACCGTGATCATGGGCGGCATGCTGTATATCGCCTACATCATCAGCGGCATGACCGGCGGGGTCGGTGCCGTGGTCAGCCATGCCCACGCGGCGGGCAAGCTGAATCTTTTCCCCGAGGCCAGGATGAGCGAGTGGATTCCCTTCATCGGCGCCTGGGTGACCATGATGCTGGGCTCCATCCCGCAGCAGGACGTGTTCCAGCGCATCACCTCGGCCAAGGATGAAAAGACCGCGGTGCGCGGCTCGGTGCTGGGCGGCTCGATCTACTTCGCCTTCGCCTTCGTTCCGATGTTCCTCGCCTACTCGGCCACCCTGATCGACCCCGCCATGTTCGGGAAATTGCTCGAAACCGACTCCCAACTGGTGCTGCCCACCCTGATCCTGCAACACACCCCCATCTTCGCCCAGGTGGTGTTTTTCGGCGCGCTGCTATCCGCCATCATGAGCTGCTCCTCGGCCACGCTGCTGGCGCCCTCGGTGGCGTTCTCGGAAAACATCGTCAAGGGCTTCTTTCCCGACATGCGCGACCACACCTTCCTGTGGCTGATGCGCGGCGTGATCGTGACCTTCGCCGCCATCGTGCTGGCCTTCGCCCTGCATTCCGAGGCCAGCATTTTCAAGATGGTGGAAAACGCCTACAAGATCACCCTGGTGGCGGCCTTCATTCCCCTTTTCGCCGGGCTCTACTGGAAGCGCGCCAACACCCAGGGCGCGCTGTTCGCCATGGCGGCGGGGCTTTCCACCTGGATACTGCTGGAATTGCTGGGTACGTCCGAAGTCTGGCCGCCGCAACTGGTCGGCCTGCTGGCCAGCGCCGCCGGCATGGTGGTCGGCTCGCTGCTCCCGCACTTCGTCGGCAAACCCACGCCGCTGCCCCATCCGCATGCCGAGCTGCATCACCATGCGGCGCATCCGCAGCATCACGTGGAGAAATAAGCCAATCAAGCGGAAAGCCGCCTGAGCGGGGAGGCGGGGGCCTTGCTTGTCCTCGATAGCCGGCCTTTTACTCAGTTAAATGGCTTGCTGCTGTGTAGCATATAAGCTACATTATTCGCCATGATAGAAGTTTTCCGATACCAGATCGAGGATGGCAAAGAGCCATTGACCGATTGGCTCCTGTCGCTAAAAGATAAACAGGCCCAAGCCAAGATTCGAGTTCGCATTAAACGACTGGAGGCGGGAAATTTCGGCGACTGTGATCCAGTGGGTGAAGGTGTGCATGAATTGCGAGAACACCTTGGCGCCGGCTATCGAGTGTACTTTGGCCGCCATGGCCAGACGGTTGTGATCCTGCTGTGCGGAGGCGCCAAGAAATCGCAGCCCGCGGATATCAAGACCGCCAAGGCGTATTGGGAAGATTGGAAACGGAGACAGGAATGAACAGGAAATTGAATGCCGCAGTATCGCACCATGATCGCGAAGTGGCCGAACTGCGCGCGGACCGTGAGTTGGCGGTTGAATACCTCAAAGCCGCCATGGAGTCGCTCGACAACCCCGACAACCGGGCAGCAGGCCTTCTTGCGCTGCGCACCGTTGCCGAAGCGTATGGTGGACTTGGGGCGGTTTCCGCTGAAGCAGGGATCAGCCGCGAATCGCTTTACCGGGCGCTATCCGCAAAAGGGAACCCGACTTTGAAAACCCTGCTTGCCGTGTTGAAAGCGGTAGGAATGAAACTCTCGGTGGAGCCAGGACATCACGCCGCAGCATAGGTTGATCAGATGCTACTTGCCGATAAAATCTTGTCGTCAAAATGTGTTAACGCAAGACTTGGCCCCCAAACCGCATGTTGTTTCTCGCTATCCTTAAATAACACGGACAATCATCGTGTTTGACCCCGTTTTCATGAGCATGAGTGTCGGGATTTTTTTTTTACAATGTTGCCTAGAAACTTTCCAGTCGAGCTGCCGCCGCCCGGATCTGGCGCACCAGTTCATCAATTTCATGCTGGAGGGGGAAAACGCCGCTGAACTGGCCAACCTGATCGGCGCCGGCAGCCCGAACGCGGCCGCCATTCCCTACATCAAGGCAGAGATCGCTGCCAATCCGGCTCTATTTCCCCACCCGCAAGGAGTGTCCCCGCCGGGATTGGCAGCAAAGCTGCTCAATCCGGCGAGACAAGCGGGGGATGCGAAAAAACTGGAGATGTTGAGAGATTTCGACCCGCGCCAACGCCGCATGCTGTCGCGCATGTGGACCGAGATCAAGCTGCGCTAAGACCGCAGGGGTCTTCCCCGTGGTTGTATTCCGCTGAAGCGGAACAACACACGCGAAGGTAGCCTTCGGCTCTGAGAACGCTGATGACCTGCTCCACCGCTTCCGCGATATGGGTGTTGCCGGTGTTGATGCTCACTTCCGGCGCATGCGGCTTCTCATAAGGATCGCTGACGCCGGTGAATTCCTTGACGATGCCGGCACGGGCCTTGGCGTAGAGGCCCTTGGGGTCGCGCGCCTCGCAGATTTCCAAGGGTGTGGAAACATGCACTTCAAAAAAACCGCCCCAAGCTGAAATCATGTCCCGCACCGCCTGGCGGGTATCGCGGTAGGGTGCTATGGGCGCGCAAATGGCGATGCCGCCGTGGCGCGTGATCTCGCTGGCGATGAAGCCGATGCGGCGGACATTGAGGTCGCGGTCCGCCTTGGAAAAGCTCGGGCCGCTGGATAACAGGGTGCGCACCACATCGCTGTCCAGCAGCGTGACCGGACGCCCGGTCAGCTCCATCAGTTTGAGGTCGAGCGCCTGGGACAGGGTGGTCTTGCCCGAGCCGGAGAGGCCGGTAAAGAACACGGTAAAGCCGCGCTGCTGGCGTAGGGGACGCAGCTTGTGCAGTTCCGCCACCACTTCCGGGAAAGAGGCCCAGGGCGGGATGTCCTCGCGGCCATCGTCAAGGCGTTGGCGCAAATCCTGCGAGGACAGCACCAAGGTAGCCTGATCGGCGGGGAGATATTCTTCCGGCAGGTACTGGGCCAGGTCGGGGACATAAACCATGCGCGGGAAAGTCGCCGCTTCCACGCCGATGGCCGTGAAGTGCTCCGCCAGGGGCTGAATCTGCCGAGGCGCGAGAGCATCGCAGCCGCGCCGGATCTCGCCACTGCCGGCATCGCCGCCGATGATGAAGTGCGAGCAACCGTAATTGCGCGCCACGATCGCCTGCCAAAGCACCGCGCGTATCCCCGCCGGGCGGGATGCGAGGGGCAGCAGGGAAAGCTCGGCAAGGCCTTCCGGGTAATAAGGCAGGAGGGCCTGGTAGCAGCGCACGCGGGTGAAATATTGCGGCGTGCCAGTGGTGATTTCAGCATCGTCCGTGATGGCCTGGATCAGCAAGCCGGCGTCATTCTCCGCAGCGGTGTGGCGGGTGAATTCGAACTGGGCGCGGTGCATCACGTGATGCGGCTGGAAAGCCACGACGCGACTGCGTCCCGCGCGCGCGAAGCGCTCGCGCAGCGCGCCGGGAGTCAGGCGCAGCGCCGTGAAGTCGGTGTGGTACGGCAGGTTCAGCCCCTCCACACTGCCGCCCGCATAGTGGCTGCCGAGGCTGTTTAAAAACACCATGCCGGGGTGGTCGGCCTGGTCGCTGCCGTAAACCTGGCGCGCTTCCTGCGATTTATCGGCTGGCCAGCTTTCGCTCACGGTGAGAACGGCGAGGGCGTTTCCGCTGGTGTCGCGCAGCACGATACGGCTGCCGGGAGCAAGTTCTTCCGCCACGTCGAGAACGATGGGCATGGGCCAGAAGGCGCCATCCGCCAAACGCATGTCTGTCACAACGCCCATATAATCGGCGCGGCCCATAAAGCCCCGCAGCGGAGACAGCGCGCCATTGAGCAGCAGCTCCAGATCGCACAACTGGCGCGGATTCAGAGTAAGAGAGGGGAGCAAAGCGGCTTCCCGCAGCAGCGCCTCGCGGCAGGTGTCTTCGGCCATGGTATTGACCAGTTCGCCGCCGTAAGGGGAAATCAGTTCGCTCAAGATGGATTCTCGCCGTTAAAAGCGGTATTAAAAAGTGCCAAAAACCGCTCCAACTCACTCTCAGGCAAATGGTTGATACCGGCGGCACTCTTGCGTCCGCCGCCACTGTCGAATTGGCGGCATAGTTCGTCCGCGCCGCTGGGGTTGCTGCGCGGGGCGCGCACGCTGACGACATAGCCGCCATCGGGTTTATGCGTCAGCACCGCATGGGCGAGGGTTGCTTCGCGTTGCGCCAGGTGGTTGCCGAACACGCCGCTGACGCGGCGTGCCCAGGGCTGGTCGGGGAGCAGGTAGACCGCGCTGCCGGGGTAAGTCCATTGCGGCTGGAGCGCATGCGCCATGGCCATATCCGCGGTGTAGCCCCGTTTCAGCGTGGCGAACACCGGCGCATCGGAAATGAAACGGAAAGGGTCGGGGTAGCCGTGCAGTTGCCGGTACAGTTCAGCGGGGTGGAAGAAAAGATCCTCCACGCTGTCGCCATAGGCGTTGTAGTTGAGGCATTCCCCCAGCTCGCGCAGCGCCGTCAACTGGATTTCCGACAAGCCCAGCGGCACGGCGGCGCGCAAGGCGCTTTCGGCCAGATTGTCGCCGAATGCCGCCGCCACGGCCCAGGCGCGGAAGCGTCCCGCCAGCATGCCGTCCACCAGCAGGCTGGTGCAAGTGCCGGGCGCCGTGTCGATCACCGCCCGCAAGGCGGGATGCTCGAGAATGTCTCCGGCGAAGTGGTGGTCCACGTAGGTGACCTCCCCGCCCCGCGCCAGCACGGTTTGCAGCGCTTCGCGGTTCTTGTCGAGGGAAATGTCGAGGACGGTGATCTTGTCGCCGGCGCTTGCCGGGACTTTTTTCAGCAGTGCGATATCGCGTTTGACGCCCGTGATGAGCACGCTGTCGCGTGGCTCGGCAAGCCGCAGCTGGTGCAGCGCGCAGATACCGTCGGCATCGCCGTTGAATACGTCAAAATTCGCCATAGGACTGCTATGATACACATTTTCCCCGAGACGAATGGCCATGCAACAGCGTTCACTGGAAGCCCTGCGCGACGAGCTGCGGCAATTTGCCAGGGCGCGCGACTGGGAGCAGTTTCACACACCGAAAAACCTCGCCATGGCCTTGATCGTCGAGGCGGCGGAACTGGTGGAGCAGTTCCAGTGGCTCACGCCGGAGCAGAGCCAGAATCTCCCGCCCGAGAAGCTGGAAGCGGTGCGCCAGGAGTGCGCCGACATCCTGATCTATCTCACCCGTTTTGCCGATATGCTCGGTATCGACCTGCTCGATGCCGCGCGGGACAAGCTGGTGATCAACGCCGCCAAATATCCGGCGCCTGAATGAGCTGAAAACAATTAACCACGGAGCGCACGGGGAACACGGGGGGTTATGTGTTGGCGGCCTGGCTGAATTAACCGGTCAGGCCACGTTCTATCTCCCCGGTTTTCCCCGTGCGCCCCGTGTTCCCCGTGGTTAATATGCCGTTTTAAAGGAAATTGGAAAATCCATGAGTTACTTCGAAAAACACGTATTTTTCTGCACCAACCAGCGCGACGACGGCCAGCCCTGTTGCGCCAACCATGATGCCCAGGCGATGCGCGATTACGCCAAGGGGCGGATCAAGAAACTCGATATGAACGGGCCGGGCAAGGTGCGCATCAACAGCGCCGGCTGCCTCGACCGTTGCGGCGAAGGGCCGGTGCTGGTGGTGTATCCAGAAGGGGTGTGGTACACCTACGTGGACCAGGCCGACATCGACGAGATCGTCGACAGCCATCTGGTGGGCAACCAGGTCGTGGAACGCCTGAAGATCTGAATAGCAAAATCGACTTTGATTTGCGCCTCTTGTGATAAACTAAACCAATTGAACTAAGTCAATCGGGCTTGCCATGCAGACGGTCAATATCCACGAAGCCAAAACCCAACTGTCGCGGTTGATAGAGCAGGCGGTAAAGGGTGATTCCTTCATCATTGCCAAGGCTGGAAAGCCGCTGGTCAAGGTGACGCGGCTGGATGCTCCATCAGTCGGACAAGTCCGCAGGTTGGGCTTCATGGCGGGCCAAATCAGCGTTCCTGATGATTTCGACCGCATGGGCAGCGGGGAAATCGAGCTGCTTTTCGGTAGTGAGGAATGAAGCTGCTGCTGGATACCCACTTGTTGCTATGGGCGGCCGGTTCGCCTGAGCAGTTGCCCGCAGCGGCGCGTCCACTACTGGAAGACCCGCTGAACGAACTGCTTTTCAGTGCGGCCAGCCTTTGGGAAATTGCCATCAAACGCGGTCTTGGGCGTTCCGACTTTCAGGTGGATGCAAGGGTGCTACGCCGTGGGCTGCTGGACAACGGTTATCAGGAATTGGCGATCACCAGTGAACATGCCGTTTTTATCGACAGTTTGCCACCTATCCATAAAGACCCATTCGACCGCATACTTGTTGCGCAGGCAACCGTTGAGGGCATTACCTTGCTGACAGCGGATGCTTTGGTGGCGCAGTATCCAGGTTCGATTCGGCAGGTCTAACGGGCATGGCGAATTGCCGCCCAGAATCATGAACCAAAAGTAGGCGCCTCTAGGCGACAAGTGAAATGTGAAACCGCTTGGGCTACGCCCTTGCTGTGAAGCGTGAAATGCAAGAGCAGGCTCATGGATGTTTTTACATTTCACGCTTCACAAACAAAGCGTAGCGAGTGACTTCACGCTTCACAAAACTGTTTCACGTTAACTCTTGAGTTGTAAATGGACGCCCACTTTTTGCCAAGCATTCAGTCGATGATTTTGAGAACAGGTGAAAATTTGTCACCGGTACTTTTTGCTACTGCTCTGCGCAAGCGCTATGGCGCGAACGAAGTGGTCGCGGGCCTCGATCTGGCACTGGCTCCGGGCGAGTGCTTCGGCCTGCTGGGGCCCAACGGCGCGGGCAAAACCACCACCTTGCGGCTGTTGCTCGGCCTGACCCGGCCCGATGGCGGCACCATCTCCCTGCTCGGTCTGCCGGTGCCGGACCAGGCGCGCCAGGCCCGGGTCAAGGTGGGCGTGGTGCCGCAACTGGACAACCTCGACCCGGACTTCAGCGTGGCGGAAAACCTGCTGGTGTATGGCCGCTATTTCGGCTTGAGCGATGCCGCGGTCGCGGCCCGCATCCCCGAGTTGTTGGAGTTCGCCGACCTCACCGGCCGGGCGGACGCCAAGATCGAGACCCTGTCAGGCGGCATGAAGCGGCGCCTGACCCTGGCGCGCGCCCTGGTCAACGACCCCGACGTGATCTTTCTCGACGAGCCGACCACCGGCCTCGACCCCCAGGCGCGCCACATGATGTGGCAGCGGCTGCGGCGCCTGCTGGGAGAGGGCAAGACCATCCTGCTCACCACCCATTTCATGGAGGAGGCGGAACGATTGTGCGACCGCCTGCTGATCATGGATCGGGGGGCGGCGATTACCACCGGCGCGCCGCGCGACCTGATCGCGGCGCACATCGAGCCGCACGTGGTGGAAATCTACGGTGACCCGGATACACGCAGCAGGACGGCGGTTTACAAGGCGCTGTGCGAGCGTCAGGAATTGGTGGGCGAAACCCTCTTCTGCTATTGCGCCGATCCGCACGCCCTGCTCACCGCGTTGCAGGCACAGTCGGCGTTGCGCTACCTGCATCGCCCGGCGAATCTGGAGGATGTGTTTTTGAAACTCACCGGCAGGGATCTGCGGGATTGAATTAGCTTTCAGCTGTCAGCTGTCAGCCATCAGCTTTCAGCGGTTCCGCTTTTACTGATAGCTGACCGCTGATGGCTGACAGCTAAATAAGGAGACGCATCATGGGATTACCGCAACCACAACCGCATTACACGGTTGAAGACTACATGCAGTGGCCGGACGAAATTCGTTGCGAACTGATCGGCGGCGAGATCTGGGACATGTCGCCGGCGCCCACGGTGGAACATCAGGAACTTCTTTCCAATCTGCATGTGGAAATTGCGCTGTTTCTCCGTGAGCAGGAAAAATCCGGTGGGGGCGGAAAACCGCCTTGCGTGGCTCTGTTTGCCCCGGTTGATGTTGTTCTTGCCTTCGATACCGTGGTGCAGCCCGACCTCATCGTGGTGTGCGACCCGGCCAAGCTGGCTAACCGCAAGAATGTGCAGGGCGCGCCCGATCTGGTGGTGGAGGTGCTTTCCCCGTCGACGGCCGCCAAGGACAAGCGGGAAAAGAAAGCCCTCTACGAGCGCTCCGGTGTGCCCCAGTATCTGATCATCGATCCGGTGAGCTACTATGCCGAGCTTTACACGCTGCAAGCCGGAAGCTACGGCGTACCGCAAATTCTCAGCGCGGAAGACACGTTCAACCTGGCCGTTACGCCCGGGCTCGAAAAAACACTGGGCGAACTGTTTGGCTGGCCGATGCCGGACCAGTCTGGAGCGGCTTGATTTGACACGACACCCGGATTTCAGCCCGCCAAAATTAAGCTGGCGCTTCATCCCCATCTGGCGGCGCAATTTCCTGGTGTGGCGCAAGCTCGCCATTCCCTCGATCCTGGGCAACCTGGCCGACCCGGCGTTTTACATGCTGGGGCTTGGCTATGGTCTGGGCAGCCTGCTGCCGCAAGTGGCGGGCGTTCCCTACATGACCTTCCTCGCGGCCGGTACCTTGTGCTACAGCACCATGAACAGCGCCACCTTCGAGAGCCTGTACTCCGCCTTCTCGCGCATGCACGTGCAAAAAACCTGGGACGCCATGCTCAACGCGCCCCTGGAGCTGGACGACGTGATGCTCGCCGAACTGGCCTGGGCGACAAGCAAGAGCGTGCTCTCCGGCGTGGCGATCCTGGTCATCATCCTGGCGCTCGGGCTGTCGCACTCCTGGCTGCTGCTGTGGACGCTGCCGCTGCTGGTGCTGATCGGCTTCTGCTTCACCGGCATGGCGCTGGTGATGAACGCGCTTTCACCCAACTACGACTTTTTCATGTACTACTTCACCTTGGTCATTACCCCCATGGTGCTGCTGTGCGGCGTGTTTTACCCGGTCGAGCAGTTGCCGGCCTTTTTGCAAACCGCCGCACAATGGCTGCCGCTGACTCATGCCATCGAACTGGGGCGGCCGCTGGTGCAAGGGGAGTGGCCGCAGCGCATCGGGGTGCATGTGACCATGTTGCTCGGGTATGGCAGTGTCGGGTTTTATCTGGCGTTGGTTCTGGTGCGTAGAAGGCTGCTAAAATAGCCAACTGTAATTTTTTCAATTGGGAAAATAATGATTCTGGTCACTGGCGGCGCCGGCTTCATCGGTTCAAATTTCATTCTCGACTGGATCGCCCGCGAGCAAACACCGGTCATCAATCTCGACAAGCTGACCTACGCCGGCAATCTGGAAAACCTGGCCACCTTGCAGGGGAACCCGCGCCATGTTTTCGTGCAGGGCGACATCTGCGACGGCGAACTGGTCGGCCGTCTGTTGCGCGAGCACAAGCCCCGCGCGATCGTGCATTTTGCTGCCGAGAGCCATGTGGACCGTTCCATTCACGGCCCGGCTGATTTCATCGAAACCAACATCAACGGCACTTTCCGACTGCTCGAAGAGACGCGGGCTTATTGGCAAACGCTGCCAGAAGCGGAAAAAGCCGGGTTCCGCTTCCTGCACGTCTCCACCGACGAAGTGTACGGCTCGCTGGGTCCGGACGATGCGCCCTTCAGCGAAACCACGCCATATGCGCCCAACAGCCCTTATTCCGCATCCAAGGCGGCTTCCGACCATCTGGTGCGGGCTTATCACCACACCTACGGCTTGCCGGTGTTGACCACCAATTGCTCCAACAACTACGGCGCCTACCAGTTCCCCGAGAAACTCATCCCGCTGATCATCCTCAATGCCTTGAACGGCAAGCCCTTGCCGATCTATGGCGACGGGCAGAATATCCGCGACTGGCTTTATGTTGGCGATCATTGCACGGCGATTCGGGAAGTGCTGAAAAAGGGCCGCTTGGGCGAAACGTACAATGTCGGCGGCTGGAACGAGAAAACCAACCTCGACGTAGTGCATACCGTGTGTGCCATTCTTGACGAGTTGCAACCCGCGGCCAACGGCCAGCCCTATGCCTCTCTCATTACCTACGTCAAGGACCGCCCCGGACATGACCGCCGTTATGCGATCGATGCGCGCAAGATCGAACATGAACTGGGTTGGAAGCCGGCGGAGACTTTTGACACCGGCATGCGCAAGACGGTGCGCTGGTATCTGGAACATGGCGGGTGGATTGAGAACGTGACCAGCGGCGAATATCGCACCTGGATTGACAGGCAATATGGAGAAGCTTCATGACCAAGGGCATCATCCTCGCAGGCGGTTCCGGCACTCGCCTGCACCCGGTTACTCTCGCGGTTTCCAAGCAACTGCTGCCGGTGTACGACAAACCGATGATCTACTACCCCCTGTCCACGCTGATGCTGGCGGGGATACGCGACATTCTGGTCATCTCCACCCCGCAGGATACGCCGCGCTTCGAGCAGTTGCTGGGCGACGGCGCGCGTTGGGGCCTGAATATTTCCTACGCCGTTCAGCCCGAACCGGAGGGTATCGCCCAAGCCTTTATTATCGGCGCGGACTTTATCGGAGACGACCCTTGCGCGCTGGTGCTGGGCGACAACATTTTTTACGGCCACGAACTGTCGGGAGATCTGCAGGCGGCTGCGAAAAAAACGCAAGGTGCGAGCGTATTCGCCTATCCGGTAAAAGACCCCGAGCGTTATGGCGTGGTGGAGTTCGATGCGCGGCGCAATGCTGTCAGCATCGAGGAAAAGCCGCAGCAGCCGAAATCCCGCTACGCCATTACCGGCATCTATTTTTACGACAACCAGGTGGTCGAAATCGCGCGCAACATGAAGCCCTCGGCGCGCGGCGAGCTGGAAATCACCGACGTCAACAAGGTCTATCTCGCACAGGGCAAGCTTGACGTGGTGGTCATGGGGCGCGGCATGGCCTGGCTCGATACCGGCACGCACGAATCCCTGCTGGAGGCCTCGCTGTTCATCGAAACCATCGAAAAGCGGCAAGGCCTGAAGATTGCCTGCCCCGA
>JAUYFW010000110.1 GCA_030690835.1 Sulfurimicrobium sp. | reverse complement strand
GCCCGCGGCGTAGGTGCGTTCCTGATAATCCACCGTCATCGGGAAGAAGTCCTGCCCGGGCTTGACGTCCTTGTTGCCCACCACGGTGACCAGCACGGTCGTGCCATCCATGTCGACCATCACGGCGCCATGCGCCTGACGGGCGATTTCGCCGGTTTCCAGCGTTACTTCATGACGCCCGTATGAAAAGCTTTTTTTGATGTGCTTCAATGCCAGATCCTTTTTCTTGTTACTCGCGCTTGCTGCCGATAAATTGCCTGATGCGGACTGAAATTACTTGCGCAGGCCCAGGCGTTCGATCAGGGCACGATAGCGGTCGCCGCTCTTGCCCTTGAGGTAATCCAGCAGCTTGCGGCGCTTGCTTACCAGCTTGAGGAGGCCACGACGCGAGTGGTGGTCTTTGGCGTGTTCCTTGAAATGACCGGTCAGGTCGTTGATGCGCGCGGTCATCAGGGCAACTTGCACTTCCGGGGATCCGGTGTCGGCGGCTGCGGTTTGATAATCCTGCACGATTTGTGCTTTCTGCGGGGTGGTTACAGCCATTACTTCTCTCCAAAAACTGAAATCGTGCATTTTACCCGTTAACCAGTGAAATTCACAAGCGAATTAAGGGATTATTGCAACTGCCGCACCCGTTCGAAAAAGCAGACAGCGGCGGCGGCGGCGGCGTTGAGCGATTCCACCGCCCCCGGCATGGGGATGCGCGCACGCCTGGTCGCTGCCTGCTGCAGGGTTTGCGACACGCCCGCCCCCTCGTTGCCGATCACGAATGCGACCGCGCCGGAAAGATTCAGGTCGAACAGGCTCGCTTCGCCTTGCAAACTGGTGACCACTACCTCACCGGCAAAAGTTTGCGCCACCCCGACCAGGTCAACGCCCTCCCTGATCGCCAAGGCAAAATGCGCGCCCATTCCGCCGCGCAGCACCTTGGGCGACCAGGCATCGGCGCAGCCGGGCGACAGATAAGCCGCCTCCACGCCCGCAGCGGCCGCGGAACGCAGGATAGCCCCCAGATTGCCCGGGTCCTGCAGCGCCTCGAGCAGCACGACGCATTGCAGCGCCTGCGGCAGCGGCAGTTCGGGCACCGCGACCCGCGCCAATACGCCGCTTGGCGTATCCACTGGCGCCAGTTCCTGGAACAAGGCATCGCTCAGAGCGATCAGGGCCACATCCGGCAAACGCGCCAGCAGCACCCGGACTTCCGGCTTGTCTTGAGCGGAATGCGCAATGGCCAGCAGCTCCGGCGCCCCGATGCGCTCGATATGGGCAACAATCAGGTGGTCGCCATCGAGCAGGGCCTTGCCCACTTTTCTGCGCTCGCGGGCAGAATGGGCCAGCTTCTTGAGCGATTTGAACAGGCTGTTGTCACGCGAACTGATGAGCTTCACCGACACTGCCCCAGGGAACCCACGGCACACACCCGGCCATCGGTCCAGATAGCATGAGCCAGCACAGCCCCAGTCAGATTTGCCGATACCAGGTTGGCCGCACTCAAGTCGGCATTACTCAGGTCTGCATTGCTCAGGTCGGCGTGATTCAGATCAGCGGCATTAAGATTTGCTCCCACCAGTGAAGCGCGTTCAAACCGGGAGCCAGACAAATCGGCCTGGGAAAAATTTGCATAATCCAGATTGCCTCGGGTCAAATCCACGCCGCGCAACAGCACCCCCTGTTTGTCGCATCCACTCCAATTGACGCCAGGCGCGGCAGCCCTGCCGCACTGCGGCTGGACGGGCACGACACCGACCTTGACCGGGTTGACCGGCTGGTAATAAAACAATCCCAACGCCACGAGCAGCAATAATGCCCCGATGCCTACTGCCACGCCCAGATAACGTCGCAGGCCCGATTCCTGCGGCAACGCCGCATGATGGTGCGGCAAGGCCAGAATTTCACTATCCATATCGGTTTGACGCCGCGCATCGCCCCGCAAACCAGCGACCTCTCCCGCATGCCGCCGCTCCTCATGCGTGCGCTGGTCCGCCCAGCGGTGCGCCGCCTTGAGGCGTTCTTCCAGCCATTGGCGATGCTCGGGATCGGTTTCGTCGTGCAACTCCAGCAATTCCTGCGGCAACAGTTCCGTTACAGTCACCAGCGGCTTCCATTCAAACTGGTCCAGGCTCACCTCATCGCCCGGCAGAAATCGGCCCAGCAAGGTATCATTGGCCACAACCTGAGTGGGAAACGGCCCGCTCACCTTGTCGCCGCGCCGCACATACCAGAGTTGGCGGTGGCTCATTATGGGAATTCCCTTACGTACATGGGGTTTACTGTAGTCATGAATTGCGCAAGTCTAGCCTGAATCACCCGAGATGAAAATTATCCTTATCACCCCCAGCGCCGTCGGCTCCCGCACCGGCAACCGCAATACCGCCTGTCGCTGGGCGGGTTTCCTGCGCCAACTTGGCCACCGCGTCGATATCCAGGTGGAGTGGGATGGCGCACCAGCCGATCTGATGTTGGCCCTGCACGCCCGGCGCAGTCACGAATCGATGCGACGCTTTGCGGAAACGTTTCTCTGCCGCCCCATCATCCTGGCATTGACCGGCACCGATCTTTACCGCGACATCCGCCATGACGCTGCTGCCCAGCAATCCATGCAACTGGCCACGCGCATGATTGTGTTGCAAGAGAGGGGACTACTGGAACTCGAGCCGGAGCTGAGAGCAAAAACCCGTGTTATTTATCAATCCGCACCCCCGGCACGGCCGCAGCCCAAGCTCAAGACGCGCTTTCAAGCCTGCGTGATTGGCCACCTGCGCGAAGAAAAGGACCCCTTCCGCTGCACCTATGCCCTGCGTTACCTGCCGTCCGGGTCAAGAATCTGGGTCATTCACCTGGGTGGCGCGCTGAGCCCGAGCATGGCCGAGGAAGCCCATGCCCTGATGCAGGAAGACCAGCGTTACCACTGGCTGGGCAACAGGCCGCACGGGCAGGCGATGAGGAAACTGGCGTGCAGCCACGTCATGGTTATCAGTTCACGCATGGAAGGTGGCGCCAATGTGATTTGCGAAGCGCTGGCTGCCGGCGTGCCGGTGATTGCATCGGACATTGCCGGCAATATCGGCATGCTGGGCGCCGATTACCCCGGTTATTACCCGTGCGGGGACGAGCAGGCGCTGGCAAGGTTGTTGTGGCGCGCCGAGTCAGAGCCGGTTTTCTACGCGCAACTCCAGGCCCAATGCGCGGCGCGCCGCCCGCTGTTCACGCCGGAGCAGGAACGCGCGGGATTGGAAAGCTTGCTGGCGGAGCTTTAATTCCAGAAGCCCATTGGAATGCTCGTGAATGTAGGAGCGCCGCCCCCGGCGCGAATGCGGCCGCAAATCGCGCCGGGGGCGGCGCTCCTACAGCGCTGTTTCGGCTCTACTGGATTAATCATTTCCGCGCCAGATGCGCCAAACCGTCCGCGGCACGCACGCACAACTTCTTGAATTCCAGGTAGCTATGCTCGTCGAGGGAACATTCGCCGTGATTGCGGTCGGCATAGAACAAGCCCACCGGCTTGCCGTGTACGAATAGCGACATGGCAAAAAATTCCCCTTCACCTATCACCTGACGCACTTCCGGCGGAATCAGCGGCGCCAGGGTCTTGGCATTGGCGGCGCTGAACCATACTCCCTGCATTTTCTCCAGCAAACGGGAAAACAGGTTGGGAATGCGCAGGCTCACTTCCAGTTGCTGCAACGGTGATCCCGGTGGAGCGCCATGGACATACTTGGTTTTGAGGTGAGCATGATCACGCGTGAGGAGCATGAATACGATGCGGTTGAGGCCGATCCCCTCATGCATGCCGCGCAATATCAGGCTCATCATGTCGTTGAGATTGAGCGAAGCGTCGAGGTGGGCGTTAATTTCATCCATTACCGAGCGCAATCCGGCGTGATCCGGCATCAGGCAAACCGACGCCTCGCTCTCCGCTTCCTCCCCACTGTTTTCAGCAACGGGGATTGCCTGCTCCTGCTCCCAGACTCCGGGCAGCATGGGCAACCAGGCCGCAGCCGGCGTCACGCCGTACCATTCCCAGTGCCGCGCCGCAGCCACCGCGGTCTGGTGCACCCGCAGGATAGTCTCGTCCAAAGGCAGGTTCAGGGTATCCGCCATCGATTCCTGAATGGCCTCGATTTGCGTGCCATACCAGCCTCTTTCCGCCAGGTGAGCAAGGGAAACAGCCAGCAGCACGCCTTGCGCGCGCGGCTGACCGGCATTACGGCAGTCCACCAGTTCCGCCAGCATGTCGGGAAAACGCCAGGCCGAGGCCAGAGCGGTGCGGAAATCCGCGACAGAAAATCCCATCACCTTTTCGTGGGCCAGACCGTAGTACAGGCGTTCGCGCCGCACCGTGGCGCGAATTTCCTGCGCCCGCTGCGGCGCGTAAATCCACAGCATCATATTGGTCATATCATGCAGCAGGGCCGAGATATAAACCTCTTCCACCCGGATATCCTGGTGCTGAAGCGCCCATTGCCGCGCCTGATAGGCGGCGTGCAGGGCGCGGCTGAAAACCTGAAGCACGCTATGAAGGGCTTGCTCCTGCTGCGCCAGCATATCCTCGAGCACCACCAGGGAGGAAAAATGTTTGAACAGCGGCACGACCCCGAGCATCATGATGGCGTGTTCGACGCTGGTAATCTCGTTGCTCAGCCTGCCGCGCCGGGAGCTATTGGCAAGACGCAGCAGTTTCAGCGTCATCAGGGGATCGCGCAGGATGATCACGGCGAGTTTGGACGCGGAGATACG
>JAUYFW010000103.1 GCA_030690835.1 Sulfurimicrobium sp. | reverse complement strand
AGCTTGAAGAAGTGCGTGGCGCTGCCGGCGTTGCGGAACATGCTGATGAAAAGTTTTTCGCGCCACAGGGCCATTTCCGAGCCGACACGGGGAATCAGGGTTTCGCGGCCGATGAAGAACGAGGTGTCCATCATCTCCAGTTCAATGCCGTGTGGCGCGCAGCACAGGGTCAGATCGCGCGGCAAATCGGGTTCGTCCATGAAGCCGTAGAACAAGGTGATGTGGTGAAAATTGTTGGGTAGCGTCTCCAGGCGGCCCCGGTCGGCATCCGCCACGTAGGGGATGTCCTGGGTGAATACGGTGGCCAGAATGACGCGTTGGTGCAATACCTTGTTGTGTTTGAGATTGTGTAGCAGCGCCTGGGGTACGCCATTGGGGTTCTGGGTCATGAATACCGCTGTTCCCGGCACGCGTGCCATGTCGCCGTAGGCGAGGCTTTCCATGAATGGCTCGAGGGCGAGCGCATCGCCTTCCATGCGCTTGTGGAGTAGTTGCCGGCCGCTCTTCCAGGTGGTCATCAGGATAAAGATGACAAAACCGGCGAGCAGGGGGAACCAGCCACCGTCTGCAATTTTGAGGATGTTGGCGCCAAAGAAGGCGAGATCCACCACCAGGAATAGGCTGAACAGCGCGATCGCCTTGGTCCAGCCCCAACCCAGGGCGCGGCTGAAAACGAAGGTGGCGAGGATGGAGGTGATCACCATGTCGCCGGTGACGGCAATGCCATATGCTGCGGCCATGTTGCCGGAGGAACGGAAACCCAGCACCAGCACCACCACCGCCGCGAGCAGCGCCCAGTTGATGGCGGGCAGATAGATTTGGCCCTTTTCCTGCTCGGAGGTGTGCAGCACCTGCATGCGCGGCACGTAGCCCAGTTGCATCGCCTGGCGCGTGACCGAGAACGCGCCGGAAATAACGGCCTGGGAAGCGATCACCGTGGCCAGCGTGGCCAGCGCGATCATGGGGTACAGGCCCCATTCCGGTACCAGGTGGTAGAAGGGATTTTGAATCGCCTCGGGTTCGCGCAGCAGCAGTGCGCCCTGGCCGAAGTAGTTGAGCAGCAGTCCTGGCAGGACAAAGCCGAACCACGCAAGCTGAATCGGTCTGCGGCCGAAATGGCCCATGTCGGCGTACAGCGCCTCGCCGCCCGTCACCGCCAGCACCACGGCGCCCAGGGCGATGAAGGCAAGCCATGGGTGGCTGGCGAAGATATGGATGGCATAGCCCGGGTTGGCGGCCCACAAAATTTCCGGGGTTTCGGCGATGCTGATGATGCCAAGTATGGCCAGGACGAAAAACCACACCACCATCACCGGGCCAAACAGGGCGCCGACCCGTGCCGTGCCGTGACGCTGCACGAAAAACAGGATAAACAGCACCGCCAGGGAAATCGGGACGATATAGGCGTGCAGCGCAGGCGCCGCCAGCTCCAGTCCTTCCACGGCGGATAACACCGAAATTGCAGGCGTCACCATGCCGTCGCCGTAAAACATGCAGGCACCGAGAATGCCAATCAGCATGATCATGCGCTGACGCTTCGGATTGTCCCCCGCCTCGCGCAGCGCCAGGGCGATCAGCGCCATGATGCCGCCTTCGCCGCGGTTATCGGCGCGCATGATGAAGACGACGTATTTGATGGAAACCACAATGATCAGCGACCACAGCACCAGGGACAGAATGCCGAGAATGTTGTCCGGGGACGCCGGCAACTGGTGGGCGCTGGGGGCGAAAACTTCCTTCAGGGTGTACAGCGGGCTGGTGCCGATATCGCCATAGACGATGCCCAGCGCACCCAGCGCCAGTGCGGGGAGGCGAGTTTTTTTAATGCCGGCTTCGGTTTGCATCGGTTATTTCAGGTTGATGAGGCGCGCTTCAGCGCACCGGGGCCAGCACGGCATTGATGCCCAGGCTGCGAATCTTGGCCTGGGCCTGGTCCGCTTCCGCCTTGGTCTGGAAAGGTCCGACCTGCAGCCGGGTTTCGGTATGGGATTTGATGCCGTGTTCGGCCAGGCGTTTCTGCAATTGCAGCGCGTTGTCCGGATTGGAAAACAGGCCGAGCTGTACCACATAACCCTTGGGCGGGGCGGGCTCGGCTGCCGGAGCCACCTTCTGGGGCGCGACGCTTTTGGCGCTGGGTGTGACTGGCGGCTTTGCCTGATCTGGCGCTTCAATGCTTGCCGGTTTGACTGTGGGTATTGGCGCGGGGGCTTCGAGGCGTGGTTTTGCGGTTACGGGGGCAAGCGTAGCAGGCTTGTTGATCACCCGAGGTGGCGGAGGAGCAGGGGGCGCGGCGGGCGTTGCTTCCGTGTCAGGAACGGGCGGTGTCTGCCCGGTTAAGGGTTCGGCTGGCTGTTCTTCTTCCAGCGGTTTTTCCGCTGCGGGCTCCGGCTGGACCGGCGCCGATTGTTCCATGACCGGAGCCGTGGAGGTGGTCACCGGTTGCGCAAGTTCGGGCTTGTTGTAATTCAATACCGTAAGTGCGACCACCGCGGCGGCGATCAGCGAGGCGGCAACCGCCAGACGCCGCATGGCGCGCTTCTTGATTTCGGCCTGTTCGTCATTGACTGGCTGCTCCGGCATCGGAACTCCCTGATTACGGAATGGTCACAAAAGATGTCGGGCATGTTATCACTTCGTTTTTGGCGCCGCGAGGTTTATTTAATAAGCTTTCCGTGATATTTTAGCCGGTTCTTGAAGAACCTAAACCTGTTACATCTGGAGATACTAAATGGCTGTTGAACGCACTCTGTCCATCATCAAACCCGACGCCGTGGCAAAAAATCTGATCGGTAAAATCTACTCCCGTTTCGAGAGCAACGGCCTCAAGATCGCGGCCGCCAAATTGAAGTGGCTGTCCCGCGCCGAAGCCGAGGGTTTCTACGCCGTCCACCGCGAGCGTCCCTTCTTCAAGGATCTGGTGGACTTCATGATCTCCGGCCCGGTGATGATTCAGGCGCTGGAAGGTGAGAACGCGATTGCCAAGAACCGCGAACTGATGGGCGCAACCGATCCGAAGAAAGCCGAAAAGGGCACTATTCGCGCCGATTTCGCCGAGAGCATTGACGCCAACGCGGTGCATGGCTCCGACGGTCCAGAAACCGCCAAAATGGAAATCGGCTATTTCTTCCCCGGCATGGAAGTCTACAACCGCTAATGCCGGTCAATCTGCTCGACTTCGACCTGCCCCAGCTCACCGCTTTCTTTGCGGAAATCGGCGAAAAGCCGTTTCGCGCCAAGCAGGTGTTGCGCTGGATGCACCACTTCGGCGAGAGCGATTTTGCTCGCATGAGCGATCTCGCCAAGTCGTTGCGGGAGAAGTTGAGCGCTTTGGCGGTGGTCGAACCGCCCAAGCTGCTTAAAGAACAACTGTCCGACGACGGCACGCGCAAATGGCTGCTGGACGTGGGTGCCGGCAACGGCATCGAGACGGTGTTCATTCCCGAGGACGAGCGCGGCACGCTGTGCGTGTCGAGCCAGGTGGGCTGCGCGCTGGACTGCAGTTTCTGTTCCACGGGAAAGCAGGGTTTCAACCGCAATCTGACGGTGGCGGAAATCATTGGCCAGTTATGGTGGGCCAACAAGGCTCTCGGGCGTGATCCCAAGGGCGAAAGAATTATTTCAAATGTAGTGCTGATGGGTATGGGCGAGCCCTTGGCTAATTTCGACAACGTGGTGACGGCCCTGAACTTGATGCTGGACGACCATGCTTACGGTCTCTCGCGCCGTCGCGTGACGGTGAGCACTTCCGGCCTGGTGCCGGCCATGGACCGTTTGCGCGATACCTGCCCGGTGGCGCTGGCGGTATCGCTGCACGCGCCCAACGATGCGCTGCGCGATGTGCTGGTGCCGATCAACAAGAAATACCCCCTCGCCGAACTGATGGCGGCCTGCCGTCGTTATATCGAGAAGGCGCCACGGGATTTCATCACTTTTGAATATGTCATGCTGGATGGTGTCAACGACAGCGTGGCTCATGCTCGGGAATTGATCGCGCTGGTGAAGGACGTGCCGTGCAAGTTCAACCTGATTCCCTTCAACCCTTTCCCCTTGTCGGGTTACAACCGTTCCCGACCCGAGGCGGTACGACGTTTCCGTGATGAACTGATGCAGGCGGGATTGATCGCTACCACACGCAAAACACGGGGCGGCGACATCGACGCCGCCTGCGGCCAGCTTGCGGGGCAGGTGCAGGACAAAACCAAACGGACGCAGTACAACATTGTGGAGGCTGCCGTATGAAACAACTGCTGGTGATGTTGGTGGTGCTATTGAGCGTGGCCAGACCGGTGTGGGCGGAACAGCTGTCGGACGATACAAAGCGCGCACAGATTCATACCGAACTCGGCGCCGGTTATTTCGGCATGGGCAAGCTCGGTGTCGCGCTGGAAGAATTGACCATTGCCATCAAATCGGATTCCAAATATGCGCCGGCTTACAACATGCTCGGTTTGCTGCACATGGAACTGAGAGAGTTCGACAAGGCGGAAGAATATTTCAAACGTTCGCTGAGTCTCGATCCGAGTAATTCAGAGGCCCATAATAATTACGGCTGGTTTCTGTGCCAGCGCAACCGTGAGGATGATGCCATCGGCCATTTCATGAGCGCGTTGAAAAATCCGCTCTATGCCACGCCGGAAAAAGCCTACCTCAACGCCGGCGAGTGCTCGTTGAAAAAAGGTGACGAAAAAGGCGCCGAAGATTTTTTCCTGCGCGCTCTCAAATTCCAGCCTGCCCCGGGGCAAGCGCTGTGGCGCATGGCCGAACTCAATTTCAGGCACGCCAATTATGATGAAGCGCAACGCCATCTCGATGCCTTCATGAAGGCGGGAGGGCAGACGCGGGAGAGCCTGTGGCTGGGAGCGCGCATCGCGCATCGCCTCGGCAAGCGTGATGCGGAAGAGAGCTATGGCGCGAAACTCAGAACGCATTTCCCCGATTCGCGCGAGGCACAGGCATATCGCAATGGCCAGTTTGATGAAGCCGCAACGGGTGAGGGGCGGAAGTGACCGAATCAGTTTCCGAAGAACAAGTACCCGCCATGGAGCAGGAAAGCGCGGGCACGAAGCTGGCACGCGCACGCGAAGCCCAGGATTTGAGTGTGGCGGACGTGGCACGCGCCCTTCGGCTCGGCATAAAACAGGTCGAAGCGCTCGAAGCCAACGCTTACGACAAATTGCCCGGCCGGACTTTCGTGCGCGGTTTCGTGCGCAATTACGCGCGTCTGGTAAGCCTGGATCCCGATCGTCTGGTGGCGGAGTATTTTCCCGTCCCGCAAGCGGAAACGCACTACATTCAGGTGCCCTCGCAGCACATCAGTTTCTCCGAGCATCACCGCAAGCCCTGGCTGAAATGGCTGGCAACCGGCTTTGTGGTGGTGGCGCTGGTTTCCTGGGGGATTCTGGTGTGGCTGGGGCCGCAATCGGCCAAGCCTGTTGTGACTGTCAAGCCGGCTGCGTCAACGCTTCCCGCTTTATCCGCGGAAATGCCGGACCCAGCCGTTGCAATCACTTCCGAGGCCGCTGCCCCACCCGGAGAAATCGTGCAGCCCGCGCCGCAGCCCGTGGAAAATGTTGCGCCGCTGGCGGCGCAGGCCCGTGTACTGTTGAGCTTCTCCGGTACGGCCTGGGTGGAGGTGCGCGACAAGAACGGCAAGAAACTCTATTCCCAAAACAACCTGGCAGGGACGCAGCAAACGGTGGAAGGCGAGCCGCCATTGTCGCTGGTGATCGGTAGCGTGCCCAATGTCAAACTGACCTACAAGGGCCAGGCTGTCGACCTCGCCGCCCATACCAAGGCGGATGTGGCGCGGCTGACCCTGGAATAGAGGCTTATATGTTCAAAGTGGAAATTCCCCGTCGCAAGAGCCGGCAGATCATGGTCGGCAATGTGGCGGTCGGCGGCGATGCACCGATTTCGGTGCAAACCATGACCAATACCGAGACCACCGATGTGGATGCCACCGTGGCACAGATCGAGCGCGCTGCCAGGGCCGGCGCCGATATCGTGCGCGTGTCCATCCCCAGCATGGAAGCGGCGGAAGCATTTGGCCTGATCAGGAAGCGCTCCCCGGTGCCGCTCATTACCGACATCCATTTCGACTACAAGATCGCGTTGCGCGTGGCGGAACTGGGTGCCGACTGCCTGCGCATCAACCCCGGCAACATCGGTCGCGAGGATCGCGTCAGGGCCGTGGTGCAGTCGGCCAAGGACCATGGTATCCCGATCCGTATCGGCGTGAACGCCGGTTCGCTGGAAAAGGACCTGCAGAAGAAATACGGCGAACCCACGCCGGAAGCGCTGGTGGAATCGGCGCTGCGTCACGTCGAAATCCTTTATCGCCTGAATTTCCCGGATTTCAAGGTCAGCCTCAAGGCTTCGGAAATCTTCATGACGGTGGAGGCTTACAAGCTGCTCGCCAGTCAGATCGAACAGCCGCTCCATCTGGGTATCACCGAGGCTGGCGGCTTGCGTTCCGGCAGCGTGAAATCGGCCATCGGCCTGGGCATGATCCTGGCTTCCGGCATCGGCGACACCATCCGCGTTTCCCTGGCCGCCGATCCGGTGGAAGAGGTGAAAGTTGGTTTCGATATCCTGAAAAGCCTGCATTTGCGCAACAAGGGCGTCAACATCATCGCCTGTCCTTCCTGCTCGCGCCAGAATTTCGACGTGATCAAGACGGTGAATGCGCTGGAGCAGCGCCTGGAGGACGTGATGGAGCATCTCGACGTGGCGGTCATTGGCTGCGTGGTGAACGGCCCCGGAGAAGCGCGCGAAGCGGATATCGGCCTGGCCGGCGGCGAACCGAATCTGCTCTACGTCGAAGGCAAGCCGAGCCACAAGGTGAGCGATGAGGACATCGTCGATCAGATCGAGCGCGAAGTGCGCGCGCGCATCGCGGCGATGAAGCAGGGCGGCCTGCATGCGATTCCGATCAAGACAAGTTAATCATTTTATGGCGTGAATGCTGCTGTCCAGGCATGCCGGCAACCCCGACTTTCCAGTAAAAATATATGACAAGCACCATTCAAGCGATTCGCGGCATGAACGACGTCCTTCCCGAGCACGCCGCGCTATGGGAATTTTTCGAGGACACGGTACGCGACTGGCTCAAGAGCTATGGCTACAAGTGCATTCGCATGCCCATCGTGGAGCAGACCAGCCTGTTCAAGCGCGCCATCGGCGAAGTGACCGACATCGTGGAGAAGGAGATGTACACCTTCACCGATGCCCTCAACGGCGAGAGCCTGACGCTGCGCCCGGAAGGCACGGCTTCCTGCGTGCGCGCGGTGCTGCAGCACAATCTGCTCTACAACGCGCCGCAGCGCTTGTGGTACATGGGGCCAATGTTCCGCCACGAGCGCCCGCAGAAGGGACGCTACCGCCAGTTTCACCAGGTCGGCGTGGAGTCGCTGGGTTTCGCCGGGCCGGACATCGACGCGGAGCAGATCATCATGACCGCCCGTTTGTGGAAACGCCTCGGCCTCGAGGATGTGACGCTGGAAATCAACACCCTCGGCAGCGCCGAAGATCGCGCGCGCCACCGCGCCCGGCTGGTGCATCACCTGGAACAGCATCTCGAACTGCTGGACGAGGATTCGAAGCGCCGTCTGCACACCAATCCGCTGCGCGTGCTGGACAGCAAGAATCCGGCCCTGCAAGTTTTGATCGAAGCCGCGCCCAAGCTGCTGGATGACCTGGACGAGGTGTCCCTGAAACATTTCGAAGAACTGCAGGGCATGCTGCGCGATGCCGGCATCGAATATCGCATCAACCCGCGCCTGGTGCGGGGGCTCGACTACTACAACTTCACCGTGTTCGAATGGGTGACCACGCGCCTTGGGGCGCAAGGCACGGTGTGCGCCGGGGGGCGCTACGACGGCCTGATCGCGCAGATCGGCGGAAAACCGGCCCCGGCCTGCGGTTTCGCCATGGGGGTGGAGCGCCTGCTGGCCTTGCTGGAAGAGCAGCAATTCGTCGCGCCGGAACAACCAGCGGACGCCTACGTGGTGCATCAGGGCGAAGCGGCAAACCGCTTCGCCCTCCAGGTCGCGGAAACCTTGCGCGAGCAGGGTTTGCACGCGATCCTGCATTGCGGCGGCGGCAGCTTCAAGTCGCAGATGAAGAAGGCCGACGCCAGCGGCGCGCGCTTCGCGGTCATTATCGGCGATGATGAGGCGGACGCGGAGGCGGTTACGCTCAAACCGTTGCGCGAAATGGGCGAGCAGGCGCGGATGGCGGTAGCGGAAGCGGCCGATGTGCTAGGAAAAAGAATTTAACCACGGGGAACACGGGGAGCACGGGGAAAAGCATCCCGTTTGTCCCCGTGCTCCCCGTGTGCCCCGTGGTTAGTAGATTGATTTTAGAGGTGATTTATGGCTTACGATTTGGAAGAGCAGGAACAGATGGACGCGATCAAGGCGTGGTGGACGCAGCATGGCAATACCGTTTTGCTAAGCGTTGCGGTGTTTGTTGCCATCGTCGCGGGTACCCAGGGCTGGCGCTATTACCAGAA
>JAUYFW010000146.1 GCA_030690835.1 Sulfurimicrobium sp. | reverse complement strand
CGCTCTGGCCGACTTGAACAGCCGTCTCGCCACCTCACCCAACTTGCTGCGAGCCAGGATCGAGGTCGACCGCCGGCTGGCGCTGGCGGATGTCGAACGCAGCCGGCGTGTTCCGGACCTGACCGTCAGCCTGGGCGCCAGACGCAACGAAGAGCTGGGCCTCAATCAGGCGATTCTCGGCGTTTCGATTCCGATCCCGGTGTTCAATCGAAATCAAGGCAACCTGCTTGAAGCGCTGCGCCGCACCGACAAGGCGCGGGACGAACTGTCCGCCGCCGAGATCCGCCTGTCCAATGAGCTTGCGCAAGCGCACGAACGCCTGAATACAGCACGCCAGGAGGTGGAGTCGCTACAGCGGGACATTCTGCCGGGTGCGCAAAGCGCATACGACGCCGCGACCAAGGGCTTCGAACTGGGCAAGTTCAGCTTCCTCGAAGTGCTGGACGCCCAGCGCACTTCATTCCAGGCCAAATCCCAATACCTGCGCGCGCTGTCCGAGGCGCACCGGTCCGCCGCCGAGATCGAACGCATTCTCGGTGAAGCATCGCCCAATTCGACCCTGGCGCCAGCCGCCACCAAACCGTAGGAATTCAACATGAAACTCAATCTGAACAAGAAGCAAACGCTTTCCATTGCCGGCGTCCTGGCGGCTGGTATCGTGCTCGCCTGGCTGATACTCGGCACCGGCAAGCCGCAGCCGGAAGGCGACGGCGCCGCGCCCGGTCATGCGGAAACGGTTGACCCGGCGGCGCCGGGCGCGCCTTCAAGCGGCCCGCACGGCGGAAAGCTGTTCACGCAGGATGGCTACGGGGTTGAAGTCACCATCTTCGAAACCGGCGTGGAGCCGGAGTTTCGCATTTACACCTACCAGGACGGCAAGCCGCTCGACCCTGCTGCCAGCCAGGTCAGCATCACGCTCGACCGCCTCGGCCGCCCGCCGCAGGCGTTCACGTTCGTGAAGGAAAAGGACTACCTCAAGGGTAATGCCGTGGTCGAAGAGCCGCATTCCTTCAAGGTAACGATCGCCGCGCAGCACGGCAACAAGCCTTATCGTTTCACCTACGAGCAGATCGAGGCGCGGGTGACCATGACCGACCAGCAGCTCAAGCAAAACAACATCGAGTTGCTGACCGCCGGACCGGCGCGCATCAAGAGCGCCTTGCAGTTGATCGGTGAAATCCGCCTCAACGAAGATCGCATGGTGCATGTCGTGCCGCGCTTGACGGGCGTCGTCGAATCTTCGGCCGCCAACGCCGGCGACCGGGTGCGTAAGGGGCAGGTGCTTGCGGTGATTTCCAGCCAGGCGCTGGCCGACCAGCGCAGCGAACTGCTGGCCGCGCAAAAGCGCTTGGCGCTGGCGCGCACCACCTTCGAGCGCGAGAAGAAGCTATGGGAAGACAAAATCTCGGCCGAGCAGGATTACCTGCAAGCGCGCAACGCCATGCAGGAAGCGGAAATCGCCGCCCAAAACGCGCAACAAAAACTTGCCTCAATCGGCGGCGGGGTGACGGCCGGCAGCAACCTCACGCGCTACGAAATTCGCGCCCCCATCGACGGCATAGTCGTCGAGAAGCATATCTCTTTAGGCGAAGCCGTGAAGGACGATGCCAATATTTTCGTCATCGCCGATCTGTCTACGGTGTGGGCCGAAATGACGATTTACGCCAAGGATTTGAATGCCGTGAAAGTCGGCCAGAAAGCCACCGTCAAGGCAACCGCGTTCGAATCCCAGAGCAGCGGCACCGTGTCCTATGTCGGCGCGCTGGTGGGCGAGCAGACCCGGACGGCGAAAGCGCGCATCGTGCTGCCCAACCCGAAAGGCATCTGGCGCCCCGGTCTGCCGGTCAATATCGAGCTGGTGGCCGGCGAGGTCGAGGTGCCGGTGGCGGTTTCCGCGGAGGCGATCCAGACCGTGCGCGACTGGACCGTCGTGTTCGGCCGCTACGGCGCGAACTTCGAAGCGCGTCCGCTGGAACTGGGGCGCAGCGACGGCAAATTCACCGAAGTCATCAAGGGACTCAACGCGGGCGAGCAGTATGCGGCGAAGAACAGCTTCCTCATCAAGGCCGATCTGGGTAAATCCGGCGCCAGCCACGACCACTAGGAGAACAACATGTTCGAAAAAATCATACGTTTCGCTATCGATCAGCGCTGGATGGTGCTGTTGATGACACTCGCCATGGCGGCGCTGGGCGTTTTCAGCTATCAGAACCTGCCGATCGACGCCGTGCCCGACATTACCAACGTGCAGGTGCAGATCAACACCGCCGTTCCCGGTTATTCGCCGCTCGAAGCCGAGCAGCGCATCACCTTCCCGATTGAAACCGTCATGGCCGGCCTGCCCGGCCTGCAGCAGACCCGCTCGCTGTCGCGCTACGGCCTGTCGCAAGTCACGGTGATTTTCAAGGACGGCACCGACATCTACTTCGCGCGCCAGCTCGTCAACGAACGCATCCAGCAGGCCAAGGGCAAGCTGCCGGCCGGTGCCGAGCCCGGCATGGGACCGATCTCAACCGGCCTGGGGGAGATTTTCATGTGGACTGTCGAGGCGAGCGAAGGCGCGCGCAAGGCCGACGGCACCCCTTATACCTCCACCGATCTGCGCGAAATCCAGGACTGGATCATCAAACCGCAATTGCGCAACGTTCCTGGTGTGACCGAGATCAACACCATCGGCGGCTACGCCAAGGAGTTTCAGGTCGCGCCCTTGCCCGACAAACTGGTTGCCCACGGCCTGACCTTGCAGGATATGGTCGCCGCGATCGAGCGCAACAATGCCAATGTCGGCGCCGGTTACATCGAAAAGCGCGGCGAGCAGTACCTGATCCGCGCGCCGGGTCAAGTCGCCACTATCGAAGACATCGGCAACATCATCGTCAGCAGTAAACAGGGCGTCCCTGTCCGAATTCTGGACGTGGCCGAAGTCGGCATCGGCAAGGAATTGCGCACCGGCGCCGCGACCGAGAACGGGCGCGAGGTGGTGCTCGGCACGGTGTTCATGCTGATCGGCGAGAACAGCCGCACGGTCTCCCGGGCCGTCGCCAAACGGCTCGAAGAGGTCAACCGCACCCTGCCCGAAGGCGTGGTCGCGCAGACCGTCTATGACCGCACGATACTGGTGGACAAGGCGATAGCCACGGTCAAGAAGAATCTGGTCGAGGGCGCCTTGCTGGTGGTCGCGATCCTGTTCCTGTTTCTCGGCAACATCCGCGCGGCGATCATCACGGCGATGGTGATCCCGCTTTCCATGCTGTTCACCTTCACCGGCATGGTCGGCAACAAGGTCAGCGCCAACCTGATGAGCCTGGGGGCGCTGGACTTCGGCATCATCATCGACGGTGCCGTGGTGATCGTGGAGAACTGCGTGCGGCGGCTCGCCCATGCGCAGGCCGTGGCTGGCCGGTCGTTGACCCGCAACGAGCGCTTTCACGAGGTGTTCGCGGCCGCCAGGGAAGCGCGCCGGCCGCTTTTGTTCGGCCAGCTCATCATCATGGTGGTGTACTTGCCGATCTTCGCGCTCACCGGTGTGGAGGGAAAGATGTTCCACCCGATGGCGTTCACCGTGGTGGCCGCCCTGCTTGGCGCCATGATCCTATCGGTTACCTTCATCCCGGCCGCCGTGGCGCTGCTGATCGGCGACAAGGTCAGCGAAAAGGAAAGCCGCCTGATGCTTTGGGCCAAGCGCGGCTACGAGCCGATGCTTAGGCTTGCGATGCTCAACAAGCCGTTGGTACTGACTGTCACGATTGTCGCCGTGGTGCTCAGTGGACTGCTTGCCACGCGCATGGGCAGCGAATTCGTGCCTAGCCTCAACGAGGGCGATATCGCGCTCCATGCCCTGCGCATTCCCGGTACCAGCCTGACGCAGGCTCTGGAGATGCAAACCGAACTGGAGCGAACCATCAAGCAATTTCCGGAAGTCGACAAGATTTTCGCCAAGCTCGGTACGGCCGAGATCGCGACCGACCCGATGCCGCCCAACGTCGCGGACAACTTCGTCATGCTGAAACCGCAATCGGAATGGCCCGATCCGAAGCGCACCAAGGCCGACCTGGTCGACGCCATGCAAGCAGCGGTGGCCAAGGTGCCCGGCAACAATTACGAGTTCACCCAGCCGATCCAGATGCGCTTCAACGAACTGCTTTCCGGCGTGCGCAGCGACGTGGCGGTCAAGGTGTTCGGCGACGACATGGAGACGATGAACGGCACCGCCGGGGAGATTGCGGAAGTGCTGGAGAAAGTGCCCGGCGCGGCCGACGTCAAGGTCGAACAAACCACGGGCTTGCCGATGCTGACCATTCATATCGACCGCGACAAGACCGCGCGCCTGGGCGTGAATGTCGGGGACGTGCAGGAGGCGATCGCAATCGCGGTGGGCGGCAGGGAAGCCGGCGTGCTGTTTCAGGGCGACCGGCGCTTCGACATCATCGTCCGCCTGCCCGAGCGGCTGCGCAATGACATGGAGGCAATGAAACAACTGCCCATCCATTTGCCCGTGGATGAAGCAAATGGCCAAGCCCGCCCCGCCTATCTGCAACTGGGCGACGTGGCGACCTTTGAAATCGCGCCGGGCCCGAACCAGATCAGCCGCGAGGACGGCAAGCGGCGGGTGGTGGTGACGGCCAACGTGCGCGGACGGGATATCGGGTCTTTCGTGGCCGAGGCCGAGCAGAAGATTCAACAGGCGGTCAAGGTGCCGGCCGGTTACTGGACCACCTGGGGCGGCACCTTCGAACAGTTGCAGTCGGCGACGAAGCGCCTGCAGATCGTGGTTCCAGTGGCGCTGCTGCTGGTGTTCATGCTGCTGTTCGCGATGTTCAACAACGTGAAGGACGGGCTGCTGGTGTTCACCGGCGTACCGTTTGCCCTGACCGGCGGCATCTTGGCGCTGTGGCTGCGCGATATCCCGCTTTCCATTTCGGCGGGGGTCGGCTTTATCGCGCTGTCGGGCGTGGCGGTGCTCAACGGCCTGGTGATGATCTCCTTCATCCGCTCCCTGCGCGAGGAAGGCAAGCCGCTGGATACGGCGATTCACGAAGGGGCGCTGACGCGGCTGCGCCCGGTACTGATGACCGCGCTGGTGGCATCGCTCGGCTTCATTCCGATGGCAATCGCCACCGGCACCGGGGCTGAGGTACAGCGGCCGCTGGCCACCGTCGTCATCGGCGGCATCCTGTCATCGACGGCGCTGACCCTGCTGGTGCTGCCGATCCTGTATCGGCTGGCCCACCGGAAAGAAGAAGAGGAGGAAGCGAGCGCTGTCGATAGCAACGAGCTAGTGGCAAGATGACGGGATGAGAGAAATGACATTCTACCCGCAGGGCCGCATGAGGCGGCATCCATCATGAGCGGCTGCGGCTGCGATTCGGTATGCAACACGGCGCCGCCCGATCCGGGCTACCGGCGCGCGCTGTGGATTGCGCTGGTGCTGAACGCGCTGATGTTCGGCGTCGAGCTGGTTGCCAGTTTTGCGGCGCAGTCGGTGTCGCTATTGGCCGATGCGGTGGATTTTTTGGGCGACGCCGGCAACTACGGCGTTGCCCTGTTCGTGCTGGGACTGGCGCCGGTGTGGCGTTCGCGCACGGCGCTGTGGAAAGGCTGGCTGATGGTGGGCTATGGCGTGTTCGTGCTTGGCAAGTCAGCCTGGCAATGGTCGGTCGGCGTAGTGCCGGAGCCCATCATTATGGGCTGGGTGAGCCTGCTGGCGCTGGCGGTCAACGTCGGTGTGGCGGCGCTGCTGTATGCCCATCGCCAGGGCGATGCGCAGGCGCGCTCGGTGTGGCTGTGCTCGCGCAACGACGCGCTCGGCAATCTGGCGGTGATGGCGGCGGCGGCCGGGGTGTGGGCGACGGCGCACGGCTGGCCCGACATCGCGGTGGCGCTGGTGCTGGCGGGGCTGGCGCTGACCTCGGGTGCGTCGGTGATCCGCCACGCGCGGCGGGAGCTGCGCGCGGCTTAAGCCGTTTGCTGGCGCGGCGCTCCTGCATGCACCAGCCATTCCAATGGACAATTTGCGTTTATTGGCTTACAAGACTTCTTCCGTGGGTGAAAGCTTCCGAAAGCAGTAACGGCTGCACATATGGAAAATGCCTTAATCCTCTCGGAACCGGAGAACCACAATGCATAAAGGGGTCATTTATGCGCTACTGGCCGCCGCGCTGTTTGGCGCCAGCACGCCATTTTCCAAAATCCTGGTCGGGCAAATTGCCCCTGTCACGCTCGCCGGGTTGCTCTATTTGGGCAGCGGCCTCGGCTTGCTGATTGGGTTCACGCTGCGCGCGATGGCGACCGGCAGCAAGCAAGCGACAAGCGCCCGCCTGACTCTGCCTGATCTGCCGTGGTTGGGCGGGGCCATTCTGGCCGGGGGCATTGCAGGACCGGTGCTACTGATGATCGGCTTGACGTTGACTCCCGCATCGTCCGCTTCGCTGCTGCTGAATATGGAAGGGGTATTGACGGCGCTATTGGCTTGGTTTGTCTTTAAGGAAAACTTCGACCGGCGTATTTTCTTCGGCATGGCCTTGATCGTGGCGGCCGGCATCCTCTTGTCCTGGGACCAACGTCCCGCTCTCGGGGTGCCGTGGGGAGCGCTCGCCATCGTCGCGGCGTGCCTGTGCTGGGCCATCGACAACAATTTCACCCGCAAGGTAGCGGCCAGCGATGCGGTGCAAATCGCGGGTATCAAAGGCTTGGTGGCCGGTTCGGTCAACCTGTCGATCGCGCTGGCGCTGGGTTTGCCATTGCCTGAGGCAAGCACGGCATTGATTGCCGGCGTGGTCGGCTTTGGCGGATACGGCCTTAGCCTGGTGTTGTTCGTGCTGGCGCTACGCCACCTCGGCACCGCTCGGACCGGCGCCTATTTTTCTGTCGCACCCTTTGCCGGGGCAGCCATTGCGCTACTCATGCCGGGCGAAACGCCGGGCCCGGTGTTTTGGGTGGCGGCAGCACTGATGGGCGCAGGCATTTGGCTGCATCTGACCGAGACGCATGAGCACGCGCATAGCCATGCGCTGATGTCGCATGAGCATGGACACAGCCACGATGCGCACCACCAGCACACCCATGACTTTCCGTGGGAGGGCAAGGAGCCGCATAGCCATCCGCACCAGCACGAACCGCTCACGCACGCCCACCCGCATTTCCCCGATACTCATCACCGGCATCGGCATTGACTGCCAGCCGGCTCGGCGAAGATAACCGAAATGTAATTTTCCGGTCAGCTTGGCGTAGGCGCGCGCGGCATACGATGGCCTCATGATTTGGATACCAGCAGGTATTGAAACCCGAGGACATCATGCGACACACCCTGTTGATTTTAGGCTTGCTGCTCACGCAACCCGTTTACGCCGCCAGCCTGCGCGCAGCCTTGGATAATGCCTGGGAAAAGAGCCCCCAAGCGCAAGTCCTGGAGGCAAGGCGCGCGGAAAGCGATGCCCAGGCGGTCGCCGCCAACAGCCTGTTGCCCGGCGCGCCCGCCGTCATCGTGGGCCAGCGCGGCGACCAGTGGAACAGCAGCGCCGGCAAGCGCGAGTGGGAAGCCGGTATCGCCCTGCCCATCTGGCTGCCCGGCCAGCGCGATGCCCGGCAACGCCAGGCGCAAACCGGCAAGAATGGCCTGGAAGCCAATATCCGCGCACTGCGCTTGAAACTAGCCGGGGAATTGCGCGAGGCGATCTGGCAAGTACGCCAGGCGGAGACCCAAATCCAGCTCGACGACGAGCGCCTCCAGGGCGCGAAAAAACTGGCGGAAGATGTCGCCCGTCGCGCCCAGGCGGGAGAGTTGGCCAAGACCGACCTGAACCTGGCGCGGAATGAATGGCTCACCGCCCAGGCAGCGGTTCTGCAAAGCCGCAACCGGCGGCTCCAGGCACAGCAAGCCTATGCCACCCTCACCGGCACTACGGACTTGCCCGACGACATTGCGGAAGGCTCGCTGCCGAAGTCCCAGCAAGACGACCATCCGTTGCTGGAAGAGGCGCGCCAGGCCATCGAATCGGCACATGCGCAAGTGCGCGTGGCTACGAACTCGCGCCGCGACAATCCAGAAATCGAACTCCGCACGCGCCGGGAGCGCGGCAGCCTGAACGATCCTTACGCCGCTACCGTGGCAATCTCCCTGCGCCTGCCCTTGTCCACCGACGCGCGCAACCTGCCACTCATCAGCGCCGCCCAAACCGCCCTCACCGGAGCGCTAAGCGAATACACCCGCACCCGGCTCGCGCTGGGATACCAGATTCAGCAGGCGGAGCAGGCCTTGCAAGCCGCCGACCAGTTGCTGGATCTGGCGCGGCAGCAGCGCGCGGCGGCGCGGGAAAACCTCGAACTGATCCAGAAGTCCTTCAGTCTGGGCGAAACCGACCTGTTCACCTTGCTTCGTACCAGGGCTGCCGCCTTTGAAGCAGAGCAGGCCTACAAGCAACAAGAAATCGCACAGGCGCTGGCCCGCGCCCGCCTCAATCAAGCGCAAGGAGTCTTACCGTGACCGTATTCAATAATGTAGGGTGCGCCATGCGCACCATCAACCCGGTGAGCATGGCGCACCCTACTTTTGCGGCATGGGCGCTGGCGCTGCTGTTTTCGCTTTTGCCACAGTTAACCTTTGCCGGCGGTGGCGATGACCACAGCCACGGCAACGAGGTCAAGGCGCCAATCGCCGCAACGGCCACAGGCGGTCCGAGGCTGGAATTGAAGTCACCGGACGTGGAGCTGTTGGGCATCCTCCAGGACGGCAAGCTCACGCTTTATGCCGACCGCTACGCCAGCAACGAACCCATCCGCAACGCGAAAATCGAGCTGGAAAGCGGTGGGCGCAAGGTTCAGGCACAAGCGGCACAAGACGGCAGTTATACGGTCGCCGCGGACTGGCTCAAGCAGTCCGGCAAGCCTGTCAGGCACAGCGTCGTGGTGAGCGTGCAAGCGGATGGCGTGGATGACCTGCTCATCGGCTCACTGGAAGTTCCCGGCACGAAATCCGAAGCTCATGGGCGCGACTGGCTCGACACCGCGAAGTGGGCGGTTGGCGGTATCGCGGCGGCCATCCTGCTGACCGTGCTGTTCAAGCTTATGCTCCGCCGCAAAAACGTTGCCGCAAGCGCGTTGCTACCCTTGTTTGCGGCCCTCCTGCTCGGCGGGCATGGCAATCCAAGCTTCGCGCACGGCGACGAAGATCATGGCGACAAACCCAAATCCACGCCTGCCGCTGCGGCGCTGAACAACGTGCCGGCCGCCGCGCAGGCTGCTCCCGTGCGCTTGCCCGACGGCAGCATTTTCGCGCCCAAGCCGGTGCAGCGGCTGCTCGGCATCCGCACCATGCTGGGCGAGCAGCGCGACATCGCCAAAACCGTGGAGCTCAACGGCCATATCAGCGCCGACCCGAATTTCAGCGGGCGCGTGCAGTCCAGCCAGTCAGGGCGCATTGCCGCGCCCGCCGGCGGCTTTCCCACCATCGGTATGAAAGTCAACAAAGGGCAAATACTGGCTTACATCGAACCCGCCGCCAGCAACATCGACAAGGGTAATCAGCAGGCGCAACTGGCCGAACTGGCGAGCAATCTGGTCCTGGCTGAACAGCGCACGCAGCGGCTGGAGCAACTGGTGGGCAGCGTACCCCGGAAGGAGATCGACGCGGCGCGGGCTGAAGCGGCCAGCCTCAAGGCGCGCAAGGCGGCGGTAGCGGCCAGCCTGTTCCAGCGCGAAGCCCTGCGCGCGCCGGTTTCCGGCATGGTGAGCCGGGCCGACGTGGTCGCTGGGCAGGTGGTGGAAGCGCGTGAAGTATTGTTTGAAGTCATCGACCCGGCCAGGCTCCGGGTGGAGGCCGTCGCCTACGACACCGCGCTGGCCGGGCAGGTAGCGGGTGCTTCCGCCGTGACCGCCGGCAATCAGCCGTTGGCGCTAACGTTCATCGGCCAGAGCTATCAACTGCGCGAACAGGCGCTGCCCATGCAGTTCGGCATCCAGGCGCCCGTGCCTGCATTGAGCGTGGGCCAACCGGTGAAGGTGTTGGTCCAGACCCGGCAAACCATCCGCGGCATTCCCGTGCCGCAAGGCAGCGTGACGAAAAACAGCAGCGGGGAAACCACCGTGTGGCTGCACGCCTCCGCCGAACGCTTCGTGCCGCAAAAGGTGAAGGTACAAGCCCTGGACGCCAATACGGTTGCTGTGCTGGAGGGCCTGCATGACGGCGACCGGGTGGTGGCGCAAGGCGCGGCACTGCTTTCGCAGATCAGGTGAGAAGTGACGCGTAGGATGGGTGGAGGCGCTTCTGCCGATACCCATCGTTTTTCGGTGGTGATTGATGGGTATCGCTACGCTCCACCCATCCTACATAACTGAATAGTTAAGGGAAATCCATGTTTAAGGCAATCATTCATTCCAGCCTGAGCCAGCGCATTTTCGTGCTCGCAGTGGCGCTCCTGCTGCTGGTGTACGGCATGCTCACCCTGAAACAGTTGCCGGTGGACGTGTTTCCCGACCTCAACAAGCCCACCGTGACGCTGATGACCGAGGCCGCGGGCATGGCGCCGGAGGAAGTGGAGCAGCTCATTTCCTTCCCCATCGAGACGGCCATGAACGGGCTGCCGGGCGTGACCCGCGTGCGCTCGGTGTCCGGCATCGGGCTGTCCATCGTGTACGTGGAGTTCGACTGGGGCACGGAAATTTACCGCAACCGCCAGCAGATCGCGGAGCGCCTGTCCCTGGTCAAGGAGCAGATTCCCGCCGGGATCACGCCGCAGATGGGGCCGATCAGCTCCATCATGGGTGAAATCATGCTGATCGCCATGACCGTTGACCCCGAAAAAGCCAGCCCGATGCAGGTGCGTGAACTGGCGGACTGGGTGGTGCGGCCGCGCCTGTTAACGATTCCCGGCGTGTCGCAAGTCATCCCCATCGGCGGCGAGGTGAAGCAATACCGCGTCACCCCAGACCCGGCCAATCTCGACCGCTTGGGCATCTCGCTGGAACAGATGGAAGCGACGCTGGCAAATTTCGCCACCAACACCAGCGGCGGCTTTTTGGAATCGCAGGCGCAGGAATATCTGATCCGCAATATCGGACGCACCACCAGGCTGGAAGACTTGCAGGACCTGGTGGTCGGCAACCGCGACGGTGCGGTCATCCTGCTCAAGCAAGTCGCCAAGGTGGAATTCGCCGCCCGCCTGAAGCGCGGCGACGCGAGCTTCATGGGCAAACCGGCGGTGATCCTGTCAGTGCAGAAGCAGCCCGCGGCGGACACGGTCAAGCTCACGCGCGAAATCGAGGCGGCGCTCGCGGAGATGAACAAGAGCATGCCTGCCGGCATCGCCGTGAAAGACATCCTGTTCAAGCAGGCCAATTTCATCGAAAGCTCGGTGAGCAATGTGGAAGAGGCCTTGCGCGACGGCGCCATCATGGTGGCGGTGGTGCTGTTCCTGTTTCTGCTCAATTTCCGCACCACCTTCATCTCGCTCACCGCGATTCCCGTTTCGATCCTGATTACGGTGCTGGTGTTCAAATATTTCGGGCTGTCCATCAACACCATGACGCTGGGGGGGCTGGCCATTGCCATCGGCGAGCTGGTCGACGATGCGGTGGTGGGGGTGGAGAACGTGTTCCGGCGGCTCAAGCAAAACCGGGCGGAAGGCGACAAAGCGCCGGTGCTGGAAGTGATTGCAGCCGCCACGCTGGAAGTGCGTTCCGCCATCGTCTACGCCACCCTCATCATCGTGCTGGTGTTCGTGCCGTTATTCGCTCTCTCCGGCATCGAAGGCAGGCTGTTCGCGCCGCTAGGGGTGGCCTACATCGTGTCCATCCTCGCCAGCATGCTGGTGTCGGTGACGCTGACGCCGGTGCTGTGCTATTACCTGCTGCCGAAAATGAAACGGCTGGAGCACGACGACAGCCCGGTGGTGAAAAAGCTCAAGCAATGGGATACGGGCCTGCTGCAATGGTCGTTCGACCACAGCAAACTGGTGCTCGGCGCGGGGCTGCTCGCGGTGGCGCTTGCCGTGGCCGCCGTGCCGTTCTTCGCCCGATCCTTCCTGCCCGCGTTCAACGAAGGCACGCTCACCGTCACGGCCATCATGAATCCGGGCACTTCGCTGTCCGAATCCAGCCGCATCGGTACCCTGGCGGAAACCTTGATCCTGCAAGTGCCGGAAGTGACCCAGGTGGGACGCCGCACCGGTCGCGCCGAACTGGACGAGCATGCGGAAGGCGTGCATTACAGCGAGATCGAGGTGGACCTGAAGAAATCCACCCGCTCCCGCGAGGCCGTTTTGCAGGACATCCGCGACCGCCTCGCGCCCCTGCCTGCGGCCATCAACACCGGCCAGCCGATCTCGCACCGGCTCGACCACATGCTGTCCGGGGTGCGCGCGCAGATCGTGCTGAAAATCTTCGGCGATGACGTGGACACCCTGCGCGGCCTGGCGGCGGATCTGCAAACCCGGCTCGCCCACATCCCCGGCCTGGTGGATTTGCAACTGGAAAAACAGGTGCGCATTCCACAACTAAAAATCAGTGTCGATTACGCCAAGGCCAGGCAGTACGGCGTCACCCCGGCGGCGATCAATACCGCGCTGGAAACGCTCTCCAACGGCGCCACCGCAGCGCAGGTGATCGAAGGCAACCGCCGCTTCGACGTGGTGATCCGCTTGAGCGACGCCGACCGCAGCGCGCAGGGCTTGAGCAATCTATTGGTGGAAACGCCGAGCGGACGCATCCCGCTGCGCCTGATCGCGGAAATCGAGGACAGCGATGGCCCCAACCAGATCCTGCGGGAAAACAGCCGCCGCCGCATGGTGCTGATGGGCAATAGCGACGGCACCGACATGGCGCAAATCATCCGCGACATCCGCGCCGAGCTTAGCCGATACCCGCTGCCGGAAGCTTATTTCACCAAGCTGGAAGGCCAGTTCCAGGCGCAGGAAGAAGCCAGCAAGCTGATTACAGGGCTGTCGCTGGTGTCATTGGCCATGATCTTCCTGGTGCTGTACAGCCGCTACCAGTCCACCGTGCTGTCGCTGATGATCATGGGCAATATTCCGCTGGCGCTGGTGGGTAGCGTCATTGCGCTGTGGCTCTCCGGCGGCACGCTGTCGGTGGCGAGCCTGATCGGCTTCATCACCCTGGCCGGCATCAGCACGCGCAACGGCATCCTGAAAATCAGCCACTACATCAACCTGGTGGCGCACGAGGGCGAAGCGTTCGGCAAGCAGATGATCGTTCGCGGCAGTCTCGAACGCCTCACCCCGGTGCTCATGACCGCGCTGGTGGCGGCCTTCGCGCTGATTCCGCTGATGCTGGCCGGAGGCGATCCGGGCAAGGAAATCCTGCACCCGGTGGCGGTGGTGATTTTCGGCGGCCTGGTGAGCTCCACGCTGCTGGATACCCTGCTCACGCCGGTGATGTTTTACCTGTGGGGAGAGAAACCGATGATGAGACTGCTGGCGCAAGGCAGCAAGGAAAACTTCTGAAATACCTTTTTTACCACTTTTACAACCCCAAAGGAGTCTGAAATGAAATACCTGAAATTATCACTGCTGGCGGTATCCCTGATTTTCTCGCAAGGCGCGTTTGCTCACAGCGATGAATATCTCGACACCCAAACCGCGCCGCACGGCGGGCAACTGCGCATGGCCGGCATCTATCACTACGAGCTGGTGGTGACAAAAGACAGCAATGGCGTGAAGGAGAACCCGGTCGTCGTCTACGTGACGGATCACGCCGGCACCAAGATCGCCACGGCGGGCGCCACCGGCACGGCCACGATCCTCGCCGGAAAACTGAAGGCCACGTCGACGCTCAAACCGGATGGCGACAATCGCATGAAGGGTTTTGCCAAGTATGCGTCCACGCCCGGCATGAAAGTGGTGGTTTCCATCACGCTGCCCGCCAAGCAGCCCGAACAGACTCGCTTCACGCCGCTGGCCGCTACG
>JAUYFW010000098.1 GCA_030690835.1 Sulfurimicrobium sp. | reverse complement strand
ATTCATCTGATTCTGAAAAACCGCCTAACGCAGTACATGGGCTCAGCGTCTGCCTACGCGGCCGTGCTCTCCGGCATTGACAGCGATCTGACCGCACTCATCAAGTCATATCCAAAATATTTCACCTTCTCGAAACCTGAGGATGGCATTGTGGAGATTCGGGATTTTGGCACGACTGGTGTGGTCGCATTCGCCTGCGGATGCCCGTTCTCGGTGATGCAGACAGGAAAATTGCAGATAAGTGGACATCGAGTTCAAGTGAAGCCAGAGTATCGGGATCAAGCTTTGGAAGCGATCGACGATTTCGTTTCTAAACTCTAAAGAAAAAATGACGACGGAGCCCGATTATTAGCCACCAAGAACAACACATCGGGTTCCTTCCATTTTCTTCGTTTTTCCCCATACGACCCCGAACCAGCAGAAAAAACCTCAAATACTGGACAGCTTAACTTAGCCAGACTAGACTAATTACTTATATCTTATTGGAATACTGCCATGCACGCGGTAAACATGCTTCAAGCCAAGTCCAGTCTTTCCCGTCTGGTCGAGGCCATTGAGCAAGGCGAGGAGCGCGAGATCATTATTGCGCGCAACGGTCGACCGGCTGCCAAGCTGGTTCCGGTGGACGCTTCATTGCCTGGGCAACGGATCGGGGTCGCCAAGGGCGTCTTCGAGGTTCCGGACAATATCGACGCCAGCAATGAGGAAGTAGCCGCGCTGTTTCTGGGTGGGGCTGTCCGTTGAACCTTTTGCTGGATACGCATGTGGCTTTGTGGGCCATTACGGACAGTCCCAAGCTTCCGGCCAATGTGCGTGAATTGATTCTGGCGCCCCGAAGCACGGTTTGGGTTAGCACAGTCAGCGTATGGGAAATTGCCATCAAGCACAGTCTCGGTCGTGGCGATATGCCTTTGTCCGGCCAGGATGCCTTGCGTTATTTTCGCCAGGCCGGGTATCGCGTTCTTGCCATTGAGCCGGAGCATGTGGTAGCAGTCGAGGGCTTGCCGAGCCACCATCAGGACCCGTTTGATCGGTTGCTGGTAGCGCAAGCTTTGGTCGAGCCTATGCGTCTCGTCACTCACGATGCGACAGTGGCCATGTACAGCGATACCGTTATCAGGATTTAACCCGAAGGGGTGTCTTCAAGCGCATCCCAAAAAAGTGTTGTGTTGCTTCGCAACGCTTGGTGGGTTACGCGGAAGACGCTAACCCACCCTACATTTGGTTTGGCGTCAGGTGTACTTCGAATGATTCACCTTGCCAGTCGGGTAGAGCTGTAATTTCTTCGTTTACGCGTCCCGTGAGCGGGGTTAGCCAACCGCCCTTCACATCTGCCGGAACAAATGCGCGTAGCTGCGGCTCACCGCGACTTTCTCCGTCCGGTCGCGCAGGGAGAGCGAGACCTTGCCCAGCAGGCCGTGATGCGCGGAAACGATTTGCCCCACGTTAACCACGGTGCCGCGATGCACCTGCCAGAACTGTTGCGGATCAAGTTGCGCGAGCAACTCCTTGAGCGGCGTGCGCAGCAATAGCTCGGCATCGCGCGTCAGCAGTAGGGTGTATTTGTCGGCGGACTGTAGGCAGCACACCTCCTCCACCGCCACCATGCGCACCGCCTGCCCCACTTGCGCGCGCAGCCAGCGCAAGGGTTCCGGCCTGGCGGGCGCGGCGAGCAGCCGTTGCAGGCGTGCCAGCAACTCGTCCGGCGCGGCCGCTGCATGCCGTTTCAGCCTTTCCACGCAGCGCGCCAGGCGTTCGTCGGAGACCGGCTTGAGCAGGTAGTCCGCCGCCGCCTGCTCGAAGGCCTGCACCGCATGGTCGTCGAAGGCGGTGACAAACACCACGCGACACTCGGCTGGCGCGGAGCGTGCCGCATCCAGGCCGCTTTGCCCCGGCATGCGGATGTCGAGGAAGGCGAAGTCCGGCTTGAGTTGCGCCAGCGCCGATGCTGCCGCCACGCCGTCGTGCACCACCATTACGATCTGCAATTCCGGCCACAGGCGCAGCAGCCGGCGCTGCAGGTCGTCCGCCAGATGCTGTTCGTCGTCGGCAATGATGGCTTTCATTGCGGCAGCTCCAGAGTGGCGGTCGCGCCGCCCTCGGCATTGTTCTCCAGCGTCATCCTGCCGGCCGCGCCGAACAGGATTGTCAGCCGTGCGCGCACGTTCGCCAACCCTGCTCCCGCACCGCTTTTATCTTGCAGCCCCACGCCGCTGTCGCTGACTTCGATGCGCAACACGGCATTCTTGATGCGCGCGCGGATGCCGATCTCGCCGCCGCCCAGTTTCGGTTCAATGCCGTGACGCACCGCGTTCTCCACCAGCGGTTGCAGCAGCATCGGCGGGAAGGC
>JAUYFW010000094.1 GCA_030690835.1 Sulfurimicrobium sp. | reverse complement strand
CGCTGATGCGGCGGCCTGTAGCTCGGCCATGTGCGCCTGCTTCGGCATCCAGTCGGGGCCGGGGAAACTGCCGGAATCACCGGCCACGTAAACCTTATTCCATCCCTCGACATGGCAGTATTGGTCCGCCTTGAGCAGCCCGCCGGGTGAGCGTGGCAGTTCGGTGTTGTCGAACCAGGCATTTCCCGTCATGCCGGGCATGAACAGGATCAGCTCGGCGGGAATATCGCCGCCCTCGGTCATGACCTTGTCCGTTGCGAAGCCGGTGATCTTGTGGCCGAGATGGGTTTCGATGCCGCGCGCCGCCATGGCGGCAAGCAGCCCCTTCACCGCCTTGCCGCCGAGGCGCTTGCCCGGCTCCGCCATCGGGTTGAAGAACACCAGCCTGAAACGGTCGCGCCGGCCTTCGCGCAGCAATTGGGTGTGCAGGCCGAAGAGGAACTCGAACAGCGGCCCGCCGCGCATGGCGGAAGGCTCGTTGGGGTTGCCGCCGAAACCGAGGGCAATCGTGCCGCCCTGCATTTCCCGTAGCCGGTCGCGAATTTTAATTGCCGCGGTCACGCCCTCGCACGGTGTGATGGCGTGCTCGATGCCGGGCTGCTTCCTGATGAAGCGCCCGCCGCTGGCGATGATCAGACCGTCGTTTTCCACTTCGCCGGTGTCGGTGACCACCACCCGCCCACCGTCCCTGAGGCCGGTAGCCTCGCCGGGGTGGAATTTCACCCGCATGCGCCGGAAAAAGCTATCCAGCGGCACCACCAGGTCTTCCGGCTGGCGCAGGCCGGAAGGAATCCAGATCAGACTGGGCAGGTAAACGAATTCTGCCTTCCTGCCGATGACGGTGATTTCCGCCCCGGCGTCCCGCGCGCGCAGCTTGCGCACCGCTGCCAGCGCGGCAAAACCGGTGCCTATGATGGTGATTCTTTTCATGTCAGATCGTCCATTGGAATGCACGTGCATGTAGGAGCGCCGCCCTCGGCGCGAATGTGATCGCAAATCGCGGCGAGGGCGCCGCTCCCACAGTGGTGTTTCGGCTCTAATGGGTAACCTGGGTTCATGTCATATCCAGGTTACAGAATCAGAAAGTGAGCACCTTCTCCGCCCACATGGTCCATTCGGCCAGGTGCTCCAGCGTGCTGTGCTGGCTGCCGGGAATCATTTCCTCGTCCTTCAAGCCTCGCGCATCCATGCAAATGCCGCACACGCCGATCTCGCCGCCGCGTTTCAGGATGCTCTGGGCGAAGAACTCGATGTTGTAATAGCCTTGCGGCACCTTCTGCCCCGCCTTGGCGCACAGGGCCGCATCGCCCAGCAGGAACACGCGGATTTCGTTGCCCTCGTGCTTTGCCAGCGCCCGCGCCAGGCGGAAGCCGTTGTAGCTGCGCTCGGTGCCATAGGGCGGATCGTTGAGGATGAATAGGGTTTTCATGTTGTTCTCCTTTATTTTAACGAAGTTAAATAGGCCACCAGGTCTTCCATTTCCCCGCCGCGCCATTCCATGTCGGGCATCAGTGAAATACCATTTGCGCCGTAGCTCCTGCCCGGCACGATGAAGGATGAAGCTTGCAGGATGGAGCGCCGCAAATAGCCCGGCCAGTGAATGCCGCCGGCGTTGAGCAGGGCGGGGCCGGTGTCGAACGCCGGCCCGTCGGGCAGGCGGTGGCAGGCGCTACAGCCGCGTTCCGCCGCGAGCTTTTCCCCTCGCATGGCGTTGCCCACCGTGAATGCCTCGGCGGCGAAGGCGCGCAACCGCGCCCGTTCGTCCCGCATGTTGGGTAAGCGCAGCAGTTGCCAGGATGACAGCCATTTGCGCCCGTCCCGCCCCTGGGCCGCGCCATCCCATACGGCGAAGGCGACCGGCAGCGGGCTGCCCGCGTCGGCTGCAAGCGGTGCGCGCAAAACCATGGTCCATTCGCCCGCGCTGTATACCGCATCCACCTCGGGGGCCGCGCCCGGTAGCACGGTCAAGGAACCGAAGCCACGCGCCTCGGCCAGTTCGGGCACCGTTCCAGCGCGCCAGAACCACAGCGAAACCGGATTGTTCGGTTCGCCCATGCCGATGTAAGGCAGCAGGCGCCCCGGCTTGGCGGGAAACTGCACCGCCGCCGCATCGGCGAAGCGGTCGGTGCTCCTGGGGTCAGGCCGGTCTTCGCTCTTGTCCGCCCACGCCAGCCGCAGCGCGAGATGGCCTTTCCCCGCCAGCGCCTGCACTTTCAGCGTGGCCGGGGTGGCCTCCTCGAAGCCGGGCGCCGTGCTGCGTTGGGGATAAATTTTGAGCAGCATTGCGGGCGCCGCGCCCCAGGCCGGGTCACCCTGCGATAGCGGCGGCATGTCCGCCGCCACGCCTGCGTCCATTACCCGCCCTGACTGGCGCAGCAGGTCGAGTTCCGGCGGCGCCGCGAGCGCGCTACCCACAGCCAGTATCAAAGCCAGGAGCCAGCAGACTGATTTCATGTTCCCTCTCTTGGCGGGTTCAGCCGGAACATGTCGCCGTGGCGGTAGGCGATCAGCAGATCCATCAGAGCCGACGGTTCGCCCTTTTCCTTCCTGGCGATTTCCTGCTTCAGGGTTGCCAGCGCACCATGAACCGCCGGCCCGAACAACTCCTCCAGATATTCGTCCGGGATACGCGGCTGGCCGGTGGGCTTGCCATCGGCGTCAAAGGTTGGGGGCGACAGCGGCGGCACGTAATAGACATTGGGCTGGGTGCCGTGCTCGGGATGGAGCGGCAGCGCCACTTTCCATTCGTTGACCAGTTTATGCAGCGCGCCGTCCGTGTCGTCCAGATACGATACGTGGCGCGCCCGTCCGACGCACTGGTAGGCGCAGGCCTGGGGCAGGCCGTTTTCCACGCGCGGATAGCAGAAAATGCACTTTTCCGATTTGCCCGCCAGCGGGTTGAAGTAAATCTTCTTGTAGGGGCAGGCGGCGACGCAGTAGCGATAACCGCGGCAGCGCTCCTGGTCGATCAGCACGATGCCGTCCTGCTCGCGCTTGTAGATCGCCTGGCGCGGACAGGCGGCAAGGCAGGCCGGCTTGGTGCAGTGGTTGCACAGGCGCGGCAGGTAAAAGAAATGGCTGTTGGGGAACTCGCCCGCGCCCTGGTCTTCCTGCCAGTTCGGCCCCCACTGCATCGACTCCAGTGGTCGCAGCGGCGCATCGCCCGGCTCGAACAGCGCGTCGTGGTTGAACTCCGCCGGCACACCGTAATCCTCCGCCAGGCGCGGCAGGCGGCCCGGTTTGAGCTTGTCGTTCTCCCAGCCGCCGCCGGCTTTTTCCCAATCGCGCGGGTAGCCCAGGCCGGGCTTGGTTTCGACGTGGTTCCAGTACATGAATTCGCGCCCGCCCCGGTCGGTCCACTGGGTTTTGCAGGCCAGGGTACAGGTCTGGCAGCCGATGCATTTGTTGAGGTCGATGACCATGCCGAGTTGTCTCATGCCGTCTTCTCCACATCCACCGCCGATTCGAAGGCGATCATGTTGCCATCCCAGTTGGGGTTGAAAGTAAGGTGGCCCCAGCCATCCACCAGTTCCAGCGGCGAGAGCAGGCCGGCCACGGCGTTGTTGAGACCAAGGCGTTGCTTGAACTGGTAGGGCTCCCAGGCATGGTCCATCACCACCGAGTCGGGCGGCACGCCCGGCATCAGCTTGGCACGCGCCTGAAATGCGCCCACGTCGTTGAACACCCGCACCGGGTCGCCCTCGGCGATGCCCTTGCCTGCCGCCGTCCGGGGGTTGAGCCAGATATAAGGCTCGCCGCGTTGCAGCCGCAGCAGCAGGGTGTTGGTGCGCCACTGCGAATGGATGCCGTAACGGGTGTGCGGGGTGTAAAAAGCGAAGGGGAAGGTATTGGGCCGCAGCGGCTTCATCGCCGTGGGGGTGGGGCAGCCCAGCTTCTTGAACAGCGGGTGATCGACGTAGAACTGCTGCCGCCCGGACAGGGTCTTGTAGGGCTGGCGCAGGTAGACGTTGTACTCGAAGGAATGGAACGGCCGGTTGGCGTACAGCGGCGAGTTGAAGCCCGCCTCGCGGTTGAGCGTAACGAAGCCGCGCTTCATCGCGTCCTCCGGCGTCCACGGCTTGATCGCCGGAACGTTGTTCATCACCCAGCGCACCACGTCCTCGTCATTCATCAGCTTGCCGCCGTCCGTGAAGTCCTCCGGCAGGTGCTGAAGATCGCGCATCACCGGCGCAGCCTTGTCGCCTTTCGTTTCAAGATAGTCCGGGTCGGGGATGGCCGCGATGCCGCGTTTTTCCGCTTCCTTCGCGATCGCCTGGGCCAGCAGCAGGCAGATTTCCCATTCCGATTTGGTCTCGCCCACCGGTTTCAGCCCCTTGGGCGGCACGGTGATGTTGCAGAAACGGTGGTAGCCCAGCTCGCCGCGCAGGTCCCAGCTTTCGTACTGGCTCTTGGCCGGCAGCACGTAGTCCGCCCACAGCGCGGTGGAATCCATGCGGTGGTTGACGTTGACGAACAGCTCCAGGCTTTCGATGAAGTTGCGCCGGTAGTTCGACTCCGACTTGTTGCGCTGCAGCATGTTGTCGGCGAACAGCAGCACCGTCTTGGGCTTGCCGAAATAGGCGTTGCTGGTCTGGCGGAACTTCTCCGCGAGATGGGCGGTTTCGGCGTGGTCGAAGCCGGCCGTGCTTTTCAGGTGGGCGTCGGAGTAATGGCGCCGCATGGTCTCCTCCATGCCGCCGTTCATCCACTCGCTGAAGAAGCCGGAAGCGAAACGCGCCGGTTTAGGGCTGGACAGCGGCCCGATGCCGCCCAGGCTCCAGTTGTTCTCGGTGTCTAGCCCGCCGCGTTCGCCCGCATGGCCGGTGATGGCGCAGGCGAGCGCCGCGCCCCAGCAGGTCATGGTGCCGGACACGTATTTGTGCAGGGAGAAGCCGATGTTGATGATGGCCTTGTCGGCGCGGGCCAGATCTTTCGCCATGTGCTCCACCAGCTCGGGATGCACGCCGGTTTGCTCCCGGGTCAGCGCAGGCGGGAATTTCAGCGCCTCGATGCGGGCCTGCTCGAAAACGGTGGTGACGGGGATAGTCTTGCCGTCCTTGCCCTTGACTTCCCATTTGCCGGCCAGGGCGGGCTTGAGCTTGCCGAGCCGCAGCGATTTCTTGAAATGCCCCATGGTGCCGGGCATGGTTTGGGCGCTTTTCGTGGCCTCGTCCCAGCAATAGAACACGTCGTCCTTGCCCTTGTCGCGCAGGTCGCGGTGACGCAGCAGGTCGCCGGTGTCGAGCCGCACCAGGAAGGGCAGGTCGGTCTGTTCGCGCACGAAATCGGTGGCTATGAGATTGTCGCGGAACAGCACGTGCAGCAGCGACATCGCCAGGAAACTGTCCGTGCCCGCCTTGACCGGCACCCAGTCGGTGGCAAGCTTGGCGGTGGCGTTGTATTCGGGCGTGATGCAGTAAATTTTGGCGCCGTTGTAGCGTGCCTCGCTCAGGTAATGCGCGTCGGGAATGCGCGTCACCGCCGCGTTGATGCCCCACAGGATGATGGTTTTCGCCTCGAACCAGGCATCCAGCGAATGGCCGACGGTGGCGATGCCATAGGCGAGCGAGGCGCCGGTGAACATGTCACCCACCGCGCTGGCGGGATAAAGTCGTTGCGCGCCCAGCAGCGAACCCAGGCGTAGCGGCCCGGCGCGCCGCCCCTGGGAGAGGATGCCGGTGCCGCAGTGCAGCATGAGCGCGCCGAGGCCGTCCTTTTGCAGCGTGTCCACCACGCGGACGGCGATGTCGGCGGCCGCCTCATCCCAGGAAACCCGCTGCCATTGGCCTTCGCCACGCTTGCCCACGCGCTTCAAGGGGTGGAGCAGGCGGTCGGCCTGGTACATCTGCTTGGAGTGGATGATCCCCTTGTTGCAGCCGCGCGGGTTGGCGTCGGGGATATTGGGATTGATTTGCGGGTAGGAGGCGGACTGCTCCTCGCGCGTCACCTTGCCGTCCTTGGCATACACCTTCCAGGCGCAGTTGCCCTGGCAGTTGGAGCAGTGGAAGGCGAAGCCCTGGGCGTCGCCACGGGTGTCGAGAAACTCCCGGCGGTAGGCGTCCTCCCAGGCGCGGCGCGGAAATGGGGCGGCGGCGAAAGCGCGCAGGCTGGTCAGCGGCCCGCCGAAGGCCAGCGCCAGGCCGCAGTAGGCGGTGCTTTTGAGAAATTCTCTGCGTTCCATGTTTGATTAGTCCTTAGCGCTCGATCGGCCGTGACGGGTCGGAGGCCCACTCGATCCACGAGCCGGGATAAACCCTGACCTTGTCGTAGCCCAGCATGGTGAGTGCTGCGAACAGGAAGGTGGAGCGCCCCAAACCGCCATTGCAGTAGGTGACGATCTCCTTGTCGGGAGTAATGCCGGCGTCGAGCAGGGCTTTTTTTATCGCCTCCGCCTGTTTGAAGGTTGCCGACTCGCCGCTCAACTGGCTCCAGGGAAAGCTGCGCGCATTCGGAATGTGGCCGCCCTGGCGTGCGCCGCCGTTGTCCTTGCCGGAAAACTCCGCCAGCCCGCGCGCGTCCAGCAGCAGCGCGCCCGATGCAGGCAGCGTGCCGGTCTTCACCGCCCAGTCGCCGCGCGGCTTGGGCAGATAGGTGACCTTGGCCGGTTTGGCCGTCTCCTGGGTTACCGGGCGGCCCTCTTTCAGCCACTTGCGGAAGCCGCCGTCGAGGATGCGCACCTTGTCGTGCCCGAGATAGCGCAGGATATACCACACCGCCGAAGCCCCGCGCCCGTCGCCGCTGTCGTACACCACCACGTCGGCGTCGCGGGTCAGCCCCAGCATGCCGAACTTGGAAGCGGCCAATTGCGGAAAAATCGGCTGGCCGGTCTTGGCGTTTTCCTCGGCATCCTCGAGGTCCATAAAATAGAGATTGAGCGCGCCGGGGAGGTGGGCGCGGCTGAAATTCTCGCCGTTCTCGGCGTCGAGCAGACGGACCTTGCCAGCCTTCAGCTCGGTTGCCAGTTGCTCGGTGGAAACCAGGAAAGACGGCTCGTTCGCCGCCTGGGCGGCGAACGGCAGCCACATCACTATCAGCCAGATGAAACGCATGTTTCTCCTCCTTGTCTTATCCCGGATTGATATTTAACGTGAAATAGTTTTGTGAAGCGTGAATTCACTCGCTACGCTTTGTTTGTGAAGCGTGAAATGTAATAACATCCACTGCGCCTGCTCTTGCATTTCACGCTTCACAGCAAGGGCGTAGCCCAAGCGGTTTCACATTTCACTTGTCGCCTAGAGGCGCCTACTTTTGGTTCATGATTCTGGGCGGCAATT
>JAUYFW010000091.1 GCA_030690835.1 Sulfurimicrobium sp. | reverse complement strand
AATGCCATCAGCTCCTGCAACTGCTCCGCCTGGCCGCTCATTTCCTCCGCCGTCGCCGCCAGTTCCTCGGAAGCGGAAGCGTTCTGCTGGGTAATCTGGCTCATCTGGTTCATGGCGGTGTTGATCTGCCCGACCCCGGCGGTCTGCTCCTCCGAGGCTGCGGTGATTTCCTGCACCAGGTCGGAGGTCTTGTTGATCGAGGGCACCATTGCATCCAGCAGCTTGCCGGCCGTTTCCGCCTGCATCACGCTGTCGCCCGCCAGTTCGCCGATTTCCTGCGCCGCCACCTGGCTGCGCTCGGCCAGCTTGCGCACTTCCGCCGCCACCACCGCGAAGCCCTTGCCGTGCTCGCCGGCCCGTGCCGCTTCAATGGCCGCGTTCAAGGCCAGCAGATTGGTCTGGTAGGCGATGTCGTCGATAATGCCGATCTTCCCGGCGATCTGCTTCATCGCGCTAACCGTTTCCTTCACGGCGGCGCCGCCCTCGGTGGCTTCCTTCGCCGCCTTGGCCGCCATGCCGTCGGTCACCTTGGCGTTCTCGGTGTTCTGGCTGATGGAGGCGCTCATCTGCTCGATCGAGGCGCTGGTTTGCTCCACGCTGGCCGCCTGTTCGCTGGTCGCCTGGGAGAGCGACTGCGCCGTGGCGCTGATCTGGTCGGAGGCGCCGGTAAGCGAATCCGCCGCGCTGCGCACCTCGTCGATGGTGGCGGAGAGTTTTTTCACCGTATCGTTGGTGGCGTCCTTGAGGCGCTTGAAACTGCCGTCATACTCGCGGTCGATGGTCTGGGTCAGGTCGCCCTGGGAAACCAGTTCGATTACCCGGATGCTTTCATTGATGACATCCTCGGCCACCCCGGTCAGGTTGTTGATGCCCTCGCCCAGCGCCTTCATGAAACCTTCCTTGCCTTCCATGACGATGCGCTGCGACAGGTCGCCGGCCACGGCCGCATCCACGATGCGCTTCACCTCCTCCTCCACCTTCACTTCCTCGGTCGCATCGATCCACTCCACCGAGGCGCCCAGGCGCTGGCCAGCCGCGTTGAACACAGGATTGGCGGCAAGGCGGAAAGTGCGCCCGCCGATTTTGACGGTTGCCTTGTAGGTAGTGGTGAAGGATTTCAGCAATTGGCGCTGGTGCGCCGGGTTCTTGTGGAAGCCGTCGATATTGGTGCCCAGCAGCTTGTCGGCGCTGAAATCCGGCAGATCCTTCCTGATGTCGGACTCGGCGTTTTTCAGCATGTCCCGCACTGCCTTGTTGAGGTAAATGATGTTGAGGTCGTTGTCGGAGATCATGACGCCGGTGGAAGCATTGTCGAGCGCGTTGGTGATGCGCAGCGATTCATCGGCACGGCGCTTGGCATCGTTGACCTCGAATCCCAGCTTGATCTGCATGGACTTGAGAGCAGTCAGAACCTTGCCGATTTCGTCCTCGTTGTTTACTTCAATGCGGTTGTTGTAATTGCCCTGGGATATCTGGTCGAAATAACCGATAGTCGCCGCCAGTGGCCGGGAAATGGCGCGGATCACCAGGAAAGCGACGAAAGCAGCCAGCAGTATGGCAAAGGCGATGGCCGCGATGATCTGGTTGCGCAGGGCGGTGTAGTTGCCTTGCGCCTGCTCGTAGTCCTGCTTGCTGGAATCGAGATACAGTTTCTTCAAGGCCTCGATGTCTTCACCGACCGGCTGATAAAGCGGGCGGACGTTTTCCACCGCCAGCCTGCCGGCCTCCTTGATATTGTTGGCGCGCAGGGCGGCAACAGCGGGTTTCACTCCTTCCTTGACAAATCTTGCCCGGTCCTCGGCAAATTTGTCGGCCAGTTTTTTCTCTTCCGGGGCAAGCTGGGTATCGCTATACGCTTTCCATATATTGCTGATTTCCCCGATATTCTTTTCGATTACCTCGGTATTATTCTTGATTTCCTCCGGCGTGGGCGTGACCAGGGAAGCAGCAATACGGAGGCGGTTTTGCAGCAGCATTTTCTGGATTTCGGTTATCTGGCCCAAGGGAACGGTGCGCCCTTGATAGATGCTTAACATGCCATCGTTGGCCCGGCTGATGCCAAATATGCCGTAGGCGCCGATCGCTATCATGCCCAAACAGAGGAAAGCAGCCAGGAATGTCAGCCGCGCCTTGACGGATATGTTCTTGAAGACGTTCATTTTTTCGAGCAAGCCGAAACGCACCGCTTTCCCCTCCCTGATACTCAGCTTGCCGGCCCGGCCTTCGCGGAACAGCCGGTAGGCGGCATCCGCCGCCTCGACCTGGGCGCGGACAGGCTTGCTGCGCACCGACATGTAGCCCACCACCTGACCGTTCTCGCGGATCGGCGTGGCATTGGCCTCGACCCAGTAATAATCGCCGTTCTTGCAGCGGTTCTTGACCATGCCTGTCCAGGGCTTACCTTTTTTGAGGGTGTCCCACAAGTCGGCGAAGGCTTCCGACGGCATGTCGGGATGGCGGATATAGTTATGCGGCTGGCCGACCGATTCCTGCTCGCTGTAACCGCTCATTTCGCAGAAATAAGGGTTTACATAGGTAATGATGCCCTTGAGGTCGGTTTTGGAGACGATGGTCTCGCCGTCCCTGAACTCGCGTTCCACGCTGGTTACCGGCATGTTGGTTCTCATT
>JAUYFW010000090.1 GCA_030690835.1 Sulfurimicrobium sp. | reverse complement strand
GCCTCCCAATCCCTCTCCCCCAGCCCCTCTCCCGTCTCGCCAGAGCGAGCAGCTTCGCTGCCGCTCTCGGCGGGGACACTCCCTGCGGGTGCAGGGCGAGGGGAGTTTAATTGCACCTTGGCCAGTTCCACGTACCAGTCGCAATACTCGTCCCAAACGAATTCGTAGACTGCGCGCGCCGCCATGTCGAAACGGTAGGAGTCGAATCCATCGGCCACTTCCTTTTCCGCCTGCTGCAGGCGGCCAATAATCCATTGATCAACAGCGGAATACTGCAGAGGCAGCGCCTCGTCCTGGCCGCAATCCTTGCCTTCGGTGTTCATCAGCACGAAGCGCGTGGCGTTCCACAGCTTGTTGCAGAAATTGCGGTAGCCGTCGCAGCGCTGCAGGTCGAACTTGATGTCGCGGCCATGAGACGCGAGGCTGGCGAAAGTGAAGCGGATGGCATCGGTGCCGAAAGATGGGAAACCGTCCGGAAAGTCCTTGCGCGTCTGTTTGGCAATGAATTCCGCCTGCTTGGGGTTCATCAGGCCGGTGGTGCGCTTGGCGACCAGGGCTTCCAGCTCGATGCCGTCGATCAGGTCGATCGGGTCGATCACGTTGCCCTTGGACTTCGACATCTTGTGGCCGTGCATGTCGCGCACCAGGCCGTGTACGTAAACTTCCCTGAACGGTACCTGGCCGGTGAAGTGCTCCGACATCATGATCATGCGGGCGACCCAGAAGAAAATGATGTCGAAGCCGGTGACCAGCACGCTGGAGGGCAGGAAGGTAGCGAGCTCGGGCGTCTTGTCCGGCCAGCCCAGCGTGGAGAACGGCCATAAGGCGGAGGAGAACCAGGTATCCAGCACGTCCTCGTCCTGGCTCAGCGTTTTGCCGGGCCCCGCCTGTTTTTGCGCATCTTCAAGATTGCGCGCCACGTAGGCGTTGCCGTCCTCGTCGTACCACGCCGGAATGCGATGCCCCCACCACAACTGGCGCGAGATGCACCAGTCCTGGATATTTTCCAGCCACTGGTTGTAGACGTGAGTCCAGTTGTCCGGCACGAACTTCACCTCGCCCTTGGCCACCAACTCCAGGCCGCGTTTCGCGAGCCCATCCATGGCCACGTACCACTGGTCGGTGAGCATCGGCTCGATCACCACATGGGTGCGGTCGCCGCGCGGCACCATCAGCTTGTGAGGCTTGGTTTCCACCAGCAGGCCCTGTGCTTCGAGGTCGGCGATGATTTTCTTGCGCGCCTCGTAGCGGTCCATGCCCTGGTATTCGGCTGGCGCCAGATCGTTGATTTTGGCGTCGAGGGTCAGGATGCTCAGGGGCTCAAGGTGATGGCGCTGGCCAACCTGATAATCGTTGAAGTCATGCGCCGGCGTGATTTTGACGCAGCCGGTACCAAAAGCCGGATCGACGTAATCGTCGGCGATGATCGGGATGGTGCGTTCGCACAGCGGCAGGCGCACGTGCTTGCCGACCAGGTGCCGGTAGCGTTCGTCCTCGGGATGCACCGCCACCGCCATGTCGCCCAGCATGGTCTCGGGACGGGTAGTGGCGACAACCAGCGAGTCGTTGCCGCCCTCGACCGGGTAGCGGATATGCCACATGAAGCCGTCTTCTTCTTCGGAGATGACTTCCAGGTCGGACACCGCCGTCATCAACACCGGGTCCCAGTTGACCAGGCGCTTGCCGCGATAGATGAGACCTTGTTCGTGGAGTTTGACGAAGACTTCCGTCACCGATCTGGACAAGCCCTCGTCCATGGTAAATCGCTCGCGCGACCAGTCGGCGGAAGCGCCGAGGCGGCGCATCTGGCGCGTGATGGTCGAGCCGGACTCTTCCTTCCATTCCCACACCCGCTTGAGGAACTCATCGCGCCCCAAGTCATGGCGCGAAATGCCTTGTGCATCCAGTTGGCGCTCCACCACGATCTGGGTGGCGATGCCGGCGTGGTCGGTGCCCGGCTGCCACAAGGTGTTCTCGCCCTTCATGCGGTGATAGCGCACCAGGGTGTCCATCAAGGTGTCCTGGAACGCGTGCCCCATGTGCAGCGTGCCGGTCACATTGGGCGGCGGCAGCATGATGCAGTACGCAGGCCGGTCGGCTTGCATATAGGCCTTGAAATAGCCGTGCGACTCCCACAATGGGTACCAGTGCGCCTCGATGGCGGCGGGTTCAAAACTTTTGGCGAGTTCCATGGATAAAACCGTGCGGGAAAAGGGCGGGATTATAACTTATTCTGCTGCTGTGCTGTCTCCGCCTACACCCTGTTTCTGGAGCTGGCTCAACTGCTTTTGTAGCTCTTGCGCCACCGCGTCACGCACCATGGTTTCGAGCTGCATGGCAAATTCCTCAAGCACGACGGGAAGGGCTTTATCCACGGCGGCGACAATATGGGAAGGGAGCAGTTGCTCGAGGGCCGCCCTGATCTGGCGATCCAGCTGGCTCAGCGCTTCGCCACTGAGTGGGAGTGTTTCCAATTCCGGTAGCGGCGGTGCATCAGGCTCCAACACGGTAGATGTCATGGCCTCCGGCTCGACTTCGACGACATCGGTCAACACCGGGATGGCCTCCTCCGCCTCTTCCACCACTTCCGTCAGGACAGGAAAGTCCTCGAAAACAGAGCCTCGCGCAAGGGCGTCATGGTGTTTTTTCAGCAGCGCGTCCATCTTGGCGAGAACGTCATCGTGAACCAGGCCCGCGCCATGCTGGTTCATGACGCACGCTTGCCGGACTGGCTCATATCGTGGGAACGAATCTCGTAACCCCGGTCGCGATAAAAACGGAAGCGCTCGCGCGCCGCCAGGCGATCCGCCTCGTCCGTCGTGACGATCTCGATCAGCCGCTGGAAACGGCTAAAAAAAGCCGGGCGCTCACTGCCGAGATTCAATAGCACTTGATCATGCGTCAACTCCCCAGGGTCGCAGTCCACGATCACCGGCGTCACAGCGGCCAACGGGGCGCGGGCACGGCAATGCGGCAGGAAGCCGGTAGCGGGAACACGCCACAACATCTGGTCCATGCTGGCCGCAGCACTCTCGTCCGGCGTCAAAATCAGGACGCGCAAGCCCTGCTCCAGCGCCTTGGCACTGAGCTTGCAGGCAAGAAGCTGCTTGTCCTGAACGTGGGTATAGAAGTCGATCTGGGTCATTGTAAAGCAGCTATCAGCTATCAGCTTTCAGCCGTCAGCCAGTGGTGCGATTGATAAGAAAATGCACCAGCAGCGGCACGGGCCGGCCGGTGGCGCCTTTCTCCTTGCCCGACTTCCAGGCCGTGCCGGCGATATCCAGGTGCGCCCACTCGTAGTCCTTGGTGAAACGCGAGAGGAAGCAGGCCGCGGTGATGGTGCCGCCGGCACGCCCGCCGATGTTGGCGATATCGGCAAAATTGCTCTTCAGCTGCTCCTGGTATTCATCCCACAACGGCAATGCCCAAGCGCGATCATAGGTATATTCGCCGGCGCGCAGCAGTTCGCGCGCCAGCGGATCATGGTTGGCGAGCAGGCCGCTGGCCTGATGTCCCAGCGCGATGACGCAGGCGCCGGTGAGGGTGGCGATGTCCACCACCACCGCCGGTTCGAATTTCGCGGCGTAAGTCAGCGCATCGCACAGAATCAGACGGCCTTCGGCGTCGGTATTGAGAATTTCGATGGTCTGGCCGGACATCGAAGTGACGACGTCGCCCGGCTTGTTGGCATTACCGTCGGGCAGGTTTTCGCAGGTGGGAATGATGCCGACCACGTTGAGCGGCAGTTTCATTTCCGCAATCGCCTGAAACACGCCCAGCACGCTTGCCGCGCCGCACATGTCGTACTTCATTTCGTCCATCTCGGCGGCAGGCTTGAGCGAAATGCCGCCGGCATCGAAGGTAATGCCCTTGCCCACCAGCACCACCGGTTTCTGATCTTTCTGGCCGCCGCCATAGTGCAGCACGATCAGCTTGGGCGGCTGACGGCTGCCCTTGGCGACGGAAAGGAAAGAGCCCATCTTGAGCGCTTCCATGTCTTTCTGCTCCAGCACCTCGATTTTCATCTGGTGCGTTTTGGCCAGTTCCTGTGCCTGCTCGGCGATGTAGGTCGGCGTGCAGATATTGCCGGGCAGATTGGCGAGATCCTTGGCCAGATTCATGCCCTGGGCGATAGCCAAGCCCTGACTCATGGCCGCTTCGCCGATTGCCAGTTCATTGCGGCGCGGCACGCTTAGCACCATCTTGCGCAATGGGCGGCGTGGCTCATCCAGCTTGCTTTTAAGGCGGTCGAAGCGGTACACGCTTTCCATCGCCACGATGACCGCCTGCTCCACTTTCCACGCCAGTTCGCGCTTCTTCACCGGCACTTCGGTCAGATACATGGCCGCCTCGATAGAACCGGTTGCGTTCAGTGTCTTGACCGCGGCCCCCACGGCTTCACGGTATTCCTTGTCCTTGAATTCGCGTTCCTTGCCCAGGCCCACCAGCAGCACGCGGTCGCACAGGGTTTTGGGAATATTATGCAATAGCAGGGTGCTGCCCAGTTTTCCATCCATGTCGCCGCGGCGCAGGATGTCGCTGATATAAAAGCCGGAAATGCGATCCATCAGATCGGCCGCGAGGGAAAGTTTGCGGTGTTCGAATACTCCCACCACCACGCAGGCGGTACGCTGTTTTTCCGGGCTGCCGCTTTTTATGCTAAATTCCACGTGCTGCTCCTTTATCCCACATTGACCTAACCCGGATGTTTCATAAATTTACGCGAGCCCTCGCTGGTCTTTTGATTGATAAGAAAATTTTGCTCAGTCGGTCGTATGAATAACTACGACACTCCCTCTCAAAATTCCCCTATCAATCAAAATCCGGCGCGATCATCACGCGAATTCATGAAACATCCGGGATAATTTGAATTGGGCACAATTATCCTCAGACCCGAGCAAGAAAGTCAAAGAAAACCCAAAATATGATTTTTCGCCGCGCTTTGTTGCATGAACTATTAGGCAATGCAACAGCCGTATTTATAGTTCTCCTGGCAATCAGCATCACCACCCTGGTGATCCGGCTCCTCGGCCAGGCCGCGAGCGGTTCTCTGGCAAGCGAGGCGGTGGTGGCCTTTCTGGGTTTCAGCGCGCTCAATTACCTGCCGGTATTGCTGTCGCTAACCCTGTTCATCGCCGTCTTGCTGACCCTGACCCGCAGCTATCGTGACAATGAAATGGTGGTTTGGTTCTGCTCCGGCCTGAGCCTGACCGCGTTTATCCGCCCGGTAATGGCCTTTGCCGCACCAATGGCGCTGCTGGTGGCGGTATTAAGCCTGCTGCTCTCACCCTGGGCGTTACAAAAACAAAATCAATACCGCGCTCAAATCGAAAGCCGCGATGACGTGGCCGCAGTGTCTCCCGGCATTTTCAAGGAGTCCAAGCATGCCGATCGCGTATTTTTTGTGGAAAGTTTCGCCGGGAAACAAAATACGGTGCACAACATTTTCATGCAATCCACCGAAAACCAGAAACAGGGGGTGATGTTTGCCCAGCACGGCTACCAGAGCGTGGCAAAAAATGGCGACCGCTTTCTGGTACTGCTCAACGGACGGCGCTATGAAGGCTTGCCCGGGTCAGCGGAATACAAAATAGTCGAATTCGAACGTTATGCGGTACGCATCGAGCCCTATGAAGCGCAACTGCAAGCACCGACGGCAAAATCACTCTCTGTCCTCGAACTCGTGCGCGACAAAACTCCCGTCAACATTGCCGAATTGCAATGGCGTATCTCCCTGCCGCTGAGCGCGCTGTTGCTGGCCCTGCTGGCGATCCCCCTGAGCTTCGTCAACCCGCGCGCCGGGCGCTCCATGAACCTGATTCTGGCTCTGGTGGCGTACCTGGTCTACAACAACTGCATCAGCATCGCGCAAGCCTGGGTAGCACAAGGTAAATTGCATCCGGCCCTGGGAGTATGGCTGGTGCATGGCGTCCTGGTCATGCTGATCGGCGCCCTGTTTTATCGCCGCATGTTGCTGGCGCCCTCGCTGTTCAAGCTGTTGCGGCGGGCGTCATGAACCCAGATTATTCATTAAAGCCAAAACACCGCTGTGGGAGCGGCGCCCTCGCCGCGATTTGTGGACGCATTCGCGCCGGGGGCGGCGCTCCTACATGCACGTGCATTCCAATAATGGACAATCTGGGATGACGATTCTGCATCGCTATCTTGCGCGTGAAATTTTTGCCAGCACGGCTTTCGTTTTCGCCGCACTGCTATCCCTGTTCGCCTTCTTCGACCTGATTCACGAACTGGGCGATCTGGGCAAAGGCAACTACCGCCTGCCGCAAATCCTCGGATTCGTCGCGCTCAACCTGCCCGGCCACATTTACGAGCTTTTTCCCATCGCAGCCCTGATCGGCACGCTGTTCGCCCTGGCGCAGCTTTCCGCCCATTCCGAGTTCACCGTGATGCGGGTTTCCGGGCTTTCCACGCAACGCTTCGCACTGTCATTGCTGCAAACTGGAATGGTATTTGTGCTTCTGACCCTGCTGTTCGGCGAACTGATCACCCCTGAAGCGGAACGCATGGCGGCGCAACTCAGGCTAAAAGCCACCAGTTCGGTGGTGGCGCAGGAATTCCGCTCCGGCCTATGGATAAAGGACGATCAAAGCTTCGTCAACGTGCGTGAAATCCTGCCGGACACCACACTGCTGGGCGTGAAAATATTCGAATATGACCGTGACTATCGCCTGAAAACGGTAAGTTATTCCGATCGCGGCCACTATGAGGAGGAGGGGCGCTGGCTATTGGAAGACGTGACGCAAACCCACTTCGAAGGGGAGCGCACCACGGTAGGGAAACTGCCGCAGCTGGCCTGGAAGTCGGTACTGAATCCGGACATTCTCTCGGTACTGCTGGTCGTGCCGGAACAGATGTCAGCCCTGAGCCTGTACCAGTACGTGGAGCACTTGCGCGAAAACAAGCAGAAAACCACCCGCTATGAAATCGCGCTGTGGTCGAAGCTGGCCTATCCATTTGCCACGCTGGTGATGATGATTTTCGCCCTGCCGTTCGCCTATCACCAAACGCGCAGCGGCGGCATCGGCGGCAAGATATTTGTCGGGATCATGGTGGGCCTGTCGTTCCACCTGCTGAACCGGGTATTCGCTCACCTCGGCTTGCTCAACGACTGGCCGCCGCTGTTCAGCGCGTTCTTTCCGGCAATCGCCTTCCTCAGTGCTGCGATGGGCATGATCTGGTGGGCGGAAAGAAGATAGCTGTCAGCGGTCAGCATGTAGGTTGGGTTAGCGGCCTTATCGCGTAACCCAACAAACCCAAACATTCAAAACCGGTTTTTAAAGGGAAGATTGGGTCTGTTGGGTTACGGCGCTAAAAGCCGCGCCTAACCCAACCTACATGGCTGACCGCTGATGGCTGACCGCTGTATCAGCTATCAGGATGATTTTTGTCTTGGCCAGGCGGTCGTGGAGGAACTGCCTATCCCGGTCAAACAAGGCCCACAGCACGCTAATTCCAGACAACACGCCAGGCACGGCGACCAAAAACCGCAGCAGTGCCTGGCGCAAGGTAACCGGCTGCCCAGCAATGCCGACCAGGCGCAGATGCCAGGTTTTCATCGCCAGGGTCTGGCCGCCGTGCAGCCAGAACCAGATGAAATAAGCCGCCACCACGCCCGTCAGATAAAGCTGGAACGCCAGTTTCGCCAGGCCGGAAGTGGCGCCATGAGTCAGTCCGACAAATATGAAACCGGCCAGAAACACGACCGCCAGCAACAACAGACTTTCGTAAAGCATGCTGGCGAGACGACGCAGAATTCCGGGAAAAGCACTGTTCACAGAAAAAGGTTCAAGGAAATTAAGTGGGAATTATTTGGCTGAGGGAACCGCAGGTGCAGGTGCAGGTGCGGGTGCGGGCGCGGGTGCAACCGGCTGAAGCGGCGCTGATGGCACAGGCGGCTGCACTGGGGCAACGCTCTGCTGCTGAGCCTTCAACTGCCATTTGAGCTTCACTTCCTGGCGTTTTTCGGGTGGCAACTGTTTGAACTGCTGGTATTTTTTACGCGCCTGCTCTCTCTGCTCGGGCGTCAGCGACTCCCAATCCTTGAGGCGCGCCTGCACCCTTTGCTGCTCGCCGGGCATCATTTTCGGGTAATGCTGGGCCACCCCCAGCAACTTGAAGCGCTGCCTTGGCGTCATGCCATTCCAGTTTTGGGCCACGGGCGCGAGGATTTGCTGCTGCTGCGGTGACAATTCCGACCACTGTGGCGGCTTGGGGCCGGAATCCACGGCGTTTGCCGCGTGGGAAACCAGCAGCAGCCAGAACGCTAGTCCCGCGAGGATTGTTCTAACCATGTGTCGAAGTCTGAGTCCAGATAAGCGTGTACAGGCAAGTCCGCGGCCAGCAAGGTTGCATCGACATCATCAAGCGGATCGCCGTTCATGGCCTGCCAGTTGGTGGCGATAAGCAGGCCGGCCAGCAGGGTCGCCAGAGACAGCCAGAAGCGCAGGGAGTAATGCCTACCCTCGCCATGACCATGATCATGGCCGCTGCCGGTTGCGCCGGCCAAGGTCAGGCCGAACGCATGGCGCGGCTTGGCATGAAGTTCCAAAGCCTGCTGACGCGCGGACTGCAGGCGCAGCAAAATAGAACGATCCAACTGGTTCGCCCCGTAATTCAAATGTTGCGAAATTTTTTTCGCTATGTCCCGCTCATTCATGGCTGAACTCCTTTTTTCTTCAGTGTAACGGCCAGCGCATGCGTCGCCCGAGAACAATGGGTCTTTACGCTACCCTGCGAACACCCCATTGCCGCCGCGGTTTCCGCTACATCCATATCCTCCCAGTAACGCAGCAGGAATGCTTCCCGTTGACGTGCCGGCAATTCTTTCAAGGCATCTTCAATAACGGCGAGGGTTTGCGCCCTATCCAGTTGCTTCGAGGGATTTTCAAAGTAATTGGAGTCGCTTTCAACCTCAAGAGTTTCCAGCGGATCCTGTTCTTCGCCATCCTTATTGGTGGAAAACGACGACATCAGGGTGGTCCACATGGACCGCACCTTGTGGCGCCGGAAATAATCGCGAATGGCATTCTGCAGAATGCGCTGAAACAGCAGCGGCAACTCCTCCGCCGGGCGATCGCCGTACTTTTCCGCCAGTTTCATCATGGCATCCTGCACGATATCCAGCGCCGCGTGATCGTCGCGCACGGCAAACGCAGCCTGCTTGAAAGCGCGTCGTTCGACTTGAACCAGGAAATCGGAAAGCTCCCGCTCGGTAGCCAGTTTTATCTTCCAAAATAATTTTTCTCAGCCGGCATCATAGCAAAAATCCTCGCGGCCTATCATCCCAAAGCTTTCGCGCACTTGACCAAATCTGCCACAACCGTTACTGTTCGGGGTCTTTTTTGTTAGTTTGTCTGGCAAGGGTTTTTCATGGAATTAACGGGCGCGGAAATCACCGTGCGCTGCCTGGCGGAGGAAGGCGTCGAATATGTGTTCGGCTACCCCGGCGGCGCGGTGCTCAACATCTACGACGCAATTTACCAGCAGGACAAGTTCAAGCATGTCCTGGTGCGGCACGAACAGGCGGCAGTGCATGCCGCAGACGGCTACGCACGCGCTTCCGGTCGAACCGGCGTGGCGCTGGTCACTTCCGGGCCGGGCGCGACCAATGCGGTCACGGGCATCGCCACGGCATACATGGACTCGATCCCGCTGGTGATCCTGAGCGGCCAGGTGCCGACGCCGGCCATCGGCATGGATGCTTTCCAGGAAGTGGACACGGTCGGCATCACCCGCCCCTGCGTCAAACACAACTTCCTGGTCAAGGACATCCGGGATCTCGCCAGCACCATCAAGAAAGCCTTCTACATCGCCTCCACGGGGCGGCCAGGGCCGGTGCTGGTGGATATTCCCAAGGACATAACCCAGTTCAAGACCGAATTCGCTTATCCCAAGAGTGTCAGCCTGCGTTCCTACAACCCCGTGACCAAAGGCCACGGCGGGCAGATCAAGCGCGCGGTGCAGATGCTGCTGGAAGCCAAACGCCCGATGATCTACGCCGGAGGCGGCGTGATCCTCTCCGACGCGGCGCAGCAGTTGACCGAACTGGTGCATCTGCTGGGCTTCCCCTGTACCAACACGCTGATGGGTCTGGGCGGCTTTCCCGCCACCGACCGGCTGTCGGTGGGCATGCTCGGCATGCACGGCACCTACGAGGCCAACATGGCGGTGCAGCACAGCGATGTGCTGGTGGCCATCGGCGCGCGTTTCGACGACCGGGTGATCGGCAGCCCGGAGCACTTCTACCAGGAAGAGCGCAAGATCATCCACATCGACATTGATCCCTCCTCCATTTCCAAGCGGGTCAGGGTGGACGTGCCCATCGTCGGCAACGTGCCGGAAGTGCTGTCGGAAATGATCAAGCTGGTCAAGGCCAGCAAGGAAAAACCCGATCAGGCCGCACTCAAGACCTGGCTCACGCAGATCGAGCTGTGGCGCTCGCGCGACTGCCTCAAATACGACCGTCACAGCGACATCATCAAGCCCCAGTTCGTGCTGGAAAAGCTCTACGAAATCACCAAGGGCGATGCCTTCGTGACTTCCGACGTGGGCCAGCACCAGATGTGGGCGGCGCAGTTCTACAAGTTCGACAAACCACGGCGCTGGATCAATTCCGGCGGTCTTGGCACCATGGGCTTCGGCCTGCCCTCCGCGATGGGCGTGCAGTTCGCTCACCCCGAGGCAATGGTGGCGTGCGTCACCGGCGAAGGCAGCATCCAGATGAACATCCAGGAACTGTCCACCTGCAAGCAGTTCAACCTGCCGCTCAAGATCATTCTGCTCAATAACCGTTACCTCGGCATGGTGCGGCAGTGGCAGGAATTCTTCTACGGCAACCGCTACGCCGAATCCTACATGGACGCCCTGCCCGATTTCGTCATGCTGGCGGAAAGCTATGGTCATGCGGGACGCCGTATCGACAACCCCGCCGAGGTGGAAGATGCTCTCAAATGGGCTTTCTCCGAAGAAATGAAGGAAAAACTGGTATTCCTGGACTTCCGCACCGACCAGACCGAGAACGTGTATCCCATGATTCCCGGCGGCAAGGGCTTGTCCGAAATGATTCTGGTGTAAACATGAGACATATCATTTCTCTCCTGATGGAAAACGAAGCCGGGGCGCTGTCCCGCGTGGCGGGGCTGTTTTCGGCGCGCGGCTACAATATCGAATCGCTCACCGTGGCCCCCACCGAAGACGCCACACTGTCGCGCATGACCATCGTCACGCGCGGCTCGGATGAAGTCATCGAACAGATCACCAAGCAGCTCAACAAGCTGATTGACGTGGTCAAGGTGGTGGACCTGTCCGAAGCCGGTCACATCGAACGCGAGCTGATGCTGGTCAAGGTACGCGCCGAAGGCGAATGGCGCGAGGAAATGAAGCGCATGGCGGACATCTTCCGCGGCCGCATCATCGACGTGACCGATAAAACCTACACCATCGAGATGACCGGCGCCGGCCACAAGCTGGATGCTTTCCTCGAAGTGCTGGACAAGGGCGCCATTCTGGAAACAGTACGCACCGGAGCTTCCGGCATCGGTCGCGGCGACAGAATTTTAAAATCGTGAAGCGTGAAATGTGAAGCGTGAAATGTGAAATGTCGCCGGCAAAGCCGGCACAAGCCCCACACTTCACCTTTCACTTTTTACTTTTCACACCTCAACAGAAAGGAAAACCATGAAAGTTTATTACGACAAGGATGCAGACCTCTCCATCATCAAGGGCAAGAAGGTAACCATTGTGGGTTATGGCTCACAGGGTCATGCCCACGCCAACAACCTGAAGGATTCCGGCGTCAAGGTCACCGTCGGCCTGCGCAAGGATGGGTCTTCCTGGGACAAGGCAGAGAAAGCCGGCCTCAAGGTGGAAGAAATCGCCAAGGCTGTCAAGGGCGCCGATGTGGTGATGCTTCTGGTTCCGGACGAACTGCAAGCCGAGGTCTATCGTAACGACATCGAACCCAACCTGAAAAAAGGCGCCGCGCTGGCCTTTGCTCACGGCTTCAACATTCACTACAACCAGATCAATCCGCGCAATGACGTGGACGTGATCATGGTCGCGCCCAAGGGCCCCGGACATCTGGTGCGTTCCACCTACACCCAGGGCGGCGGCGTGCCTTCCCTGATCGCGGTGTACCAGGACAAGTCCGGCAAGGCCAAGGAAATCGCGCTGTCCTACGCGGCAGCCAACGGCGGCACCAAGGGCGGCGTGATTGAAACCAATTTCCGCGAAGAAACCGAGACCGACCTGTTCGGCGAACAGGCCGTGCTGTGCGGCGGCACCGTGGAACTGGTGAAAGCCGGTTTCGAAACCCTGGTGGAAGCCGGTTATGCTCCGGAAATGGCCTACTTCGAGTGCCTGCACGAACTCAAGCTGATCGTGGACTTGATGTACGAAGGCGGCATCGCCAACATGAACTACTCCATCTCCAACAACGCGGAGTACGGCGAGTACGTCACCGGACCGAAAGTGATCAACGAGGAATCCCGCTGGGCGATGAAGGAAGCGCTGGAAAACATCCAGAACGGCAACTACGCCAAGCAGTTCATCCTCGAAGGCCGCACCAACTATCCCGAAATGACCGCGCGTCGCCGCCTCAACGCCGAGCATCAGATCGAAGTGGTGGGCGAGAAGCTGCGTTCCATGATGCCTTGGATCTCCAAGAACAAGCTGGTTGACCAGTCAAAGAACTGATGTAGCGTGAAGAGTGAAGTGTGAAAGGTGAAAAGTTGTCGGCGAAGCCGGCACAAAACCACATTTCACGCTTCACATTTCACCCTTCACTCCTCACTGAATAAAATGTGCATCGGCGTAGCCCCTCCAAAATTGAACAACTATCCTCACCCCATTATTGCCCGTGAAGGCTGGCCCTTCCTGGCTGCGGCTATTATTGCCTCCTTATTCGTGACGATCCTGTATGGCTGGCTGTGGGCCTTGCCGCTGTGGATCATCAGCCTGTTCGTGCTGCAGTTTTTCCGCGACCCGCCGCGCACCGTGCCGCAGGCGCCCAATATCGTGCTCTCCCCCGCCGATGGCAGGATCGTCGCCGTGGAACGCACCCATGACCATTACCTGCAGCGCGATGCCCTGAAAATAAGCGTCTTCATGAACGTGTTCAACGTGCATTCCAACCGCAGCCCGGTGGATGGCACGGTGAAGGAAGTGTGGTACCACCCCGGCAAGTTTTTCAATGCCGATCTCGCCAAGGCCTCGCTGGAAAATGAGCGCAACGCGGTGTGGCTGCAAACCAGGGACGGCACGAACATCACCTCGGTACAAGTCGCCGGGCTGATCGCGCGCCGCATCCTGTGCTACGTGGTGCCCACTGACGTATTGACGCGCGGCCAACGCTATGGCTTCATCCGCTTCGGCTCGCGCGTGGACGTCTACCTGCCCCTGACCGCGCAACCCAAGGTCAGTCTGGGCGACAAGGTTTACGCGGCCGAAACCGTGTTGGCCGAGCTAGTTTAGATCTTGATGCAACACAACACTCACAAGCCACTGCTCGACCCCAAGCTGCGCCGCCGCGGCATCTACCTGCTGCCCAACCTGTTCACCACCGCGGCGCTGTTTGCCGGGTTTTATTCCATCGTTCAGGCCATGAACGGCCGCTACGAAGCCGCCGCCGTGGCCATTTTCATCGCCATGGTGATGGACGGACTGGATGGCCGCGTGGCGCGCATGACTCGCACCCAGAGCGCATTCGGCGCGGAATACGATTCACTCTCCGACATGGTTTCGTTCGGCGTCGCCCCTGCTCTGGTGATTTATGTCTGGGCGCTCAAGGATATGGGCAAGCTGGGCTGGATCGCCGCGTTCGTCTATTGCGCCTGTGCCGCCTTGCGTTTGGCACGCTTCAACACCCAACTCGAAGTGGCGGACAAGCGCTTCTTCCAGGGACTGCCCAGTCCCGCTGCCGCCGCCCTGATTGCCGGGCTGATCTGGGTGATGCACGACTACGGCATCAAGGGGCCGGATATCCGCTGGCTGGCTTGGGGTGTGACCTTGTTCGCCGGGCTCACCATGGTGAGCAATTTTAATTTCTATAGTGGCAAGGATATTAATTTAAGGCGCAGCGTGCCATTTGCCATGGTGCTGCTGATCGTGCTCGGCTTCATCCTGATTTCCCTCGACCCAGCCCAGGTGCTGTTCGCCGCGTTCGTCCTGTATGGGCTGTCTGGCTATGTCGACTGGGCATGGCAGCGTATCAGGCATCGCCGGGCGAGAAAGGCCGCACCACCAGAAGCATGACACTCCCTGTTCAAGGGTTTTAATACCAAGTAAAATCCCCTTTCATGTGGAACGCAATCCGGTCGCGATCCACAGCGATTTTCGCTCTATCCACACCCAAAACCACGCCTGGACCGGCTCGCGGGCGCATCCCACGACAGGCTGATCCAGGAGTAATGAAAAAGCATGTCATTTGAAGATCTGGGGCTACGCCCCGAAATCCTGCGCGCGGTTGTCGAGCAGGGCTACACCGAACCCACCCCGATTCAGGCCGAGGCCATCCCTGTTGTGTTGCAGGGCCGCGACATCATGGCCGGCGCCCAAACCGGCACCGGCAAGACCGCGGGCTTCACCCTGCCGCTGCTGCACCGTCTGGCCGCGCAAGCCAGCACCAGCACCTCGCCCGCCAAACACCCCATTCGCGCCCTGATCCTCACCCCCACACGCGAACTCGCGGCGCAGGTGGAGGAAAGCGTGCGCACCTATGGCAAATACCTGCCCCTCAAGGCCACCGTGATTTACGGCGGGGTCAACATGAATCCCCAGATCGAGGCCTTGCGCAGCGGCGTGGATATCGTGGTGGCCACCCCCGGCCGCCTGCTGGACCACGTACAGCAAAAGAGCATCAATCTCTCCAAGGTGGAATTCCTCGTGCTGGACGAAGCCGACCGCATGCTGGACATGGGTTTCCTCCCCGACCTGAGGCGCATCATGAGCCTGCTGCCGGCGCAGCGTCAGAGCCTGCTGTTCTCCGCCACTTTCGTCGAGGAAATCAAGCGTTTGTCCGATTCCCTGCTGCGCGACCCGGTGCTGATCGAAGTGGCGCGCCGCAATACCACAGCCGAAAACGTCACCCAGGTGGCGCATCCGGTGGATCAGGCGCGCAAGCGCGAACTGCTGTCCCACCTGATCAAAACCCAGGATTTGCGCCAGGTACTGGTGTTTTCCCGCACCAAGCACGGCGCCGACCGGCTTGCCCACCAACTTGAGCGCGACGGCATCCTGGCCGTGGCGATTCATGGCGACAAGACCCAGCCGCAACGCACCAAGGCATTGTCCGACTTCAAGGAAGGAGCGGTACGGGTACTGGTGGCGACCGACGTCGCGGCGCGTGGCATCGACATCGACCAACTCCCCCATGTATTCAATTTCGAAATGCCCAATTCGCCGGAAGACTACGTGCACCGCATCGGGCGCACCGGCCGCGCCGGTAGCCAGGGTGATGCGATTTCATTGGTTTGCGACGAGGAAATGCGCATGCTGGCCGAAATCGAACGTCTCATCAAGCGCGAGATACCCAAGCAAGTGGTAGCGGGCTTCGAACCGGGAAGCGCGCCAAAAACCGAATCC
>JAUYFW010000082.1 GCA_030690835.1 Sulfurimicrobium sp. | reverse complement strand
TCCACTTTACCTTGCTGTTTGCCACGGAGGCAGGTAAATCAGACGGAGGCAGGTAAATCAGAAGGTTCGACCGGCACGTAACAGGCAAGACTGCGATGGCCCAGGCATGAGCTCTGCGCTCAGGCGCGTTATGGACCGTCGCCCCTTTGCATTACCCATGAGATCGCGTCAATCAATGCCTGGTCATCGACGGGTTTGCGCAAAAAAAACTTCACGCCCAAGTCTAGGGCCAACTGGCGCATTTCATCGTCGTCCCGCGCCGAAATCGCGATCACCGGCAATTTAATCCCTTTCTCCTTGATCTGCGCGGCCAACTCCAGGCCGCTCATACGCGGCATGGTGATATCCATGAGGATGCAGGCATTGCGTTCGTTGCGAACTTCCGCAAGAAAGCGCTCCGGACTCTCGTATGCACGGCTCTCGATAGCGGCCGAGCGCATCAGGCGCGACAAACCCTTGCGTACCGATTCGTCGTCGTCGACGATGTGCACGAGCAGTGTTTGAGCTTTCAGGACCACTTGAGGTTTCTCCGCCAGCGTGAATGGAAACACAAGGCTAGGCGTTTGCTGCAGAAGGAACAATTAGACCTTAGTCCCACTTGCATCCAAAGTCATGAAACAGTGGCCTTTGGCGCACTTCTTCAATAGCGCTGGAGGTATGGTTGACATCCTCCCATCCCTAAAGGAAGGGGATTCCTACGGTGTTCAGCCAAAAACCAGCTGACTCACTTCAGTGGGTTCCTGCTTCACGGAACGGCCTGACTGCACCAATTCTCCACAGGCTAACAAGCGATGTCCTCGCTCTAAAACATTGATCGCGCCGACCAGATCGGCGTTGTTCTCGTACCCGCATTCCACACAGGCAAACCGGGCTTGTGTCTGGCGATTCTCTGCCGACACATGGCCGCAGGCCGGACACGTCCGGCTCGTGTTGCGTGCGGGAACCGCCAGCACGTCGCCGCCCCGCCAAACCTGTTTGTATTCCAGTTGCCGCCTGAACTCGAACCAGCCCTGATCCAGGATTGACTTATTCAGGCCAGACTTGGCGCGGACGTTTCTTCCCGGCTGTTCGGCATTGCCTGCCGCTGACCTGGACATATTCCGCACCTGCAAGTCCTCAATGACGACAATCGCGTGGTTTTGGCTGATCGTGGTCGTGGCCTTGTGCAGGAAATCGCGGCGAACATTGCCGATGCGGGTGTGAATCTTCTGGACGCGGTTTTTCGCCTTCTTCCAGTTATTGCTGAATTTCTGTTTGCGGCTCATTCGCCGTTGGTACTTGGAGCCCCTTATTTGGTGCTTCCTGAAGGTGTTAAGCGGTTCGATAAAGCTACCGCTGGACAAGGTGGCGAAACGAGCTATCCCCAAGTCGATGCCGACGATGGCGGTGCCCGGATGTTCGACTTCACGTTGCGTTTGAATCGACACGAACCACTTGCCGCCCGACTGGCTCACCGTGACGTTGCGCAACTCGCCCAGCACGTCCCGGCTGAGGCGTATGCGCAGCCAGCCGAGCTTGGGCAGGAAGAGGCGGCTGTTGACCTGATTGAGCTTGATCTGTTTCGGATCGGGATAGCGGAAGCTGTCACCGCTGCCTTTGCGTTTAAAGCGTGGGAAGTCGGCACGTTTAGCGAAGAAGTTTTTGTACGCCTTCTCCATGTCTTTCAAGGCATGTTGCAGTGGGTGGCAGGGGGCATCTTTGAGCCAAGGCGTATCGACTCCGTTGCGCCAGCCAGTGAGCAGCTTTGCCATTGCCACATAACCAATGAACTTGTTTCCAGCTTCGTGATTTTCTTTTTGCAACGCCAGCGCCTTGTTGAACACGAACCGGCAGCTACCGGCAAAACGGCGCATATTGCGCCGTTGCTCACCGTTTGGCATCAGTTCGTACTTGTAGGCTTGGAGTCGCTGCATGGATGATTATAGTTTGGGCTATGAGCAATGACAACGATGTCATTGCTCATACTGATGCACGTTCACTTGGTCTTTGTGACCAAGTATCGCCGTGAGGTGTTCACAAAAGCCATTTTGGATGACCTGCGCGGCATCTTCACCAACGTCTGCGCCGACTTTGAGGCGGAACTGGTGGAGTTCGATGGCGAGGACGACCACGTTCACTTGCTGGTGAACTACCCGCCGAAGGTGGCGGTATCGGCTCTGGTGAACAGCCTGAAAGGCGTGTCCAGCCGCCTTGTACGCAAGAAGAACTACCCCAGCATCCGCAAAAAGCTATGGGGTGGTGCATTGTGGTCGCCCAGCTACTTCGCCGGTAGCTGCGGTGGCGCACCTATCGAGATTATCCGCCAGTACATCGAACAACAGCAGACGCCACACTAAAGTCAAAGACAAGGACGGCTACGCCGTCCGCGCTATCCTTCCCCGCCCTGAAGGGCGAGGTTTGCCGCGCACCCGATCAAGCGTGGCAAGAATTAATACGGGAAGCGGCCCGGAATCACTCGGCGTGAGTGAGAAATTCGGTATCAACGGAATCGCACATGTGAACAAGTTCCGCAATGGTATGTGCTTCCATCTTTTCCATCACCCTGCCGCGATGTACTTTCACGGTTTTTTCCGCAATGCCCAGATCGAAGGCGATCTGCTTGTTCAGGCGCCCCTGCAAGACTTGTTCCAGCACTTGTCGCTCACGTTGAGAGAGCAGGGCAAGACGCGACGTGATGCAGTCGCGATTACAGCGAGTAGCCACCTCGGCTAAATGGCGCTTGATGGCCTGCTCCAATGCCTGAAACAGGATGTCCTCTTCCACTGGCTTGACCAGGAAGTCGACGGCACCATGCTTCATGGCACGCACACTCATAGGGATGTCTCCCCTTCCGGTCAGGAAAACCACCGGCAGGGAAATGCCAGCCTCAGACATGCGCTCGTGCAACTCAAGACCGTTCATACCAGGCATTTGGACGTCGAGCAATATGCAGGCCGGTCCGGTTAATGGAGCCCGCTCCAGGAGCTCGCTCGCCGAGGCAAGCGCTTCGACGTTCCAGCCCGCGGAACGGAGCAGGCGAGACAGACTACGCCGCACGGCCTCATCATCATCCACCACGTATATAGTTGCACCGTTCGGTATCATCGACTGTGTCCTCAGGTTAGTGTCCTTGCACGCAAGCCATCCAAAGAATCCCTCATGGTATCCGTTCCATCTTCGTCCTCCGTTTCCAGCATTTTACAGAAGTGTTGGACTCCATTTTTTACAGCCTACCTCAGTTTTGAACAAACGTCATAACGCACAATCCGTAGGGGAGCAGTTGCGGTGATTAAGTAACCATTGCCGCCGCCAGTTTGGCCTGGAATACGCAGACAACAAGGCCAAGCTGCAGGCGCATGCCACAACAGTGAATCGCGAGGGTTTCATTATTTCCGGGCTATACTTTGTTCGAAAATTGCGAAATGCGTTTCCTGGTTTGCCTCTCAAGGAGAAGAAAATGCGTGAAAAGTTGAGAAAGAAGATCATTCCGTCCGCAACAGGGGCTGCCATACCGGCTTCTGTGAACACCATCGACATTATCCGGAACGCCGAGGTCATTGCCACCTCTGAATCAGAAAACTTTCCTCTGGACAATATCGTTGATGACAGCACGGGGCCGGGTAGCTCGCAATGGGTGGCGGGAACCAGTGGACAGCAGACCCTGAATTTCAAATTTGATACGCCCCAGAATATCACCGGAATCGAATATGAAATCGAGGAGCGAGAAATAGCGCGCACGCAGGAAGTCTGTTTTGAGGTTTCCACCGATTCCGGCGCCCACTTCCGGGAAATCCTACGGCACGAATACAATTTCAGCCCGGACGGAAGCACATTTCAGAGAGAGGAACTGAAACTGGCCCTTCCACAAACCACAGACCTGAAAATGACCATCAAACCGGACAAGGGAAATCTTGACTGCCGGGCGAAACTTAACCATATCGCATTCCAGGCGTAACCGCAGCGGACTGATTTTTTAAGGATTAAAACGACATCACTCGTCCGCTTCCACCAGATGCCCCGCTTCTTCCATCCATGCCCGTCTTGAAGCCGCCTCGGACTTGGCCATCAGCTTGTTGAACACTTCCCGGACGTAGCCGGTGAAATCGTCCGTGCGCAAGGTCAGCAAACGGCGCGCATCGGGGTTGAGGGTGGTTTCCCACAACTGCACCGGGTTCATTTCGCCCAGCCCCTTGAAGCGCGATACCTGCCACGAACCTTCGCGCACCTTGTCGGCGCGCAAGCGGTCCAGTGTGCCTTCCAGTTCTCCGTCGTCGAGGCAATAGAACTTGCGCGCCGGCTTGTTCTTGCCCTGCGCCGGCACGTCCACGCGGTACAGCGGCGGCTGCGCGACGCACACCCGGCCGGCGCGCACCAGGGCGGGGAAATGGCGGTAGAACAGGGTCAGCAGCAGTACCTGAATGTGGCTGCCGTCCACATCCGCGTCGGCCAGGATGATGACGCGGGCGTAGCGCAGATTGGACATGTCCGGGGTATCGTTCGGCCCATGCGGGTCGACGCCGAGCGCCACGGCGATGTTGTGGATTTCATTGTTGGCGAAGATGCGGTCGGCCTCGTGCTCCCAGGTGTTGAGCACCTTGCCGCGCAACGGCAGGATGGCCTGGGTGTCCTTGTTGCGGCCCTGCTTGGCGGAGCCGCCGGCGGAATCGCCTTCCACCAGGAACAGCTCGCGCTCTTCCAGATTGTCGGACTGGCAATCGGCCAGCTTGCCCGGCAACACGGCGACGCCGGAGGATTTGCGCCTCTCGATCTTCTGTCCGGCGCGCTGGCGCGTCTGCGCCGCCCGGATCGAGAATTCGGCGATCTTCCTCGCCTCGTCCTGGTGTTCGTTGAGCCACAGTTCGAGCGGGTCACGCACCATGGCGGTCACCAGGCGCAGCGCGTCGCGCGACGACAGCCGTTCCTTGGTCTGCCCCTGGAATTGCGGGTCCAGCATCTTGGTCGAGAGCACGAAGGAAATGCGGCTGAACACGTCGTCGGCGGTGAGCTTGACGCCTTTCGGCAACAGGCTGTGATGGTCGATGTAGCTCTTCACCGCGTTGAAGATGCCGTCGCGCAGGCCGGATTCATGAGTGCCGCCGGAGGGGGTATGGATCAGGTTGACGTAGGACTCGCGCACGATCGGCCCTTCTTCCGTCCAGGCCACCACCCATTCCGCGCCCTCGCCCTCGGCGAAGGTGTCGTGGGAGGCCGGGGCGTATTTGGCCTGTTTCCAGAACAGGCCGTCCACCAGGTAATCCGAAAGTTGCGCTTTGAGGTAATCGGACAGCCCGTCCTGATATACCCATTCCTTTTCTTCCTTGAGCAGCCCGTCGCGGTCCTCGACCTCGAGCCGGACGCGCACCCCGGGCAGCAGCACCGCCTTGGCCTTGAGCACCCGTTCCAGTTGCTGCGGCGGGATCTCGGCGCTGTCGAAATACTGCCCGTCCGGCCAGATCCGCACCGAGGTGCCGGAAGCGCGTTTGGGGGCGCTGCGGATGATGACCAGCGGCTCGACCACGTCACCGCCGGCGAACACCATGCGGTGGACGCCGCCTTCGCGCGTCACCGCCACTTCCAGGCGCAGCGACAGGGCGTTGGTGACGGAAACGCCGACGCCATGCAGCCCGCCGGAAAACTGGTAGGCACCGCCGGCCTTCTTGTCGAATTTTCCGCCCGCGTGCAGGCGGGTAAAAACCACCTCGACGGTCGGCACGCCCTCCTCGGGATGGATGCCCACCGGGATGCCGCGTCCGTCATCCATGACCGACACCGAGCCGTCGGCATGCAGCCGCACCGTAATCGTTTTGGCGAAACCGGCCAGCGCCTCGTCAGCGCAGTTGTCCACCACCTCGGTGAGAATGTGCAAGGGATTGTCGGTGCGCGTGTACATCCCCGGCCGCTGCTTCACCGGCTCCAGCCCGCGCAGCACGCGGATGGAAGAATCTGAATATGACTTGCTCATGTTTCCTATTAAGTCTTCGGAGAGCGGCTCGGCTGCGATGCAGGCCAAATCCAGATTATCCATTGGAATGCACGTACATGTAGGAGCGCCGCCCCGGCGCGAATGGCCGCAAATCGCGGCGAGGACGCCGCTCCTACAGCGGCATTTTGGCTCTAAGGATAATCCGGGATAAAAAAGCAGCTATTCTAGCGGAATTGGTGCGCCGGATCAGGCATCAAGCCCCTCGCCCCAGATCAAGGCATTGACGTGCGTCACGTTCACCGCGTCGGCATTGAGGCCGCACGCCGTCGCACAGCGCGCAATGGTGTCCTGGTCGAAGTTTTCGCAGGCGAGGGCGAGTTGCAGATAGGGGGCATACACGCCGCTTTGCCGCACCAGGGCGTCCACCACCGCTTGTGGCAGATTGAGGCGGGCGAGCGCCTGTTCCATCGGCACATTGAGCAACGCATCCAGCAAGGAAAAAATTCCGACGATGAACAAACCGCCCTGCTCGGCCGGCTTGAATCTGTCCTTCCCCAGGGTTTCCGTGAAACGCGCGCGCACCAGGGCGCTTTTGAGCAACGTGCGGCTGCGGCCATCGATATTGCCGCTGGTGAACAGCAGCAGGGTCAGCCAGCGGTAGAGCTGATCGTAACCGAGCAGCGTCAGCACGTGGCCGATGGAGCGGATCTTTTGCTGCAAGCCGTTGGCTGGCGAATTGACGAAATTGAGCAGCTTGTAGGACAGCCCGGGGTCCAGTTTGACCTTTTCCTCTAGTTCGGCAAGCTCGGCGCGGTTCATGACCAGGTTGAGCAGCTCGATCACGCGCAGCCGGTCGCTGTCGAGCCGGTACGGCGCGGCAGGCTGCAGGTGGGTGAAATAATAGCCCTGGAACAGGCTGAACGAGAGCTGGCGATACGCCTCGAACGCATCTTGCGTTTCCACGTTGCAGGCGATCATAACCGGCGTCGCCTTGCCCTGGATTTCGGCCACGCGCTGGCCGAGTGCCAGGGCGTCGTAACGGGTGGTATCCAGCTTCACGTAGGCGCAGATTTTGAGGAATGGCTCATATTCGGGGCGATAGGCGAAATCGTCGAGGGCAAGCGCGACGCCCTGCGCAACCAACTCGCGGCAACGCGCCAAAAGCGCCTCGTCAACCATGGCCGGCAGGCATATCCCGACCACCACCTTGTGCTTCGGCAACTGATCGAGCGCGGGGTGATTCAGCATCGACGGCGCAACACTGATGAACGTCAGCTTGCTTCCCAGCGCTTGCTGGAAGTCGAGATCGATCACGCTGATGACCAGCATCTCGTCCTGCATCTGGCGCTGCGCCTCCGAATCTGGCGTATCGGGCAGCAGGCCATGGTCGCGGACTTTCAGTTCATAGCCGACGATCTGGCTGGCGCTGTCGAGTATCGGCTGGCGCCCGAGAAAGCGTTGCAGCATGGCCGCCGCGTGGCCATATCCGCCCTGTGTCGCGGCATCGAGAACAGCAGTAACATCGCGCGGAGCGGCGCCGGGAGCATCATTCGCGGCGCCCTGGCCGCCCTTGAAAAATTTCAGATATTTTTCCAGCATGGATATCCCGGCATTGGCATGGCCACGAGAGTGACCTTAAGCGTGCCAGCTTGCAAGAATCCGGCGCGCTTGTAAACCATGACCCTGCTAGGCCGCCTGTTTCAGGTGTTCCATGAGATTGTTGACGGCGCGATCCACCAACGCGATGTCGTCGATAATTTGCGCCTGCCCGCCGCGCAACTTCCCGGCCAGCCCCGCCGGAGTAATGGAAACGGCTTTTTCCCCGAGACGGTTAGTGAACAGATAGAGCCCCTTGAGCGGGCTGACCCAGGCCAGCTTGACCCGTGTGGACTCGCCTCTTTCCTGCTCGAATTCGATCCAGGTACCGCGCTTGAGCCGCTTCACCATGGCATCGTAATCGTCACCAGCCGTTTCCTGCGGACCTTGCCAGTTGGCATCGCCGATCGTGAGGGTTTGCCAGCCGGCATCCGTCTCCGCATCGCTTTCGGCGGATACCGCCTGAACGAAGGCCGGATCGGGCTCGATAACGTCCAGCAGCACGGGTATTTCCATGAAATCGACCGGCTCCGCAGCCTGCTGGGCCATTTCTGCGGCATCTCCCGCGTCAAATGCCTGCGCCACGAATGCCGCCTGAACCGCATCTTCCTGCGTCATGCCAGCCAAGCCGGACTTGATGGCGTCGGCATGGCACTTGACCAGCCTGGCGAAAAACTGGTCGTGTTCCGCATCGGGCAGCCCGACCAGCACCATGCCGTCCTGCAGGCGCTTGAGCAGGCTGGGCAACAGGCTGACGAGTTGCTTGCGTTCTTCCGCCACACGCTTGGGCGCAACGCTCCAGATCAGCTCATCCATGGTCTCGATAGCGCGCGTCCAGGGTTCGCCGTCTTCGCCCGTCTGCGCATATTCCGCCGCCAGCACGCCTTCCCAGCAGCCGACCAGGAAATTGCCGATGACCTCCGGCAATTGCGCGGAATGGATGCGGCGGCGGATTTCATCGTGCGCCATGATCCTGGCAATCTCTTCCTGCTCGCGATGGTGGATATGCTGGGCGCTCAGACCGGTGAGCGCGTCCGTGCGTTTCTTTTCCTCCCCCAGGTACTGTTCCAGTCCTTCCAGCAACTCGGCGAAAATGCCGACCTGGTCGTCGAACTCGTTGAGAATGCGCTGGATCAGGTCGTCCACCTTTTGGTAGAGGCCGCCCTGATGGCCCTCGCTCTCGTTCCAGCCGATGGAAATCTCCGCCAGGCGGTCCAGCAGCTTTCTTGCCGGGTGCGATTTATGCGAGAAGAACGCCTTGTCCAGCATCGCCACCTTGAGCACCGGAATCTGCAGCCTGCCGATAAGGGCTTTCATCGCATCCGGGATACGCCGGTCGTCCAGGATGTAATCGAACAGCATCGCCACGATGTCGAGCGTCATGGCATCGACGTGACCCATGGTGCCGGCTACGCTGGTGGCCTTGATCTCGCGTAGCACATTGACGTGACCGTCGCCGAGCAGCGCTGCATCCAGCGTGCCGGCACCCACCACGCCCTCCACTTGGCCGTGCTGCAAGCGGGTCAGCGCGCTGACCACGGAGGCTCCTTGCCCGCCCCCGCCCGCCACGCCCGCTCCGCCCACCGGCAATGCGCCGACGCCCTGCCCCGGCGAGACTCCGCCGCCACCCGCCACGCCCCGCGTCAAAAGCTGCTGCAATGTGGCGAACAATCCGCTTTCGCCGCTGGCAGCCGGCGCTTCCGGTAGCGCATCGGTCTGGACGGGAAGCGGTGCTGCGCTGGTCTCGGGCCGTTTTTTCGCGCCGATGCGGATCTTTTCCAGCACCCCTTTTTCCACCAGGTTCTGGTTGACGTCCTGGTAAATGCCTTTGATTTGGCGCGGCATATGCTTGTTGAACATGGTCACCAGCAACAGCTTGATCTTGACCGGGCAATCCAGTTCCTTCATCGAGCCCATGAAGGCTTTGCCGATCACTTCCGGCCCAAGCGGATTATTGGTGTTGAGCAGGTCAGGGTCGTGCAGCAGCACGCCCATGCGTTTCTCGATGCCGAACAGCTCCTCGGCGCAATCCCCATGGATACTGTTGGCGATATTGATGGAGGCAAGCGATTCCTCGAGGTCATCCGGGGCGACCAGGCTGAGTTCCGCCGCATCCAGCGCATTCTCGTGTTGCGCGTTCTTTTCCCGGCGCGCTTCCTTGTTGAAACCCTGCACGAACTGCTGCCTGAATCCCGGTTCGATAACGCCGCGCTTGTCGCGGACCAGCGTCATGGCCTCCATGTAGAGGTTGCGCATTTCGTAATTGAGCGACTGCTCCGAGAGAGCGAAAAGATCATCGGCAGCCTTGTCCATCATGGAAGACAACGCCTGCGCCAGCCGGGAAGCCGTCATATCGCGGCAGTCGTTGAGCAAAAACGCGCCGGACGTGCCGGGCACGACACGCGGTTTTTCGAACTGGCTCATCATTATGATGTTCTGTTGCGCGGCGTCTTTCATGATCCTGTCTCCTGAGAGAGCGGGACGCGAAGCGGAATGCGGTCTAGCGGAAGAAAAAGGAAGGCGAAGATGAAATGCCGGTGCGGCATAAAAGCGCCGCGAGCCTGGCCCACCCAGCAATCCCGCTATCGTAGGACTTCTGCCCCTTAGACCGGAAACTTTGCGTCCCCATCTTTCGATGGGTTTGCCCTTAAAATTAGGTGCCACCTGATCAAAAAAGAGAAACTTTTCCGATTCAGTAATGATTGCATTTCTACCATAAAAACACCCGCTTTGCAATGCATCGCAAAAAGATGCGCTAAACTGGCGGCACAATGGACCGATGCATTCTTCACCCCGTCCAAAGCCGTTTCCAGGATAATTCGTGCATGTCGAATCCCTTTACCGCCCGCTGGACCACTACAGGCAATAACCTGTGCCTTGGCCAGTGGGAGATCCGCTACCAGGAACAACTTCTGGATCCTGGCGCCGCCCGGCGCGAAAATGACATGAACACGTTCGGCATATTCAGCTATATCTTCCCCGATGACGAAGACCTCGCCGAAGGACTGGCGGAAGACGACTGGATTCTCGAAAATATCGTCTGGCTGACCGACCTGTTTATCGCCCACGGCATTCCCGTCGACGAAGCGCACATGCGCTGGCTTTATCAGGCGATCAACCCCAGTGACTGGCGCTGCGGCAGTTGCGGCGGATGCATTTAGACCCATTCACGTTTACCCGCAAGTCGCGCATCCGCCACATCGAGCATGACGTGGCGGTCGGCAAGGAGTAAAATAAGCTTTTGATTAGATTGTCGATTAAGAATGTCAATTCAGTGGTTCCCCGGCCACATGACTTCGGCGCGCAAAAAAGCGGCCGAAACCATGGAATGGACCGATGTCATTATCGAGGTGCTGGACGCCCGCGTGCCGGAGGCAGGGTGCAACCCGATGATCAAGGAGCTGCGCCTGCATCGGCAACGTCCTTGCCTGAAAATCCTCAACAAGGCAGACCTGGCCGACCCCGCCGTCACCCAGGCGTGGATCAACTTCTATAATGCACAACAAGGCGTCAGGGCAGTGGCGCTGTCCTGCAAAAAGCCGGGCGACGTTGCCAAGGTGCCCGCGCTGTGCCAGTCGATTGCCCCCCATCGCGGCACCAATCTCAAACCGCTGCGCATGATGATCATGGGCATCCCCAACGTGGGCAAATCCACGCTGATGAATGCCTTGCTGAAACGTCGCGTGGCGGCGGTGGGCGACGAACCGGCAGTGACCAAGAGCCAGCAGCGCTTCGAACTGAACGACCGGATGTCGATCACCGACACACCGGGGCTGATGTGGCCGAAAATCGAGCACCCCAGCGATGGCTACATGCTGGCCGCAAGCCACGCAATCGGTCGCAACGCCGTCATCGACGAGGACGTGGCCACCTTTCTCGCCACCATCCTGCTCGCGCGCTATCCCGCCCTGATCAGCGCACGCTACGGTTGTACCGTGGAAGGGCTGGATACCGAGGGCGTCATCGCGGCCGTGGCCAAAAGGCGCGGCTTCCTTCTCAAGGGCGGCACGCCGGATCTGGAAAAAGCCTCGCTCGGACTGCTGACGGATTACCGTACCGGCGCGCTGGGCCGCATCAGCCTGGAGACACCGGAAACGCGCCGCGCCATGCTCAACGGGGATGCCTCGGAAGGGACAAAAGAACAGGAATCAAGCGCGACATCCTGACAGAATTTTTGCAATCGAACACTTCACTTAATTAATGAATAGGAAAACCCATGGCCCAGCCTAATTATCAATATGAAAAGCGTCAGAAAGAACTAGCCAAGAAAAAGAAAAAAGAGGAAAAGCAGAAAGAAAAAACGCTCAAGAACGAGCCCGAATCGTCCGGGGATTCTGCTCCGGCACCGGAGCCTCAAGCACAAGATCCCAGCCAGCAAGGCTAACGCTGCGCGGGTTTTACGTTATAGCGTCGTAAAAAACCTTGGGCTCATTTCCTCGAGCCCCAGTGTGTCGAGCACTTCATTCAGGCGTTCGGCCGGGCGTTTGCGCGGCAGATTTTTATAGCTGGCGACGATGAGTTCATTCTTCATCGAGTGCTCCCAGCCCACCAGCTCGGTCACATTGACCTGATAGCCATGCGCCTCAAGCTGCAGGCAACGCAGCACATTGGTGACCATGCTGCCGAATTCGCGGGTATGCAGGGGGTGACGCCAGATTTCGGTCAGGGCGTTGCGGGCCAGCGTTTTGCCCTTGTTCTTTTTGAGTACTGCGGCCACTTCGGCCTGGCAACACGGCACCAGCACGATGAATTGCGCCTGCTTTTTCAGCGCGAAATGAATCGCATCGTCGGTTGCCGTGTTGCAGGCATGCAGCGCGGTCACGACATCGACCTGGTCGGGTAAAGCTGCGGATTCGATCGACTCCGCCACCGACAGGTTGAGAAACGACATCCCCGGAAAGTCCAGTCTTTGCGCCAGCTCGCGCGACTTGGCCACCAGTTCGTCACGCGTTTCTATGCCGTAAATATGCGACGCATCGTTCAGCGTCTTGAAAAACAGGTCATAAAGAATGAAACCCAGGTAGGACTTCCCCGCCCCGTGATCGACCAAGCGGATAGCAGGGTGATTTTGCAGAACCTCCTTCAGTAGCGGCTCAATAAACTGATAGAGGTGATAAATCTGCTTGAGCTTGCGACGGCTGTCCTGGTTCATCTTCCCGTCGCGCGTGAGAATATGCAGTTCTTTCAGCAACTCAATCGATTGGCCCGGCTTTATTTCGTGCATTTCTTGCATCTGTGGTACTTCCCTTTTCCATTCGCACGCTGCGTGACAATATTATCCGGACATTTTGCGACCCTCTCTCATTTATTTTATTTTGTTGTAAACTTTCATCGTGATAGCTGCGTTACTAGCTCATGGCAGTTAACCGCCGCAATTTGACTGGAGCGCAGAATGGGCAGGCTGAACAACGAACCCTTTGGAGAATTTCTCGATTCCATTAAAAAGGCCGGGGTGGAAATCACCAATGAGCAGGAATTGCGCGCACGCCTCGCGGAAGCACAACGCTGGCGCTACGCTTTCGACACCTTGGCCATGAACGGACGTTCGATCGGCATCCGTTTCGCCGACTGCGGCGCCGGGCACAACGAAGCGGAAATCCACCGCGCTTTCGCCGCATTCCAGTTCCCGGAAAAATCCGAGACCATCTTCGCTGCCAGCCTCAATGCCAGCCATTAAGGCATCAAGAAAGAATCAGTATTTGAATCCGAAGCAAGGCCGGCCATGGCGCCGGCCTTGGGTTTTTCAGCGGCTGATCGGCTTGTAGCGGATGCGCTTCGGCTTGGCTCCTTCCTCGCCCAGCCGTTTCTTCTTGTCAGCCTCGTATTCCTGGTAGTTGCCGTTGAAGAAGTTCCACTGGGAATCGCCTTCCGCCGCCAGGATGTGGGTGGCGATGCGGTCGAGGAACCAACGGTCGTGGGAGATGACCAGCACGCAGCCGGCGAATTCGAGCAGGGCGTCTTCCAGCGCGCGCAGGGTTTCCACGTCGAGATCGTTGGAGGGTTCGTCGAGTAATAGCACGTTGCCGCCGGCGATCAGGGTCTTGGCCAGGTGCAGCCGGCCGCGTTCGCCGCCGGATAGGTTGCCGACGATTTTTTGCTGGTCGCCGCCCTTGAAGTTGAAGCGCCCGATATAGGCCCGCGACGGGGTTTCGTACTTGCCCACGGTGAGGATCTCGGCGCCGCCGGAAATTTCCTCGAACACGGTTTTCTTGGCGTCAAGGGCGTCGCGGCTCTGGTCCACGTAGGCGAGTTTCACCGTGGGACCGATTTTCACCGCGCCGGAATCGGGCTGTTCCTTGCCGGTGATCATGCGGAACAGGGTGGACTTGCCCGCGCCGTTGGGGCCGATGATGCCGACGATGGCGCCGGGTGGAACCTGGAAGCTGAGATTGTCCATCAGCAAACGGTCGCCGTAGGCCTTGGAAACGCCGTCGAACTCGATCACGTTGGCGCCCAGGCGGTCCGCCACCGGGATGAAAATTTCCTGGGTTTCATTGCGCTTCTGGTATTCCTGCGAATTGAGCTCGTCGAAGCGCGCCAGACGGGCCTTGCTCTTGGCCTGGCGTGCCTTGGGGTTCTGCCGCACCCATTCCAGCTCCTGCTTCATTGCCTTCATATGGGCGTCGATCTGCTTGTTTTCCTGTTCCAGGCGTGCTTCCTTCTGCTCCAGCCAGCTCGAATAATTGCCTTTCCACGGAATGCCGTGGCCGCGATCGAGTTCCAGTATCCATTCGGCGGCGTTGTCGAGGAAATAGCGATCGTGAGTCACCGCCACCACGGTACCGGGGAAACGAGTAAGAAAATGTTCCAGCCATTCCACCGATTCGGCATCGAGGTGGTTGGTCGGCTCGTCCAGCAACAGCAAGTCGGCGCGGCGCATCAGGGCGCGCGCCAGATTGAGACGCATGCGCCAGCCGCCGGAAAAACTCGCCACCGGCAGCATGATCCGGTCGGGAGAAAACCCCAGCCCATCCAGCAAAGTCGCGCCTCGCGATGGCGCGGCATAGCCCTCGATGGCCTCGTAACGATGCTGCGCCTCAAACCACTCGGTATCATGCGTGTCGCGCGCCAGGATGTGCTCCAGACGGCGCAGTTCAGCATCGCCATCGAGCACGAATTCCAGCGCCGGGCGCTCCGAATTCGCGATTTCCTGTTCCACAAAAGCCAGCGTTTTTCCCTGCTGCAAGGCGACTTCCCCGCTATCGGGCTTGATCTCCCCGCGAATCAGACGGAACAAGGTGGATTTGCCGCAGCCGTTCTTGCCTACCAGGCCGATGCGCTGTTCGGCGAAAACGGGCAAGTTGGCTTGCTGAAATAGGGGCGTGCCCTGCTGGAAGTAAACCAGATTCTGAATAGATAACATGGCGCGATTTTAGCAGAATGAGCTAGCCTGAATGTTGCACAAATCCCCCTCCATGCCATTTGCATCACCACAGCGCATTTTTTTGATTTTCAGGCGAAAGCCCCCTAACCCCCCCTGGCGGGGTGAAGGGTGATTTGTGGTTGACAAGGGCGGGAGGCATCGTCTCGTGAGCCAAACGTGCCCGGTCATGGAGAAGCCAGCATGGAGCGCATTCTGCTGTTTGCCGGATAGAGACGCTGGCAGACCAGCGCCAACAAAGCCTTGACCGGGCAGCTACTTGGCAGGTGCAGCAACACCCGGTCTTTGTACTGTTTGACCCGCACGGCGATCTTGAACAGCTTGAGGATGACTGTCTTGGGCTGAGCGGTAGCCAGCGCGGTGTCTCGCAGGCCCAACTGGCGCAATTGCTGATGCAACACATAAGCCGCCGCGCTCAACAGCAAACGGCCAAAGTTGGCGAGGAAAGACGAAGCTGAAGTCCGGTCGGCTTTCAAGTCGCATTTCACGTGCTTGATCCAGTTCTCTGCCTGTCCACGCGCGCAATAGTCTTCGCTGTAGAGCGTGCGGGGGGATGGACTGCGCAAGGAAGTCACCACAAAGCGCTCGTTGTCCTTGTCCGGCAAACCACCGCTGCCCGCCAGAACCTCGGCCTTGAGCACCACCCGGAAGGCTTGCGGCCACGACTTGGCCGCATACTCGAACTCACCGAACAGGCGCACCGCTGCGATGTCAGCCCCCAAGCCCTGAGCGGCCAGAGACCGGCGCAGGGCAAGATGTCCGCGCGCATTCTTCATCAAGCCCTCGGCCTTGCGCAACAAGATGGAATTGCCGCCCAGGCCGAAGATGAAATCAGCATTGCCATCGGCCACCGTCAACGCCATCAGCTCGGGATTGGAGAAGTGTCCATCCCCGCGCAGCACGATATGGGTGTGCGGCCAGTACTGGCGCAACAAACCCAGCACCCGTTTCATGATCATCGCGTTCTCAGCCCCGGTCGGGCGTTTGCCCGGACGCAGCACTGCGGTCACCAGTGCGCCGGAGTGAGCTTCGAACACCAGCAAGGGCAGATAGCAATGGTGGCCGTAATGATGGTTGTAAAAGGAGAGTTCTTGCTGGCCATGGGTGGCATCGTCGGTGTGATCCATGTCCAGGGTAATGCGGGTCGGAGCGCTGCTATAGCCCGCGATGAACTGCTCGATCAGGGCGCGAGCCATGCGGTAGATGTCGCTGCGACGTAGCGACCCTTCCAGACGGGAGTGAGTCGCGCCACAGGCCAGCAGATTGTCGCTCTCCAGCGGCGCGCGTTCCGCTGCCAGCTTGAACA
>JAUYFW010000081.1 GCA_030690835.1 Sulfurimicrobium sp. | reverse complement strand
TCGCCGCATGAAAATTATGCATCAATAAAACTAATGTTCTGGATCAATAAATCTAATGTGTATATGATATAGGGCAGGCCGTGGTTGTCAATAGGACGCTTTAACGCATGTTTCGGCTTTAGATAGGGCGCGTATCGGGTGCGGGACTCAAACGAGAATTGTTCGAAGGCAGGCGGTGTGCGAGCGGAAATTGGCCGAGCGGTGTCGCTTCTGGTGGCGCTTGCCTGTTTGGTCATGGCTCGTTTCTTCGGCAGTGGCGAAGCCTTCCATCTGACCATCGCCGTTGTGGTTCTTCCGCTCGGCTGTATATGGTACGGCAATGAGATCGGGGGGTTCGTGGGCATGTCCGCGAATGGAGAGGGCGGGGTTGGCAATGTTGTCGGCGTGCTTATTACGGTTGCCGGCTGGACCGTGCTTTTTACAATGCTGGCGATCATCGTTTTTTTCGCCCTTGGGCGTTCGCGGTAATATCCGGTGCTCGTTATTTCGCGTGAAATTCTCCCTCGGAATTGTGCCGTTCTTGGTGAGTTGCCGCAGTGGGTCGCGGAAAGCGAGAATTTGTTATATTATTTAAGACAATATGATCTTATGATCTGGTAGTCCGGATTATGGGTCTATGTCAAGTGTTTTCGGGTGTTACCCGAACAAGCTGTTGCCGTGTTTTTGCGCTGAAACTGGCGGGCAAGCCAGCAGTTTTTGAATGTGTGGTGGAGGCCGGGGTTGATTCGTTGAAACGGCAACCGGCGGGGTATCGTTGGGTCGCCGTGCTGGATTAAACCCGGATTATCCATTGGAATGCACGCGCATGTAGGAGCGCCGCCCTCGGCGCGAATCGCGGCGAGGGCGGCGCTCCTACAGCGGTGTTTTGGCCCTAATGGATAATCTGGGTTTAAAGACACAAAATAAGGTCAGGTCAATAAAGGTTAGGTCAATGGGTAAGTCATCCTTCAAAACTCGCGTCATTCTGTTTTTCGCGGCCTTGCTTCTTTGCGGTATGGCAGGGGTGTCCAATGCCGAGGACGAATTGAACTGCGTTCTCTGCCACAAGCATCGAGGCCTGAGCCGCATTGATGAAAATGGCAATTTCCGTTTGTTTTACATCAACGAAGCTCTGTTCGAGGAAGGTCCTCATGTCAGGGTCAAGTGTATGGATTGTCACCGGGATATCAGCAAAATCCCGCATGATCCCGCCAAGAAAGTGGATTGCACCACCGAATGCCATCTGACCGAGCCCTCCGGTCAGAAAAAATTCTCGCACAAACCGGTGTCGGATATGCTGGCCAAGAGCGTCCACGGCAAGCTCGATGCCGATGGCAGCGCCAAGGAACACCAGCAAGACTATCCCGGCTGCAAGGACTGCCACGAGGAACCGCTGTACCGGCCGCTGTCTTTCTTCAAGGGCAAGACCAGTGGCGTATCCGAGCGCTCGTTAAGCCGCTGCAAGACCTGTCACACTACCGGCAAGTTCGCGGAATCCTTCTATAAGCATGTGACCTCGCGTCTGCAAAAGTCACGCAAGCCGGCAGAAACCGTGGGTGTCTGCGCCAAGTGTCACGGTGACAAGGAGTTTCAGCAGCGGCACAAGCTTGACGATGTGGTCACCTCCTACAAGGAAACCTACCACTGGAAGGCGATTCGTTTTGGTTCCGAGGAAACGCCGGACTGTGTTGACTGCCATGTGGTCAAGGGGGAGGGCGTGCACTTCATCGAAGGCAAGGACTCTCCGACATCCGCCAGCAACAAGAAAAATGTTCCGACTACCTGCCGCACCTCCGAATGCCATGAAAAGGCGAGTGCGAATCTGGCCGATTTCCAGGTCCACGTCACCTATGACAAGGATAAATACCCCTTGCAGCATTACATGTTGGTATTTTTTACCTGGCTGATGGCAGGCGTGTTGTATTTCTTCCTGATTCTCATCATTCTGGAATTGCTGAGGAGACTCTTCCCGAACTTCTCCTTCAAGAAATCGCCGGATGATGATCGTCACTCATCCAAATAACCAGTCGAGAATACGTACAGATTGAGGTTTGTTTTATGAAGAAATATCCAAAAATAGTCGAAAGAAACGGAAGGAGGTATTTCTTCCGGTTTTCGCTGCATCAACGGCTGCAGCACATCGTTCTGTTCTCCACCGTGATCCTGTTGTCGTTTACCGGGTTCCCGCTGAAATACCACGATCAGCCGTGGGCGGAGCCTATCTACAAGATTTTCGGCGGGATTGCGGTTGCGCCGATGATTCACCGTATCGTCGGCTCCATCCTGCTGGGCCTGTTCGTCTACCACACCATTTACTGGATGTATCTGTTCTACACCCGGCGGGTGCTGCGCCTGAAGAAGGAAGGGCGCCTGACCCTGGGCAATATCGGCAGGGAATTTCTGGCCCAGGAGATGGTCCCGAACAAGAAGGACTTCTTCGACCTGATCGACATGTTCAAGTATCTGCTGTACTTCACCAACCGGCCACCGCGCTATGACCGCATGTCATGGAAGGAGAAGTTCGACTATTACGCGCCCTACTGGGGTATTCCCATCCTGGGGCCGGCCGGTTTCATTCTGTGGTGGCGGGATGAATTCAGCCACATTCTTCCCGGCATCGCGATGAACGCCTTCTACATCATGCATACCGACGAGGCGTTGCTGGCGGCGCTGTTCCTGTTCTTCGTCCACTGGTACAACGTGCACTACTCGCCCGAGAAATTCCCCTTGGGGACGGTATTCCTCACCGGCTATCTCACGGAAGATGACATGATCCACGAGCACTACGCGGAATATGTGCGGACCCTGACCGAAGAAGGTCTCCAAGAGACGATCAAACCTCAGCACCACTAAGGGCCGGAGAATCAAGAAATGTTTAGTCGATTGAAGAAGCTGTTAGGCAAGCTCTACGTTATCGCCCTGATCGTATTCGCGGTCTGGTACGGTAATTTTATTTACCCGGTCATATTCAGCCACGCGGATGCACATGAAGAGACTGTGCAACAGCAGATTTTCGGCACCACGGTGAAAAAAACCGAGGGCGCGACGTTTGAAGAAGCAGCGTTGCAGAAGGTACTGAAGGAACAGAAAGCGACGGCCTCCACCGACCTCGGCTATACCGTCGTGAAAGAGCAGTACGTGAAGGGCCACTTCCACCACATCGGCATGACGGTGGAATCGGACGAATCCAACGTGTGCGTGCGCTGTCATGGCGCGGTACCCCATGACAAGTCGAAGGCCATACGCGCTTTCCTGAACATGCACGCGTTTTTCATCGCCTGCGAAACCTGCCACATCAAGCAGAAGCCGGAGCAGGGGCCGTGGGCCTTCCGCTGGTACGACAAGAAGAACGGCCAGGTGATTGCCAATCCTCCAGGACTGGTCGCAACGGAAAAGGAGAAATACGGCAACTACGGAACCAAGTTCGCTCCGGGAACGCTGGCTGCCGATGGCGGCTTCCGTTTCCTTAACGATGACCGTGAAAGAGCGTTCGTGACAGACTACCTGAAAAACAAGGACGGCCTCAGCTCCACCGCCCAGTCCAAGATGAAGAAGGTGATTCACCGCATGGTGGATGAGAAGCCGCTTCAGTGTGACGGTTGCCATACCTCCTTGCAGACGCCTTATATTCCGTTTGCCGAACTTGGTTACCCGCCGCGACGGATACAGCAACTGACCAACACCGAGATTGTGGGGATGGTGCAGAAGTACCGCGAGTTCTATATTCCCAAGTTCCTGCTGCCTGGCACCGGCGCGGCCTGGACCGAGGGTCAGGAGCCAAAGCCGGGGCAGGCTCAGGCTCCAGTGGAACAGGCAGCGGCTCCAAAGGTGGAGGTTCCGAAAGTCAAATAAGTATTAGGCGCCAAGCATATTAGGCAAATGGGGGCGCATTGTCGCGCCTATTTGTTTTGTTGGCGGTTTCTGGCCCGATGGACGAAGCAAGAAAACCTGAAAACTGCGGTTACCACCCCGCTCATGTCCTTCGACAAGCTCAGGATAGGCGCTGGCGGGGAATGTGTTTGAGCAGTAGATGTAACACAGTGTTAACATATTTCATGCCTGAGTCCTTGGGTTGGAAAATTGCTGTCTCGACACCATCAATTTTGCCTGGTCCCCAAGCCCACTCAGGCTCTATTTCTCGTAGGCTTACGGTTAACTGGACAGTAGCGGGGTTGTCTGATTGAGCGGTGTTGGACCAGGGTTGCTGAAATAATAAAGGAAAAGAGGATGGAGATGCTGATCAGATGGTGCGTTGCGGGCATGTTGTCCCTATTGCTGGGGTATGCCGCGCCGGCTCTGGCTTTTGAGGATGATGAAGCCTGCCTGATGTGCCACAAATATCCGAAAATGGGACGTATTACCGAGGAGGGGCTGCAAAAGACCTACTACATTATGCCGAACGTTTTTTCAAAAACCGTTCACCGCAATGTGCCCTGTCGCGACTGTCACAGCTATATCAAGGAATTGCCTCACAAACCGGTCACGGAGGGGGTGACCTGTAACGCGGAGTGCCATTCGATCAAGAACCCTTCCACCGGCAAGCCGTTCAGCCACAAACCGATTTATGACGCATTCAAGAAAAGCGTCCACGGCCGGGAGAAAATCGCCAAGGGCAATGACGCCGACAAACCCTATTGCGTCAACTGTCATACCAACCCGCTCTACAACGCCAAGGAGGAAAAGCCGCCCAAGCATATCGTGGACCGCTGCGTGGTCTGCCACGAGGACGTCAAGTTTGCGGAGAAATGGTACAACCACACCAGCCGCCGTATCCGCGAAGTCAGACGTTCCTCGCAGGAGATTGTCGAGATGTGTTCTTCCTGCCATTCCGACCAGCAGATGCTGGATCGTCACCAGCAGGCGGCCAAGGAAGAAGGGCGCGAACTGGGGCGGAAATTCCCGATTGCGGCGGAATCCTATAAAGAGAGCTTTCACGGCAAGATGGCCAAGTACGGCAATGAAAAAGTGGCCAACTGCCTGGATTGTCATGCCAATACCGTGAACTACTATCTCAGCGTGCATGAACTGTTGCCCTCGCGCGACCCGCGTTCGCCGCTCAGCGCGGAAAACAGGGTGCAAACCTGCAAGCAGTGTCACGTCAGGGCGGACAAGAACTATGCCGCGCTAGACCCGCACCCCTCCAGCAAGAAGGAAGACAACCCCTTCAAGCATTATGCCGACATAATCTATACCATCGTGGGCGATAGCGTGCTGGTGATGCTGGTGGGCCTGGCCGGATTCGAAACCTGGGGTCGTTTGCGCGACGGGGCAGGCTGGCGCTTCCGTGAGGGCTCATCGTGGTGGCGGCGCACCCGGCGCAAGAGCAATCGCATCCCCTGATAGTGCTGACTCGTAGGTTGGGCGGCACCCGCAAGGGGTGTCCCCGCCGCGAGCGGCAGCAAAGCTGCTCGCTCGGGCGAGAAAGCCCGACCTACAGGTGGGTTACCAGATGATGCAGAATTTATTAAGAGTTGACGCATAAGGCATAAGGACACGCACGACATGAAGCTATCACAAGAAGCACGCGGGGTATTGGACACCGCAAAGCGCCTCAACAGGGTGAGTCTGGAGGAGGATCGCGACATCGAGGAGGTGATCGCGCTGCTGCCCGACGACCGTTCGATGCTGTACAAGAATGTGGACTCGAACCCGATTGGCGATTTCTACCGTTACAACATCCATATCCGCATCCAGCATCTGCTGATTTTCTCTACCTTCCTGCTGCTGGCCTTTACCGGTCTTCCCATTCACTACAACACCGCCTTCTGGGCGCTGCCCTTCAACTCCCTGCTGGGCGGGCTGGAAGTAACACGGATCATTCACCGCACGCTCGCGGTGGCCATGATTTTCGCCATGGTTTATCACATCTTTACCATCGGCATCGGCTCGCTGGCCAAGTTGCGTGCCCGCACCTTTGAACTGAGGCGCACCATCCTGCCGGTGTGGAAGGATATTCGCGATTTCAAGGAAGATGCGCTGTTTTTCAGTGGCAAACGCGACACGCGCCCAGAAATGGACAAGTTCATGTACAAGCAGAAGATTCACTATTTTGCCGCCGGATTCGGCAACGCGGTGATGGTGCTTTCCGGCTCGACCTTCCTCTTTCCCGAGTTCTGGGCCAGTATCCTGCCGCTGGAGATGGCATCGCATTTCCAGGAAATGATGCGCTTGTCTCATCCTCACGAAGCCTTGCTCGCGTTGCTGGTGATCGCCTTCTGGCACTGGTACAACGTCCATCTGGCACCGGGCCGTTTCCCCATGCAATGGACTTATCTGACCGGAAAAATCACGCGCGAGCACCAGATCGAGGAGCATTTCCTCGAATATCTGCGCTGCATCGTGACCATGCCGGAGGAGCGCGGCTATCTCAGGAAACTGATCGAAAGCAAGAAAATGTGGGGCACGCAACCTCATGATTGAAGCTGTGCGCAAACATTTCAAAATTGATTGTCGGCACGTATGAAAACCGGGCTTAAACCCTGGCAAAAAGCACTGGCCTACGGATCGCTGGTATTCGTGCTGGCGTGGACCGCTTTCGGGCTGTATGCGATCTGGCTGATGTTGACCCAGGGCTGATGATAACTTTAAGGATTGACCATGCATCATACCGTTGAAATAGAAAGCACTTTTATTGCGCTGGCAGTGGTGATGTTACTGCTCTTCGCCATTGCGGTGCTGATCATTATTGACCATAAGGCGCGCATCCCGGGCGAAGTGCGGCGCGATCTTTTCAGCATTTCCGGCATCCGCCGCAACCACCCCGTCTGGGCGTGGATGGTGTCCTCCCTGCTGTGGGTCATTATTGCGGTATTGCTGGTGTCTTCCGTCTATTCCATGGTCGCCCCGAAGAAAATAATCGAGGCTCCAAAGCTTCTGGCCAAACTGGACATCGAACGGCAGAAGGAAAGAATCAAGCATTTCCACAATTTGCCCAAGGTGGACCCCCTGACTCTGGGAAAACGGCCGATCTGCTACACCTGCCACAGCGAATACCCGCATGCGAAAAAACCGATGATCCGCACGCTGCTCAACATGCACACCCAGTTCATCGGCTGCATGACCTGCCACACCGACGACCGCAAGGTGCCGGAAAGCGCCATGACGCTGCGCTGGCTAAATTATTCGGGGATCGATGTCAAGGGCAAGCCATTCGGAACAGATGTTGACCCGAAGACCGGCTTTCTGCTCGAAACGGACGACTATTATTCCAAGATCGTGGCCTATGCCAACCTCGACGGGCGGGAGGCCTTGCTGGAAATCACCGAGGATGCGCCGGAGGCGCAGGAATTCATCAAGCTGCGCAACCAGCTTTCCGATCAGGACATGGGCGCGATCAAGAAGGCCTTCCACAGCCAGGTGAACCCGATAGGACGTTTCTGCACCCGCTGCCACGCCGCCGAGAAGGAAAGTTTCATGCCGTTCCGCGCCCTTGGCTTCTCCGACAGACGCATCATTGCCCTGACCAATGTGAACATCGTCGGCATCACGCAGAAATACAAGGAATTCTACATCCCCACCATTTTCCTCGACGATGCCAGCAAGTCGCGCCAGGGCGTGCTATTCGGTTCGTCCGAGAAGGCAGCGGATCCGTCCGCCGAGGAAATGAAGCGCGATCCGCGCGCCTGGTGGCGCAATTCCTTCGATGCGCCGCCCAAGGCTCCGCCAGCCGCGACGCCATAACGGGCTGATCATATAACTCGCCGTATGTTCGATCATCTGACAGTGCGTTGCGGTGGCGGGGTGATAGTACGACTGGCGCTGGCACTCATGCTCCTGTTCGCCCTGGCGCGCGGCGCGGAGGCGGCGCGGGAAATTTCGCCGCAGCGTGAATGTGCCAACTGCCACATAATGTGGCTGGTCGATTTCGACCGCAAGGACGTCACGCCGCTGATCTCTCATAACCCCAAGCCGGTGGAGGCGACCGGCAAGCAGGATGTGGTGAGCACCGACCGCATGTGTTTTTCCTGCCATGATGGTTTCGTGCTGGATTCCCGGTTTGCATGGCAAAATCGCCAGAATTTTCACCCCATCGGTGTCAAGCCGTCGGATAAGGTGGATATCCCGACTGTCGAGGGCAAGATGATTTTTCCGCTCAACGACGATGGCAAGGTGTATTGCGGTACCTGCCACAGCGCGCACGGCGTGGCGTGGGGGGATAAGACCGCCCCGGTGTTCATGCGCATGAAAAACATCGAATCCAGCATGTGCATGGCCTGCCATCTGGAGCGCGGCACCGGCCCGGATGAGGGCAACCATCCGGTATCCCAAAAAATGAAGGAAATTCCGCACGCGCTGACGGAGGCCGGTTCCAAATTCGGCAGAAGCGGCAACGTGATCTGCCAGTCCTGCCACCGCGTCCACGGCGCGCCCGAGAAAAAATTGCTGGCGGTGAAAAACCCCAATTCCGAACTGTGCGGCACTTGCCATGCCGACCGCTATGCGCACACGCCCGCCGAGGCTGGACGCATGGGCACCCATCCGGTGAACATCAAGCCGGGCAAGGTGAAAATTCCGCAGGCACTGTTCGACAAGGGGGCGAAGCTGGGCGAGGGCGGCACCGTGATCTGCCAGACCTGCCACACGCCGCATTTCGCCGCGGCGGGACCCAAGCTTCTGGTCGCACCCAACCCGCAGTCGCAATTGTGTCAGGCCTGCCATGTCGAGCAGCGCCGGGTGGCGAACACCAAGCACAACATGACGCTGGTCAACGAGGCGGACAAAAATGTGCGTGGCCAGGAAGTGGGCCAGGCCGGGGTGTGCAGCGCTTGCCATCTGCCGCATGGCGGGCAGGGGCCGAAAATGTGGGCGCGCGCGGTGAAACACGGCGACGACCCGGTGGCCGACCTGTGCCTGACCTGCCACCGCGAGGGCGGGCTGGCCAAGGACAAGCAGGTGGGGCAGCACACCCACCCGGTGGGGCGCGATATGGCCCGTCTGGACGGGGCGGTGGAGCTCCCGGGCTACACCAGGGAAGGCGTCAAGTCGGTGGGCGATAGCAAGGGCCGGGTCAGTTGCCCCAGTTGCCACGAACCGCACCAGTGGGATCCGCGCGACCCGGAAAAAACCTCTAAACCGGGCGAGGAAGGCAGTGGCGACAACAAATTCCTGCGCAAGCCCAATGGCCCGGAGGCCGACCTGTGCCTGACCTGCCACAAAAACAAGATCGGCGTCGTCAACACCAAGCACGATCTGGCCGTCATGGCTCCAACCGAGCGCAATATCAAGGGGCAGACCCCTGCCGAGACAGGCGTCTGCGCCAGTTGTCACCTGCCCCACAACGGCAAGGGGGCGCGCATGTGGGCGCGGGAGCCGCTGGCCGGCGTGGACCCGGTTTCCTCCACCTGCCTGAGCTGCCACAATTCTCAGGGCGTGGCAAAGGATAAAACCATCGGCGCCAACAGCCATCCACTGGATGTGCCCATCACCAATATCGGCATTACGGCGAAGGGCGGGAAATGGTCGGTGCCGCCGCAAAGCGTTAGCCAGCCGGGCAAGGTGCTGCCGCTCTACGACCATCGCGGGATGCCTGCGGCGGAAGGCGGCAACGTGGTATGCGGCACCTGCCACGACCCCCACAATTGGTCGCCATTAACCAAGGATAGTCCCTCCGGCGATCCGCGCCAGTCCAAGGGCACGGGTGACACCAGCTTCCTGCGCCTGCCGAACGACAACAAGGGCACGCTATGCGCCAACTGCCATGTGGACAAGGGGCCGATTGCCTTGTCCAAGCACAATCTCGCCATTTCGGCGCCGGACGCGAAGAACTCCAAGGGCCGCACCACCGCGGAAACCGGCGTGTGCGGCTCCTGCCACCTGCCGCATAACGGCAATGGCGCGAAGATGTGGGCGCGCGCCACCGGGCCGGGCCAGGACGGCGTCGAGGTACTGTGTGCCGAATGCCATCGCGACGGCGGCATCGCGTCGAAGAAGCAGACCGGCGCCAACAGCCATCCATTGCGCGTGGACCTGAAAAATATCGGCGGCAAGACCACCCTGCCGCTTTACTCCGCCGAGGGCAAAAAGGACCACGTCAACGGCAAGGTCGCCTGCGCCACCTGCCACAATCTGCACCAGTGGGACCCGGTGGACCCCGCCAGTAAAGCCGGCGCAAAGGCCGACGTGGAGGGCGGCGCGGCCGACAGCTTCCTGCGCCAGCCCGCCTGGCCGGCGCCCCAGTTGTGCGCCAATTGCCATCAGGACAAGCGCCAGGTGAAGAATACCGACCACGATCTGGCCGTCACCGCGCCGGAGGCGACCAATATTCGCGGCCAGAACGCGCGGGAGTCCGGCGTGTGCGGACAGTGCCACATGGTGCATAATGCGGCGGCCAGGGAGCGCCTGTGGGCGCGAGAGTCGGGCGAGGGCAATGACGCCATGGAGCGCCTGTGCCGTTCCTGCCATGCCGCCGGCAAGGTCGCCGCCGCCAAGCTGCCGCTCAAGGGTAGCCACCCCGCCAAGGTGAACGTGATTTCGAACCCCGGCAGCCAGCGCGAAAACGGCGGGCATTTCCCGGTATTCACCCCCGAGGGCGCGCGCAGCGGCTCAGGTATCATCTCCTGCCCGACCTGTCATAATGCCCACCAATGGAGCCCGCTCAAAGCCGAGGAGGGCGAAGGCCGGAATGTCGAGGGCGATGCGCGCAGCAGCTTCCTGAGAAATACCAGCGATTTCATGCTGTGCGCCGACTGTCACGGCCTGGATGCGCTGTTCCGCTATAAATATTATCATGGTGAAACTTCGCGCAAGAAGCATATGCTTTACAAGTGAGGTTAAAATTCGCCGTTGTAGGTCGGGCTTTAGCCCGACAAATCCGCTCAATGGTTGTGGAGAACAATGTTGCAACAAGCCGTAAAAACAATTCTGGCCCTTACCATCGCCCTGCTGCTGGCGACGCCCTCCGCTTGGGCGGAGGAAACCCCGCCCGCCGAGGCCGCGCCGCAAGCAAGGGAGCAGGCTGCCGCCGCGCCCGATCTGGTCTGGCCGTCGCCGCCGCAGCAAGCGCGCATCCGCTATCTCGGTTCGGTTTCCAGCCCGGAGGACATCGGGCGCAAGAAAGGCTTCTGGCGCAAGGTATGGGATTTTATTCGCGGCGACGAGGCGGACGAGCAGGTAGTGCGTCCCATGGCCGTGGCCGTGGATAGCAGGGACAGACTGCTGGTGGCGGATGCCAAGATCGGGCGGGTGCATATTTTCGACCGCCGCGAGGGCGAATATTCCTATCTGCGCGGCAGCGATCGGGAGTCCATGCGCCTGCCTATCGGTCTGGCGGTGGACGGCAGGGATTATATTTATGTTGCCGATGGCGAACTGGGCAGTATTTTCGTGTTCAGACCGGATGGGGAGTTCGATCGCATGCTCGACACCGCGGACTGGCTCAAGCGCCCGTCCGCTCTGGCGATCGACCGCGCGCGGCAGCGGCTGTACGTGGTGGATGTGCCGGCCCACGACATCAAGGTGATCGATCTGCCGACAGGAAAGGTAAGCAGCGTGATCGGCCGCCGTGGCGAGGAGCGCGGGGAATTCAATTTTCCCACCTTCGCCGCGCTGGATCGCCAGGGGCGTCTTGCGGTCACGGACAGCATGAACATGCGCATCCAGATTTTCGATATCGAGGGGCAACTGGTTTCCTCTTTCGGCAAACATGGCGACGGCTCCGGTGATTTTTCCGCCCCCAAGGGCGTGGCGCTGGACAGCGAGGGGCATGTTTATGTCGCCGACGCGGGGTTCGATAATGTCCAGGTATTTGACGAGACAGGGAAGCTGCTGCTGTTCTGGGGAACCTCGGGCCAGGAAGCGGGAAAATTCTGGCTACCGACCGGGCTGTTGATCGATGCCCAGGACCGCATTTACGTCGCGGACTCATATAATAATCGGGTACAGATATTCCAGTACCTCGGAGACGGCGGTGCAAAAAAAGGACCGGACGAAAAGAATGATTAACCACGGGGGCACTGCTTGCGGGTGTGCGCCTCGCGGATATAATGGTTTTACATTGAACCCAGATTATCCATTAGAGCCAAAATCCCGCTGTGGGAGCGGCGCCCTCGCCGCGATTTGCGGCCACATTCGCGCCGAGGGCGGCGCTCCTACATGCACCCGCATTCCAATGGGCAATCCGGGTTGAATTTATGGCATATTTTGACCGGAGTTTTTCCGCTATGAAAACGCGCAACTACGCATGGCTCGCCGCCGTTCTGCTGCTTTCGGGACTGCTGGGATGGACCGCATCCGGCATGGCGGGCATCGCCGGCACCAAGCACAATCTTTCCGTGACCGGAACCGGTACCTACAAGGCGACCAGCGAGACCCAGTTGTGCGTATTCTGCCACACCCCGCACAACACCAACCCCGCCGTGGGGCTGTGGAACCATGAGCTCTCGGCGGCGACTTATACCCCTTATGCCAGCAACACGCTGGCGGCGGCCGCGCCGGGGCAACCTAGCGGCGCGTCGAAATTATGCCTGACCTGCCACGACGGCACGGTGGCGCTGGGCGGGGTGCGGAACCTGCCCTTCGGCCACCAGACGGCGGGCACGATTTCCGGGCTGGAAGCCCTCCTGACAGGAACCGCCAACCTGGGCACCGACTTGCGCAACGACCACCCGGTTTCCTTTACCTACGACGCTTCGCTGGCTGCCACTAACCTGGAGCTGGTGTCGCCCGCCGCGCTCACCGGCAAGATCAAGCCCGACGGCAACGGCCTGATGCAGTGCACCAGTTGCCATGACGCGCACAGCGATGCCTATCCCAAGTTCATGCATGTCGGCTATACCGACGGCGCGGGCTATGGCTCCCCGCTGTGCCGCACCTGCCATACCAAGATGTACTGGGGCACGGTGGCCAACATGCCGCACCGCGAGCAGACCAAGCCATGGAACGGCCTCGGAATCAACCCCTGGCATGTGCCGGGGCACAACCTCGCCAACGATTCCGTCAATTCAACCAACAAGGCCAACGGCTGCGAAAGTTGCCACCAGCCGCACAACGCCGCCACCAGTGGCAACCGCATCCTGAAGCAGGACGGCGAGACCGGGGTGTGCCTGGTGTGCCACAACGGCAATGTGGCCTACTGGAACATCGACGCCGCGATGAACAAGATGTATGCCCATCCCAGCAAGAATGCCGCTTATGACGGGCGCCACAAACCCAAGCGCATGCCCGACGGCACGGTGCGCGAGGATCAGGCGGACCTCGCCAACCGCCACGCCGAGTGCGAGGACTGCCACAACCCCCACGCGGTGGCTGCCGGGGTGTCGCCCAGCGTGCCCAACCCCACCAACAACCTGGCAGCCCCCGTCAACAAGGGCGTGTGGGGAGTTCAGCCCACCTGGCCGGGATTATGGGGGCAGGTGACCTCGTACACCGTGGTGCCCGACGTGCAGTACCAGTACCAGTTGTGCCTCAAGTGCCATTCCTATTACGCCTTCGGCGCTTCCCCGCCGCTCGACCCTTACGGCATCATTGTCGGCGGGGTCAATACCGACCAGGCGCTGGAGTTCAACCCCAATAATGCCTCCTACCATCCGGTGGTGACCACGGGCAAGAACAATTTCCAGATGACGGTGAACGGGGTGCTCTACGATTATTCCTCCTCGCTCATCGGCGGCATGACGCCGAATTCCACCATGACCTGTTCGGAGTGCCATTCCGACAGCAACCCTGCATTGCCCGGCCTGAAGGGGCCGCATGGTGCCGATGTCTGGCCGATCATCTGGGGGCCATATGATTTCACCACCGGCCAACCGGGGACGGACAATCATATCTGCTTCAAATGCCATGACCCCACCGTGTATGGCGCGGCGACCGGGGCATCGGACACTACCTGGTGGAAAACCGGGTTCAGTTCTGGCACTCAGGGCGTCAAGAAAAACCTGCATGTGCGCCACGTGGTGGCGCGTGACATGCCCTGCCTGGGTTGTCATTCCCTCATTCCCCACGGCTGGAAGCGCCGCGCCCTGCTGATTTACGGCACCGGCACGATCGACCCCGAGCCTTACAACGGCCACAGCAAGTTTCCCATCAACGGCAGCAGCGTGTATGGCATTCCCTCCGCGCGTGATGTCGATGCCATGGCGAGCGGCCAGTGGAGAAGAAGTGATTGCCATAACACAGGCACCGGGGTGGGGAGCTGCTAGCGGGATGCGTTCTTGATTGTCCGCCTGTTTCGCCTGCTGGCTTCACCGAGCCTCGCCCTGACCCTGCTCGGCTTGCTCGTTGTGGCGGCGCTGGCGGGTGGCACATTGCCGCAGAGCGCACGGCTATCACCCCAGGAGCTGGATGCCTGGCACCAGGCCTGGCCGCTGCTTTCCCTGTGGCTGGAGCGACTCGGTCTGGCGGATGTGTATGCCTCGACGGGGTTTTTTGCCCTCTATGTGGCACTGATCGTGAATCTGACGGCGGGCACGGTAGCCCATGTGGCCTATCTGCTTGCCTGGTTCAGGGGGGAGGCGTCCGCCCGTACCCTGTCCCTTTCCGCGCTTCCACCCGCACTTGTATCTCTACCGGAGGCCGGGCCGAACGGGCGCCGTCGTGGCGGGTGGGGCTTGGCGGGGCTGCCGCTGCTCCATGCCGGGGTCGTGGTGATTGTCGTGGCTGCGTTAGTGAACAGTTCAGACAGGCTGGGTGCCCATTTCGAACTGGCCGAGGGGGAGGTGCTCAGCCAGGCAAAGGGCAAGCTGCTGCTGGAGCGCGGTTCGCGCCTGCCGGGCGATGAACTGGGTTTCCGTCTGCGCCTCGACGCATTGCGGGTGGAGATGGAGAGTGGGCGTTTTCGTGAATTGCAGGCACGGGTATCGCTGCAGCAAGCGGATGGCCCTCTGCGCCAGGAAACCCTGGCGGTGAATCATCCGCTCAGGGTGGGTTCCTATCAAATTTACCTGGACAAGAACGTGGGGCAGACGGCGCTGTTCGAGCGCACCCTGCCGGACGGGCAGCGCCGCAGCCTGCTGATCAATTTCATGGTGGCACGGGAATCCTGGGGGAAGGATACGCCCCTGGTGCGCGATGAAGTGATGATGTTCGAGGAACGCCCGGTTAATTTCCGCATGGCCCTGACACCCGGCGCTGCGCCGCGCTTTCGCCTCATAGCCGAACGTCGCGGCAAGCCGGTATTCGAAGGCGTGCTGGCGCCGGGGGAGGTGGCGGACTTGGGCGTGTATCAGTTGAAATTCATCGGCACGGCGCCCTGGGCGGGCCTGTATCTCGCTTCCGGTCAGGCTTTGAAATGGGTTTTCGCCGGCTTTGTCCTGGCCCTGGCGGGGTTCGCCCTGCACCTCCTGGTTCATCCGCGCCGCCTGCGCCTGCGCCGCGACGGCGACGGATGGCTGCTGGAGGGCTGGGCCATGCGCGACGACTGGCGCTTTGACCGGCAGTGGCGCGAGTGGGAGCGCGGACGATGACCGCCATCACGCTTTTTCAAGGCGGTATCGCGGCCCTGTATCTGGCGGCGGTTGCCCTGCTCTGGCCCGGAAAAGACCGCCTGGGGCGTCCGGCAATCGCGCTGGCGACGCTGGGTTTGGTCCTGCACCTCGGCCTGCTGGCCTGGCGTTGGCATGACATCGGACAGATTCCCATCGTTACCCGGTACGAGGACCTGACGGTGGATTCCCTGATGATCGTGGCGCTCTATCTGGCCGTGCAGTGGCGCCTGCCGGAATTGCGCCAAGCCGGGCTGACGGCCCTGACCGTGGCGGGCGCGGGGGTGTTGTGGGCGCTGTTCCATAGCCGGGGCGTATTTCCCATGGATCCTTCCCTGCGCACCAACTGGCTGATTATCCATGCCCAGTTGAACTCCCTCGCCATCGCCGCCGGCACGCTCGCAGCCGCAGTCCATGCGGGCTGGCTGGCGGGCAGGATTTCCGGCCCCGATACGCCGGCGCTGGCGGGCAGGCTGGCGGGCTGGGCTTTTCTTCTCTGGGCGGCGATGGTGGCGGCCGGCTCATACTGGGCCAGCCTGGCCTGGGGCCGCTACTGGGGCTGGGACCCGATCGAGAGCTGGTCGTTCGCCACGCTCATGGCCTACGCTTTCGTCCTTCACCTGCGCCACAAGGCGTCGTGGCGGGGAAAACGCTGGGCGGTCGTGGCGTTGCTGCCCTATGCCATGATGCTGTTTACCACTTATGGTCTGCTGCTGGTGAGACGCAGTATTCACGGGCAGTATCTGTTTCAGTAGGGGTGCATTTCGGGCTTGTCGGGATAAACCCCGACCCGCACCCCCTGATTTTGTGATGCCCAAAATCTTGATGATTTATCCCGGATTATCCATTGGAATGCCCGCGCATGTAGGAGCGCCGCCCACGGCGCGAATCGCGGCGAGGGCGCCGCTCCTACAGCGGTGTTTTGGCCCTAATGGATAATCTGGGATTATCCGGGTTCAAATAAAAGCGAGCTTTAATCGTGGCCTTTCGTATTAAAGAATGCTTTAATTCGATCTGGTGAATTAAAGAAGTCGTTAAAATGAAGCGAGCCACGGGAAAGTACGTTATCTCAACGACCTTGGGCGAGTCTGTCCAGGCTTTCGTTCCGCATCCACTTCCGCCCATCGAACCCGCACTTGCGCCGGGTTCGTTTGCCGACCAGAACCGGCAGGCAGAACTGGCGCTGGCCCGCCTGTCCGGCATGTCGGGCTTGGTCCCATCGGTGGATTGGTTGCTTTATAGTGCCATTCGCAAGGAGGCCCTGCTCACGTCGCAGATCGAGGGGACGCAGGCTACGTTGACCGACTTGTTCGACGAGGAAGCGGGTCTCCCGGTCAGCAACACCGATGACGTCGAGGAAGTCACCAACTACCTGCGTGCCTTCCGGCTGGTGCAGAATAACCTCCGCGATCCCAACGGCCTGCCCATCAGTGTTCGTCTATTGTGCGATGCTCACCGCCTGTTGCTGGATGGGGCGCGGGGTGCCGGCAAGCAACCCGGGGAATTGCGTCGCTCACAAAACTGGATCGGCGGTACCCGTCCGGGCAATGCTGCCTTCGTGCCGCCTCCGGCTGACCGAGTGCCCGAACTGCTGGGTGATATGGAACGGTTCATTCACGACACGCCGTCAGTGCTCCCGCCCCTCGTGAAGATTGCGTTGGCACATGCCCAGTTCGAAACCATTCACCCCTTTCTGGATGGCAACGGCCGCATTGGCCGCCTATTGATTGCCGCGCTGCTGGAACACTGGGGGTTGCTGCCCGAACCACTGATGTATCTGAGCGGTTACTTGAAACAGCACCAGATGGAATACTACCGGCGGCTATCGCTTATCCGTACCGAGGGGGATTGGGAGGACTGGGTGACCTTCTTCCTGGAGGGAGTGACAACAGCAGCCACTGATGTCGAGCGAAGCATCATCGCCATCGCCAGCCTGGTGGCGGCAGACCGGCGGCGCCTGCTCGAATCACCCAAAGCCGGCCCCGCCAGTTATCGCTTGTTCGAGTTGCTGCCGATGATGCCGCGCTTCACTGTCGAGCGCGTGCGACAGAAACTGGAAACAAGTTTTCCGACGGCAAATGCGGCCGTTAAGGTGCTTGAAGATCTGGGCATCGCAACCGAGATGACCGGCCAGAAGAAGAACCGCAGTTACAGTTATCAGTCGTACATCGAGCTGTTGTCGCGCTAGCCCGAAAATTTCGTGGATTACTTGAGGCTCTTGGCCGTCCTTTCCCAGCGGATGCCGCCTTCGTCGAAGTTCCACGACCAGAATACCTTGGTGGCCGTGCCGCCGATCTGGTCTTCGCGGATGAAGCCGAGGATGCGGCTGTCGATGCTTTCGTTGCGGTTGTCGCCCATGACGAAGTAGGATCCGGATGGAATCAGTTTGGGGCCAAAACTCGAGCGTTGCGCGCTGTTGAAGCGGAGCACGCCCTTGAAGTGCGCATAGGGGTCGTCGATTTTCTGGCCGTTGACCCATACCACGTCGTTACGGATTTCCAGCGTGTCACCGGGGATGGCGATAATGCGCTTGATGAGTTGATCGTCGATGAGCTCGGTCAGTTTGGCGCTTGGTTTGCTCTTCCCAAATTTGATCAGCGCGATTTCGCCCCGCTTGGGAAATGCCAGCTTGTTGACCAGCACGATATCGCTGTCGAGGATGGTCGGCGACATGCTGATGGAGTTCATGAAGAAGGCTCTCACTACCTTTTGGCCTACCAGGAAATCCAGCAGCGGGTTGACCGTGAACAGCAGGGCGGTGAAAACCACGGCATAAATCCAGGGCCGGTTGAACCATTGCAGGCGGTAGTCGCGCGGCTGGCGGCGGGCGCAGGCCCAGGCGTCGAGCGCGATCAGCCCCACCCCGACAAAGGGTACGCAGAGAAAAATGATGCTGAGCTTGCTCTGGATCGACATGAAGGCGATCGCCGCCAGCCAGGAGGCGACGATCAGGGTGATGTAGAACAGGATGCCGCGCTTTAGGTGGCCCGCGTAGTGCTGCCCCAGACCGGGGCAGACGGACAGCAGCAGTGCGGTGAGGGGCTTGCGCGGGCTGGTTCCGTACATGCCGCCGGAGTTGACATTGACTTCGCTGGACATTTTGTGGCCTTTTTTGAGGAGAGGGAATCTGTCAGATGGTCTCGCCGCGAATCGAGCGGACGAAGGCGAGGAAGGCTTCCTTCTGGGCGCTTACGCTCGCCGCCTTGCCGTGAAGCTGGATGATGAGGTTGCCCTCGGGCGTTTCCACCACGGCGGCGAGCAGGGTCTGGTCGGGCTTGGGCACGCCCGAAGGGCCGACGCCGATGCCGCGCGCGTAGGCGCCATGCAGCTCGGCGGTGGTGACGGCCATGCCGTTCGACTGGAAACGATTGATGGCGGGGGTGGCGGGGCGGCTCTCCGTGCCGACGAACTGGCCCTGCCAGCGCTCGATATTGGCCTCAGCCGTTCCGCCCTCGCCCTTGCCGAAATAGTAAACGATAACTTCGGCCGTCATGCCCTCGCCGGGCGTTGTGATCTTGAATTGCGCCAGCCGTTTGTCGGTTGCCGGCGGCACCATGGTCCAGGCTGCGGGGGCATGCGCCTCGTGGCTGATGAAAGCGAGTTTTACCGTGGCCTGGGCGGATGGTGCCGCTTCGGCGGCAAGCGCCGGCGCGACCGGGGAGAGGGCCAGGATCAGGGCGGGCAGTATGATATGGGCGGGAAAGCGCGGCATGATGGTTCCGTGGTGTATTTGGGTTAGCGTTTGAAATCGAGCTGGGGTGTGCCAAAGGCGTTGCGCAGGTAGGCCAGTACATCGTTCATGTCGCGGTCGTTCAGCATCTGGGGCGGACACTGGCCTGCCGTATAGATTTTGCCCGGCGTGCGCAGGCCGCCCGAGCGGATGTTGTGGCTTAGTTCCTGATCGGACTTGGTCAGGCGGTGCCATTCCCCCACCAGATCGGCGGCCATGCCGTCGCGTCCGCGCCCGTCCTCGTTGTGGCACATGACGCAGCGCTGGGTGAAAATCATTTTTCCCCGGTCCGGATTGCCCATGCCGCTGAAGGCGTGGGCGGCGGGGATGCTGCACAGCAGCAACAGGGAGAGAATTAGTGTCGATTTCATGGCGTGCTCCTTGACGGGGTGGCGGGGGCCGGCGGGGTGGCGGTATCCGGTGGCGGGTCGAAAGGGGTTTTGATGCTGGTCTGGATGATGAGCACCGGCGCCGCGCCGAAGCGCCCTCCGCCGAAGCGGCAGCCCGGCACGCCGTCGCCATCCTGGTCGCTCAGGGTCTTGACGGTGGCGGCGATTTTTTCCGCCCGCTCTTCCTTTTTCAGCGCGACGATACTGCTTACCAGTTGCGGCAACTCGTCCCGAATGAAGGCTTCCGGTTGCTTGGGTTCTCCCGTGGCGGGGCCTTCGGCCTGTTGCAGGCCACCCTGTTTGAGTACCGCCTCGATCAGGCGCTCGCCATGCTGTCTGGCTTCGCCCGGCGGCAGCGATTTTTCCAGCCGCCGCCAGGTGGCCAGCGTCAGGCCGAACAGGCGTCCATCGTAGGCGGTGACGGTCTGGCCCGCAGCGGAGCGGAAGATGCCTGCCGGGGCGGACCAGAGTGCCGGGTTCTGGCGCGCGGCGTTGAAGACGGCCAGCGCGGTTTTGCCGTACGGTTCCCTGCCGGTGGCCTGTTCGGCAGCCAGCAGGCCGTTTACGATGGCCAGTTGATCATCGAGCCGCAACAGCATGCCGGCGAAAGTCTGGTTGTTTTTTACCAGGAAGGTTTTGGGTGCTAATGTCTTTCCGTCCAGGCGCGCCACCACATAGTCGGCCTGTGCGGTTAGTTGTTTGAGCGCGTCCACGCGTAGCGGGTCGTCCTTTTGCAGGACGGCGGCAAGGTCCGCCAGCACTTCCAGCGCGTAGCCCGCGTCTTCCGCGCCAAGACGATCCGAGGCGCCCTTGGGGCGCTCATGGCTGCTGACGAAGCTGCCGGCCTTGGTGTCAAGGTGGAGCTTGATGGTGGTGTGGTAAACTTTTTCCAGTGTGCGACGGACTTCCTTGCGCCACTCGGCCACGCGCTTGCCTCGGATGGTTTCGTTTTCCTGCGCGGAAAGCGCGAGCAGGGCGTACAGGCGGGCGAACCCATGGATGAGGGACATCTGGCCGTAGAGTTGGCTGGAGGCGTTGACCACCGACCATTTGTCGTTTTCCAGCTTGAGCAGGGCGGGCATGTGGCTGGCGCCCTTGTCGCCGCCCAGTTCCAGCAGGGGAAGGAGGGTCTGGAATTCCTGCAGGGCCGATGCCAGCAATATTTCCCTGAGCTTTTTCCCCTCGTCCGAGGTGTCCGCCAGCACGTAGAGTGATTTGGCCGCCAGGGACTGGCCAACGGATTCCGGGGCGGTCTGCCGCTCGAAGCTGGCGGGATTCCAGTTGAGCGTTGCCGGTTGGGCAAAGTCCAACTGGGCGGCATAGCGCGGCAGACCCCGGCTGAACAGCAGCCCGACCGGTTGGCCTTCCCCTTTCCAGCCATCCAGCGGCAAACCCATTCCGGAGTCGCGCACCACTGCCTCCAGGCCGGCGCGCGTCATGGCCATGAGTTCGTTGCGCTGTTGTTGAGGCGCCGCCTGTGCCCAGAGCAACAACTCGCGGTAGGCATACATCCCGTGAAAGCTTGAAAAATTGAAGTCGATCAGATACTTGTCCACCTGGTTGACGTTCAGGGTAAGAATCTGGCGCTGGATGGCCTGGCTCAGCTCCTGCTCTTTTTGTGCCGTATCGTCGGCTGCCCGTGCTTCGAGCATGGCGCCGTTGCAGATCAGCAGTGTGCCAAGCAGGGGGAGGAAGCGGGTCTTGGTCATAAAGCGCGCCTTTATGTGGATTGTCACTTTGAAATGGCGATAACCGTAGGTCGGGCTTTCTCGCCAGTGCGAGCAGCTTTTCTGCAGCTCTCGGCGGGGACACCCCTCACGGGTGCAGCCCGACCTATGGCCGAGTCGTTATTGCTGGGATCATTTTTTCTGGGCGCGTTCGGCGGAAATCAGCCGCACCTTGACCTGTTCGCTCTTGAACGAGTTGAATTCGGGAAGATTCTGAAAAATCCAGCCTTCGGCAACCACCTGTCCGTTCGAGATGGCCTGGACCTGAATGGCGGGATTCACCTGCTCGTTGGACGAACTGGTCACGGTCTGAAAGTCGCTGGTGTATGCCGGCAGGTAGTGAACCAGGTGCAGTTGCAGGTTTTTTCCCAGGGAAATCTTGTCGCCAATCGCCAGCTTGAGTTCCTTTTCGGCGCCCTCGGCGGTGACGGCAATCGTGGCCGAGGTCCACTTTCCTTTTACGCTGTCCGGTACCGCCACGGCGAGTTTTTTCTTGCCGGCCGGCTGAGGGTGCTGGGCGGCGAGCTGCTGGTTGATATCGGGCGGGTTGCCTGCATCGGCGGTCGGGTGGGGCGGAGTGGCGGACGGCAGCGGCGGATGGCTGGGCGGGAGCGCCTCGTCGCCCTTGACCGGGACATTGGAGATCATGTTGCCGGCGGGCGCGGGAGGCGTGCTGGTCTGGGCTGCGGCGGGGGGCGTTTTTTCAGCCGGGGGGGGCGGACTCTGGTTGCAGCCGCCGATGACCACGATGCAGGCCAGAATCAGGCCGGTTGAAGCGAGGCGAACAGGGGGTGGTATGGAGTGCATGCGATTTTCTCTCAGGTTCTGGATGTTTGTGATCACGTGGAAGCTTTTTATGTCAGTATAAGTAAAAATTGTGGGCAATTCTATCAGAATTCTGACAATAATTGCGACTGCGTTGTCCATTGAGCGAGGGGTGTGGCATGACTTTCAGAGGTTGCATGAAATGAATAAAACGACTTCCAGCCTGCTTGATAAGGGAAACCCTTACCGCGTGGTGTGGGGCGCGCAGCGTTTCAGACTGTCGATCGGCTGGAAAACGCTGATCGCCTTCTTTGTTGTCGCCTTTATCCCGCTGATCGGCGTCACCATGCTGGTGGAGAACATTCTGGTCGGCGTGGCGCGGCAGCATATCTACAACACGCTGGCCTCCAGCCTGCATGGCGCTCAGGCGGCGCATGCCGGCCGCCTGAGTACGGTCAACGTGATCCTGAGCCACTCCGCCTCTTCCCCGGCGGTCAAGGAGGCTTTGGCGGAGAAGAAAAAAGCGCCCCTGGTGGATCTGCTGCAGGACTATGCCTTCAACCTGCCATTCGTGGATGCGTGGCTGGCGATGGACACCAAGGGCAATGTGATTGCCCGGCGCAACGGCAGTGCCGGCGACCAGATAGCGCTGAATACCATCCTGCCGCAGGTGGTGAGCAACGGCTATGCGGTCGTATCGACCGAGGCCTTGTCACGCGACGTTTTCCTGCGCGAGAATCCGGAGCGCTATCTGCGCCTGGAGCGGGTGGTGATGGCCAGCGTGGTGGCTGTCCCGGTGATGAAGGACGGCGGCGTGATCGGCGTCCTGATCGGCATGGTGCTGCTCGATGGCTATGAATGGCTGCCCAACCTGATCCACGACGGGTCGGGAGAAGATGCCCGTCTGTTCGGGGCGCTGGTGCAGGAATCCAGGGTGGTGGCGGCATCGCGTCGCCCCGGCAATTTCTGGGCCGAGGGCCAGTTGCTGCCGGCAAACGTGAACGATCCGCTGCTCAAGGGCAAACCTTTCAGCGGGCAGGCGACGATCAATAACGAGCGCTGCTTCATCAGCGCGGAGCCGATCCTGAACGCACAGAAGCACGTCATCGGCTCGCTGGTGGCGAGTAGCAAGAGCGGCGCCGTCGATGCCTTCATCCGCAGCAACATGCTCACGATTTATGGCTTCATGGTGCTGGGTGGTTTCCTTTCGCTGATAATCGCCTTTTTGGCTCACCGCGATACCACCCGCCCGATCCGGGCGCTGGTCGGCGCGATGGATGATTTCGCGGCGGGCAAGGTGGAGGTGCGCACCGAGATCGTGACCAAGGACGAATTCGATGAGCTTGGCAAAGGCTTCAATCGCATGGCCGAAGCCATTTGCGGGCAGCAGATGCGGGTCGAGAAATACAATTCCCTGGCCAAGTTGCTGATTACCACCCTGAATCCGAAGGAACTGCTGAAGAACGCTCTCGACAAGGTGCTGGAACTGACCGACTCGAAACTGGGCGTGATCTATTTGATGAATGAACAGACCGAAGTGCTGGCGCCATTCGTTACGCACGGTCTCGATGCCGCCGCCCTGCCGCCGCTGAAACTGGGCGAGGGTATTGCCGGATTTGCCGCCCAGGAGCGCCATTCGGTGGTGCTGGAGCATATCCCGGAAAAATGCTACATCAAGGTGGATATGGGCTTCGCCGAGGTTCTGCCCAATGAAGTGGCCGCCTTTCCGCTGATGTACAAGGAGAAGGTGCTGGGCGTCATGCTGCTCGGTACCTTTGGGCACTACCCGGCCGAGGAACAGCCCCTCATCGAATACCTGGCCAACCAGATCGCGATTACCCTCGACAACGCCCTGACGCACGAGAAGGTGGAGCGCCTTTCCATCGTGGACGGCCTGACCGGCCTTTATAACCGTCGCTTCCTGAGCGAGCGGCTGGAGGAGGAGTACTCCAAGGCGGAGCGCTACGAAACGCCGCTATCCATTCTGATCATGGATGTGGATTTCTTCAAGCGGGTGAACGATACCTTCGGCCACCAGGTCGGCGACAATGCCCTGATTGCGGTGGCGCGGGTATTGCAGCAGTCGGTGCGGGAATCCGATCTGGTGGGTCGCTATGGCGGGGAGGAATTCGTGGTGCTGCTGCCGCACACCGATCTCGACAAGGCGCTTACCGTGGCGGAAAAAATTCGCCTGGCCGTGAGCGAAACGCCGATCGAGGGTATGGGCGAGCGCCGCCTGACCATCAGCATCGGGGTCGCCGGTTTCCCCGACACCAAGGTGGCCGACATGAACGAACTGGTGCGCAAGGCCGACGAGGCGCTGTACCGCGCCAAGGAAGGCGGGCGCAACCAGGTGGTCAAGGCTGAATGATCTTCTTCTTGCCATGAAAC
>JAUYFW010000069.1 GCA_030690835.1 Sulfurimicrobium sp. | reverse complement strand
CTTGTCCTTGGTGGATTTTTCGAACTCGATGTAATAGAACAGGCGCAGGAAGATTTCCTCCAGCATGCCGGTCGCCTCGCCTACCCGTACCATGCTGACGTAAAACGGGTTGAACACGTCGGGATGGCGCCGCATGGCGGCGGAAAGCTCGCGCCCGCTGTCCAGGCTCTCGCGCAGGTCCTGCAGTATTTTCCTCATGCTGTTGTTGTGCGACGATTCCTGCAAGCCAGCCAGGGCGCGCATGATCGGCACGCCAGCCTTGAGCAGTGTGTACATCTGGCGTGAAAACAGCATGATGTCGACAGCGGTGATTTTCTGCCGCTGCATACGACCCAGCCAGCTTTCACCCTGCGCGCCCGGTCCTTTCGCAGAGACGGCGATCTCCACCGGTGTCACACCGTTACTGAACAGCATATCCGCCACCGCCGCGCTGTCGGGGCCTTCCTGGATGCCCTCGATCAGATCGCCGCGAGCGTTGCGGGCTTTGTAAGAAAAAAAGGGCATATTTAGCTTTCGGCCATCAGCGGTCAGCGGTCAGCAAAAGCAGGGGCGCGACGCCAGGCGACGAAGTGTTATCTAAGTTTTTGAATAAAAGTCGCAAGCATTTTCTTGATTTCGACAATATTGCCGGCCAAATCTTCATATACATTCTCCGCCAAAAAATTGAGGTCTCTAGCAAGCAGCAGATGATATTCCACCTCACTCGCCGATCCCATTGCAATCTGACAAAATCTGGCAAGCTCGGCATCGCCATTTCTGCCGCAGCCTTCTGCAATATTCGCCGGAATTGACGAACTCGCACGACGTAACTGGCTGATCAATCCATAAACTTCCTGCTGAGGAAAACCCGCTGTCGCCCGATAAACCGCCAGCGTTAAATCATGCCCCTTTTCCCAAACCTTCAAATCCCGGAAATCCTTCATTCACCCACCCTCAAGCTGATTCATAGCGGTTAGCAGTCAGCTATCAGCAGAACCGGTTTGGCTGAAAGCTGACCGCTGATAGCTGACACCTATTCATCAAACTGATTACTGATCCTCATCGCTTCCGCCACCGTTGTCCGCCCCTTGAGCACTTCCCCCACCGCTTGGGTGCGCAGGGTTTTGCCCGCCATCTGCTGGCGCGCCATTTTCATGAAATGCGCCGGATCGTGGTGGTTGGCGGCTTCGACCATTTCGAAATTCATCTCCAGCATTTCATAGATGCCCATGCGGCCCTGGTAGCCGGTGCCGTTGCAGTTGGTGCAGCCGCGGCCGTGCATGTAACGGTGCTGATCCACTTCGTCCTTGAGTTCGAGCCGTAGCCATTCATGCTCGAAAGGCTTGAGCGCGTAACTTTCTGCGCAGCTTTCACACACCAGGCGCACCAGGCGCTGGGCCAGCACCACTTGCAGCGAGGTTGCCACCATGAAGCGCGGCACGCCCATGTCGATCAGGCGGATCGGGGTGCCGATGGCGTCGTTGGTGTGCAGGGTGGACAACACCATGTGACCGGTCATGGCGGCGCGCAAGCCGATTTGTGCGGTTTCCTGGTCGCGGATTTCGCCCACCAGGATGATGTCCGGGTCCTGGCGCAGGGTGGAGCGCAGCACGCGGGCGAAGGTAAGATCGATTTTTTCGTTCACCTGCACCTGGTTGATACCAGGCAGGCGGTATTCCACCGGGTCTTCCACGGTGATGATCTTGGTTTCAATCGAGTTCAGTTCCGCCAGGGCGGAATATAGCGTGGTGGTCTTGCCGCTGCCGGTAGGGCCGGTAACCAGCACCATGCCGTTGGGGCGATGAAGAATCTTGCGGAACTTCGCCAGCATGTCCGGCGGCATGCCCAGCTTGTCCAGGGTAGGAATCCCGCCGCTCTGGTTAAGCAGACGCATCACCACCGATTCGCCGTACTGGGTAGGCATGCTGGAAATACGCACATCTACCGCCTGGCCGCGAATCTTGACATTGAAACGCCCGTCCTGCGGCACGCGTTTTTCCGAAATATCGAGACCGGACATGAGCTTGAGGCGCAGCACCAGCGATGCCGCGATCTTGTTGTCGGCTTCCGTTTGCAGGTGCAGCACGCCGTCGATACGGAAGCGGATTTGCAGCTTGAATTCCTGCGGTTCGATGTGGATATCGGAAGCGCGAACCTGGGTGGCGTCCTCGAACATGGTCTGCAACAGCTTGACGACCGGCGCTTCTTCCAGATTGGTGTTGGCGCCAATGCCGCCGAAATCCACCACGGTGTCACCCAACTCTTCCTGCAGCGCCAGGGCCAGACCGCTGATCTGGTCGGTGCGGCGATAGACTCGGTCAATGGTTTGCAGCAACTGGCTTTCCGCCACCGCGGCCAGGTCGATGTCGCGCTTGAGCACACGCGCCAACTCATCGTAGGCAAACAGGTCGGAAGGGTCGGCCATGCCGACCAGCAACGTTGCCCCTCGATCCTCCAGCACCAGCGCGCGGAAGCGACGCGCCTGGGTTTCCGGCAGTTTGTTGACCAGGTCGGCGTTGGTATTGTAAAACTTGAGATTGATGAAGGGTATCTGCAGCTGGCGCGCGATGGCCTCGGCAATTCCCTCTTCGGTGACGAAACCGTTTTCGACGAGAACCCGGCCCAGCTTGCGCCCGCTGCTTTTCTGTTCGGCCAGCGCCTGCTTCAACTGGTCTTCCGTGAGCAGGTTCTGCTGTATCAGTACCTCACCGAGCCGAATTTTTTCAGGTTTGGCCATCGTCGCCCCGGTTGCTCATGTTGTTTGTCATAAGTAAAACACATCTCATTGATAGTGTTAAATTAACGTTTTTCCAACCAGGATACAAGAAATTGTTTGCTATCGTGCTTTTCGAGCCGGAAATTCCACCCAATACCGGCAATATCATCCGTCTCTGCGCCAACACCGGCACCGCGCTACATCTGGTGGAGCCGCTCGGCTTTACCCTCGAGGATAAGCAATTGCAGCGCGCCGGACTGGATTACCACGAATACGCCTCGCTCAAGGTTCACCCGAACTGGCAGGCGTGCCTGTCGCACTTTGCCGGGCGACGGCTGTTTGCCGCCACCACCAAGGGCGCCAAGCGCTACACGGATGTGGCTTTCGCAGCGGGCGACGTGTTCGTGTTCGGGCCGGAAAGCCGCGGCCTGCCGGCGGAAATATTGGCAACGTTCCCCGCCGAGAGGCGCATTCGCCTGCCCATGCAGCCCGCAAGTCGCAGCCTGAATCTTTCCAACGCGGCGGCGGTGACGATATACGAGGCGTGGCGGCAGGTGGGTTTCGAGGGGGAGTTTAGGGCGAGGTAACGCTAATTCCTGAATTCGGCGCTGGGAGCACGGCTAAGCAAGCCCTCAACTGCCGTGCGCGGTGCCAGGCCCTGATACAGCACCTGATACACGGCCTGGGTGATGGGCATATCCACTTCATGTTCCTGAGCGAGTTGCAGCACTTCACGCGCCGTATTGACGCCCTCCGCCACATGGCCGAGGTCGCGCAGGATGGCTTCCAGCGACTTGCCCTGCGCCAGCTGCAAACCGACCTGACGATTGCGGGATAGATCGCCGGTACAGGTAAGGATCAAGTCGCCCATGCCGGCCAGCCCCATGAAAGTTTCCTGCCGCCCGCCGAGCGTCAGGCCAAGCCGGGTGATTTCCGCCAGGCCGCGTGTAATCAGGGCAGCGCGGGCATTGTGACCAAACCCCATGCCGTCGGAGATGCCGGCGGCGATGGCGAGGACGTTCTTCACCGCTCCGCCCAGCTCCACCCCCATGACATCGGTGCTGGCATAGACCCGCAAGTGGTTGCTGTGCAGCGCCAATGCGCTTCGGCGCGCAAATTCTTCATTCAGGGAAGCGAGGGTCAAGGCCGTGGGAAGCCCGAGCGCCACCTCGCGCGCGAAGCTGGGGCCGGAAAGGACGCCGCACGGTGTATGCGACAACAATTCCTCGCTCACGACCTCATGGGGCAATTTACGGCTGCCGGCCTCGAAGCCCTTGCATGCCCATATCACCGGCACGCCCGGCGCCAGCTTCGCCACCTCGCGCAACAGCGGCCGCAAGGCACCACTGGGCACGACAGCCAGCATCAGCTCCGCGCCGTGCAGTGCCAGCGCAAGCTCGGACGAGAAGCGCAGGCTGGCGGGAAGGTCGATATCGGGTAAATAACGCGAGTTGCGGCGTTTTGATGCCATTTCAGCCGCTTGAGCGGCATTGCGCGCCCACAAGGTGACTTCATGATGCGCGGCCAGACTGACCGCCAGCGCCGTTCCCCAGGCTCCGGCACCAAGAATGGTTAACTTCATATGCCCCATACCTGCGAAACCCGCACGTACCCTAGCGCACCGTCCGCATGGCGCACCTTGATCCAGCCATTAGCGACATTTTCAATCATTTCCAGCGCCACGCTGCGTTCCGCCTGGAACACCAGCGCGGCGTTGGCATCCGGGGTCTTGCGCACATCGGCAAGCGGCACGTTGACCAACGCCATGCGCTTGGCCGCAAGATTTTTCTTTTCCACCCAGGCCAGATCGCCGGCCACATCGCGCACCTTGGCGAAAGACTCAAGGTCCACAATCACCTCGACAGGGTAATAGCGGCTGGCCAAATAGAGTTTCTTGCCATGCAGCGATGGGGCGTCGTACATCACCGTGCGGTCGACAGCGATGGAGCGGTACTCCAGCGCCCATGAAGGAGCGGGAAGAAGCGCGGCCAGCAGCAGGATGGCGCGCCAGCCGCTCACTTTTCCAATTCCGTTCAGTGCGTGGTGGCAGGCTGTTCCGCCGCCTGCATCTGTTTCTGCTGCTGATAGATTCCCTCGAAATTCATCGGCTGCAGCACCACCGGCGGGAAGCCGGCGCGCACGACCGTGTCCGAAACCACTTCACGCACATAGGGGTAAAGAATATTGGGGCAGGCGATACCGAGCAAGGGCTCGATGTCTTCCTGCGGCACATCCTGAATGCGGAAAATACCCGCCTGTGATACCTCTACCAGGAACACGGTCTTATCGGCTTCCAGCTTGGAAGTCACCGTTACTGTCAGCACCGCCTCGTAAACCCCCTCGCCCAGTTGCTCCGCCTTGGTATGCACTTCCACATTGATGGCTGGCGAGCCTTGTTCCAGAAAAATCTGCGGCGCATTGGGGATTTCAAGGGAAAGATCTTTTACATATACTTTTTCAATGCCAAACACGGACTGCTTTTGTTCTTCGCTCATTATAAAAATCTCTGAAAAAGGGGGATTGTAACGCGAAGCCGCAGGAAAATGGAGCTATTGCCGCAGCAACCAACTCCTGAGATTGGCGGCATCCATGGCCCCGGCGACGCGATCCACTTCGGCGCCGTTGCGGAACAACGCCAGGGTGGGAATGCTGCGAATCGCGAACTGTTGCGCCAGGGCCTGCTCAGCTTCGGTGTTCACCTTGACGAATCGGAAGCGGGTCTTGAATTCGGCCGCGACCTGCGCGAACACCGGCGCCATCATCTTGCAAGGCCCGCACCAGGGCGCCCAGAAATCGACCACGACAGGCATGTCATCCTTGGCGACAAAGCGGGAA
>JAUYFW010000062.1 GCA_030690835.1 Sulfurimicrobium sp. | reverse complement strand
TGCCCCTCTCTCCCCTCGTGGGAGAGAGTTGGGAGAGAGGGGGCGCGCATGGCAGGCACGACGTTCATGATCCGGTGCGGCCCAATGCCATGCGCGTTCCGCCCATAAAAAAACGGCGGCATGGAATCCATGCCGCCGTTTTTTCGTCCAGGCCCGGGTTTAATTTAACCCTGGGCTTGAAGCGCCTCGTACTTGGCCTGCAACGCTTCCTTGGATTCAGCATGTTCGGGATTAACAATAATGCAATCCACCGGGCAAACGGTGATGCACTGCGGTTCGTCGTAATGCCCGACGCACTCGGTGCACAGAGCGGGGTCGATCAGGTAGATTTCGTCGCCCTGGGTAATTGCACCATTGGGGCATTCGGGTTCGCACACGTCGCAGTTGATGCATTCGTCGGTAATCATCAGAGCCATAGCAGTTTCCTTCTGAAATATTAAGAAAAATTTTTGTGTTGCAGCCTCGCCTTGACCGAGGGTTGCACGAACTGGCTGACATCCCCGCCCAGCAGCGCAATCTCCCTGACCATGCCGGCCGAAATGAACATGTATTGATCCGATGGCGTCAGGAATACTGTTTCGACCTCGGGATACAGACTCCGGTTCATTCCCGCCAGCTGAAATTCGTATTCAAAATCCGAAACCGCTCGCAAGCCCCTCAATACGACGCGCATATCCTGCTCGCGCAGGAAATTCATCAGCAGCCCGGAAAACCCCACCACCGTCACCTTGGGTACATCGGCCAGCACTTCCCTGGCCATGTCCACCCGTTCTTCCACGGTAAAATAGGGTTTCTTGCTCCGGCTGTCCGCCACCGCGACGATCACCTCGTCGAACAGATGGGTGGCGCGCCGCACCAAATCTTCGTGGCCGAGAGTGATCGGATCGAACGTGCCGGGGTAAACCGCTCTAAGCGCCATCGGAACCTTCAGTTTTTCGCTTCAGCAAACAGTAATGCACATTGCCCGCCCGACCGCTACGCCAGACCTCCCAACCTTCCCCAGGCTCAAGCGCCTGCTCGGTCTCAGCGTAAACCAGACCATCGGGCGCGAGCCGTCCCGGAAGAAGTGGCAATAATAGCGATAATATTCCCCGATGGAAAGGTGGATCGAGAAAAATCACGTCGAACAGCCTTTTCTCGCGCGGCAGGAAATTCAGCGCATCCGCCGCCACGGTTTCCAGCCTGTCCGCCCCCAGTTTGGCCCCGCTTTCACGGAGATGGCGCAGCACCTGCGGGTTCTGCTCCACCATCACCACCCGCCGCGCCCCGCGGGAAAGCGCCTCGAACCCCAGCGCCCCGCTGCCGGCGAACAGGTCGAGGCAGGTTTTGCCGTCCAGCGTTTGTCCCAGCCAGTTGAACAGGGTTTCCCGCACCCGGTCCGGGGTCGGGCGCAAGCCTTCTGCTTGCGGGAAATTGATCGGGCGGCCGCGCCATTCGCCGGCGATGATTCTGACCTTGCTCTGCCGTGCCATGGGTGAGGCGTGAGGGGTGAGGCGTGAGGGGTAAGGCGGAAGATCGCCACCCCCACCGCACCGTTTTTGATTTTTCCCCTCACGCCTCACCTTCTAACCCCTCACCTATTCAGTCCGCGCCAACTACCACGGTCACCATGTTGTCCGGCTGGATGCGGCGGGTAAAAGCATCCCTGATCTGGGCAACCGTCACTTTTTCCACCTTGCCGGTAAAATCATCCAGGTAGGAAAGCGGCAGCCGGTAAAAACCGATCACGGCCAGGTAATCGAGGATTTTCCTGTTGCTGTCGATCCGCAGCGGGAAGCCGCCCACCAGATTCTGTTTGGCCCGCTTCAGCTCGTCCTCGGTGGGTCCCTTGGCGATAAAATTCCGCACCGTGCTGCGCACTACCTCCAGGGCTTCGCCTGCCTGCTCGCGCTTGGTCTGCAAACCGATCTCGAACGGCCCCTGCTGTTGCATCGGAAGGAAATAGCTGTGCACACTGTAAACCAGACCACGCTTCTGCCGCACCTCCTCGATCAGGCGCGAAGCAAAGCCACCGCCGCCGAGGACATAGTTGCCGACGTAAAGCGGGAAATAATCCGGGTCGTTGCGCGTCATGCCCGGCTGCCCGATGAGGATGTGGCTTTGCGTGGCGGGGTGGGCAATTTTGCGCGTTTCCCCCTTGGGCAGGAACACCGCCGGCAAAGGCTGCGGCTCGCCTTCGGCGCGCGGCAGGGCGGAAGTCAGCCGGGCGGCGATTTCCCTTGCCTGGGCCGTGGTGACATCTCCGATCAGAGCGATCACGGCGTGATCGGCGCGGTAATGGGCGCGGTAAAAACCGACCAGCTCTTCACGCCGCAAAGCGGCAATCGTTTCCGGCTCAACCATGGAGGACAACGCGTAAGGATGGGCTCCATAGATCATCGCATTGAACAACCGCCCGGCGATAAACTCCGGCTGGGTCTTGGCCTCCTTGAGTTCGGCGATGGAACGGGTTTTTTCCCGCTCCAGCACCGCTTCGGGAAAGTCGGGAGATAACAGCGCCCTGGCCATAATCTCCAGGGCCTGGTCGCGTTCCCGCTCGCTGCTCAAAGTGCGCAGGCGCAGCCCGGCCCTGTCCTGGTCGAAACTTCCGCCCAGGCTGGCACCAATATCGGCCATGCGGCGGGAAATATCTCCCTCGGTCATTCCCCCCGCGCCCAAGGTAAGCAGATGAAGCGTCATGCTCGCCAGACCCGGCCTGGACTTGTCATCCCGGCTGCTGCCCGCCGGAAACTCGACGCTGACATCCAGCAACGGCAGATCGTGGTTCTCGACGAAAACCACGCGCACGCCGTTATCCATTTTCCAGTGCTGGATCGGCAGAGCGGCATGAGCCGCGGTGGCGACAAGCAGCAGACAGGAAACTAAAAATTTAACCGGGATTGTCCATTCGAGCCAAAACCGCTGTAGGAGCGGCGCCAACCCTCTCTCCAACTCTCCCCCAAAGGGGGAGAGGGCGATCGTCCCTTCCCCTTCAAGGGGAAGGTTAGGATGGGGATGGGAGTTGGCCGCGATTTGCGACCGTATTCGCGCCGGGGGCGGCGCTCCTACAGGTACGAGCATCCCAATGAACAATCTGGGTTGAAACACCTACCGTCCATGCGTTTCAATTTGACTATCCGGTAGGTAAGCCCAGCGGAAATGGATTGCGGCTGACAACCTCTTCTCCAGGACAATGCGCATCGCCCCGCGCTGCTCTTCAGTCGCTTGCGCCACGGGTGGTTTCAACCTCGGATGACTGGTTCTGTGCTTTCTTCAGATCTTCCACAGTCAGTGACCGTGCTATGTCTTCGCGTTCCCGAACGGCATCCAGGTTGTGCACGGCCGCAGCACGGTTGAAC
>JAUYFW010000048.1 GCA_030690835.1 Sulfurimicrobium sp. | reverse complement strand
AACAGAAAAACACCAGCCGCCCAAGGTCGGCCCGATCCGCCCAAAATTGCGCTACGCCCATCAGGGCGGTTCAAACCCCCCGCTGGTGATCGTGCATGGCACGGCGGTGGCAAACGTGTCGGACAGCTACAAGCGTTACCTGGAAAGCACCTTCCGCACCGCGTTCGAGCTGCAGGGTACGCCTCTTCGGGTACAGTTCAAACAAGGCAGCAATCCCTTTGCCGGCCGGACGCCCGCACCGAAAACCGAAGCCGATGAAAAAGCCGCGCACAGCAAAAGACGGCGCAGCAGGAAGGCTTACGGCAAGAAGTACTGAGTCATCCTGCCTGAATTTGTGATGCGTGGCGTGGTTTAAGCGGCTATGCTGTTCGAATCAAATGCGTCGATAGGTAAGGATAGATTCAGCCATGCCAAGAATCTTTGACAACATCGAAAAATCGCTCTTGCCAGCATTGCAGGAGACGCTGCAAGTCGCTGAGCGGGCGGATTTCTGTGTTGGCTACTTCAATTTGCGCGGCTGGCGTCATCTCGCGGGCCACGTTGATCGCTGGGCGGGGGGCGAGGGGCAATGTTGCCGACTGCTCGTTGGTATGCACGTCACACCCACCGACGAACTGCGCCGCGCACTCCGCGCCCAAAACGATGAGGACGCACTGGACAACCAGACGGCCATCCGCGAAAAGCGGCGAATTGCAGATGAATTCCGCCAGCAGCTAACCTTTGGCGTCCCCACCAATGAGGACGAAGCGGCGCTCCGCCACCTGGCCGAACAGATTCACCACAAGAAGCTGGTGGTCAAGGTTTACCTGCGTCACCCGCTGCACGCCAAGCTCTACCTGCTGCACCGGCAGGACGCCAACAACCCAGTGACCGGCTTTCTTGGCAGCAGCAACCTCACCCTTGCCGGACTCGCCAAACAAGGCGAGTTGAATGTCGATGTGCTGGAGCACGACGCTTGCAACAAGCTGGTGGATTGGTTCGAGGATCGCTGGCAAGACCGCTGGTGCGTCGATATTTCCAAGGAACTCGCCGAAATCATCGACGAGAGTTGGGCAGGTGAAAGGCTGGTGCCGCCCTATCACGTCTATCTCAAGATGGCCTACCACTTGGCTCAGGAAGCCAGGGCGGGGCTTTCCGAATTCCATATCCCTGCCGTCTTTGGCGACACGCTGTTCGACTTTCAGGTTGCAGCGGTCAAGATCGCCGCGCATCACCTCAACAAGCGGGGTGGCGTGCTGATCGGCGACGTGGTGGGCCTCGGCAAATCCATGATGGCTACTGCCCTCGCCAAAATCTTTGAGGACGACTACCACACCGAAACCCTCATCATTTGCCCCAAGAACCTGGTGCCGATGTGGGAAGACTATGCGTATCGCTACCGGCTCCATGCCAAAGTGATGCCGCTTTCCAAGGTGCTGAATGAGTTGCCCGAGAAAACCCGGCGCTACCGGGTGGTGTTGATCGACGAATCCCACAATCTGCGCAACAAGGAAGGCAAGCGCTGGAAGGTGATTCGCGAATACATCGAGCGTAATGACAGCCACTGCATTCTGCTTTCGGCCACGCCTTACAACAAGACCTATCTCGACCTCTCGGCGCAGCTCTCTCTGTTCTTGCGCGAAGATGCCGACCTCGGCGTTCGCCCCGAAAAACTGCTGGCCGAGCTTGGAGGAGAGCATGAGTTCATCCGCCGCCACCAATGCCCGGTGCGCTCACTGGCAGCCTTTGAAAAAAGTAGCGACCCGGATGACTGGCGCGACCTTATGCGGCTTTACATGGTGCGCCGCACGCGTGGCTTCATCATGCAGCATTACTCTCAAGAGGATGAGCGCGGCAAGTATCTCCAGTTCGCGGACGGTCGGAAATCCTACTTTCCCAAGCGCGTGCCGAGGAACCTCACTTTCACCATCAACGACGCCGATCCCGCCGATCCCTATGCCCGTTTCTACTCCGACAAGGTGGTCGGTACGATCAACGCGCTGGTGTTGCCGCGCTATGGCCTTGGCAACTACATCGCCCCGAAGCCGAAAATCCCGTCAACGCCCCAGCAGGACAAGATCATCGACGGCCTTTCCCGTGCTGGCACACGGCTGATGGGCTTCTGCCGCACCAACCTGTTCAAGCGCCTGGAAAGTGCTGGCCCGGCCTTCCTGCTTTCCATCGAACGCCACATCCTGCGCAACTTCACCGTGCTGCACGCCATCGAAAACGGGCTGGATATACCCTTGGGAACACAAGGCGCTGAACTGCTGGATACCCGTTATTACGACGAAGACCCGGAAGACGCAATGGCCGAAGATATCGATGACGATACCGTCGTCGATGACCCGGAAGTCAGCGCGGCGACAACCAACGGGCTACGCACCGAAGCCGACTACCGCGAGCGCGCAGCCAAGGCCTATACGGCCTACAGCAGCGCCTTCAAAAACCGTTTCAAATGGCTGCCAAGCACACTGTTCATCAAAGCCTTGGGCAACGATTTGCAGACAGACGCATTGGCATTGCTCGACGTGCTCAAGCAATGTGGTGACTGGAACCCCGATCACGATGCCAAGCTGGCCGAATTGATGAAGCTGGCGACCACCAGCCACGGCAAGGAAAAACTGCTGGTCTTTACCCAATTTGCCGACACGGCGCGCTACCTCAAATCTCAGTTGACCGCTCGCGGTGTCAAGCAGATAGCAGAGGCCACCGGCGAAAGTGCCGATCCCACTCATCTCGCCTGGCGTTTCTCGCCTGAATCCAATGGCAAACGCGATTTTATCTCCCCTCGCCCTACGGGAGAGGGGCCGGGGGTGAGGGCAGAATTGCGCATTCTGATCGCCACCGACGTGCTCTCAGAAGGTCAAAACCTTCAGGACGCCCACATCATCGTCAACTACGACCTGCCCTGGGCTATCATCCGGCTTATCCAGCGGGCGGGTCGTGTGGATCGTATCGGGCAGCAGTCTGACAAGATTCTCTGCTATTCCTTTGTTCCCGCCGATGGCGTGGAGCGCCTCATCAAGCTGCGCGCCCGTGTTCGCCAGCGCCTGGTCGAAAATAAGGAAGTCGTCGGTTCCGACGAAACCTTCTTCGACGACGACAAGGACGATGATCTCATTCGCGACCTTTACACGGAGAAGAACGGCATTCTCGACGACGATGGCGACACCGAAGTCGACTTGGCTTCCTACGCCTACCAGATATGGAAGAATGCCACCGACGCCGACCCGTCGCTGGTTGCCAAAATCGAAACCATGCCCAATGTAGTCTATGCCACCAAAGCGCACCAGCCCTCGCCGGTGGCACCCAATGGCGTGCTGGTCTATATGCGCACTGTGCAAGGCAACGATACCCTGGCCTGGGTGGACGAGGCGGGCAAGCCGGTTACCCAATCCCAGCTCACCATTCTCAAGGCCGCCGCCTGTCGCGCGGATACTGAACCACTGCCCCGCATGGAAACACATCACGCGCTCACCCAGCAGGGGCTGGCGCACATTATGGAGGAGGAGAAATCCTTCGGCGGTGCGCTGGGCCGCCCCTCGGGCGCTCGCTTCAAGGCCTATGAACGGCTCAAGCGCTACCGCGACAGCCTGGGCGACAAGCGCGACCTTTTTATCACCGACGAGCACGTCCGCCGCATCGAGCGGGCGCTGGAAGAAATCTACCGCTATCCGCTCTTCCAGACGGCAACTGACAGCCTGAACCGGCAGCTCAAGTCCGGCATTGGCGACCACCAGTTGGCGGACTTGATTCTGTCCTTGCGGGAAGATGGCCGCCTCTGCGTGATCGACGAACAGGAAAACTCGCCTGATGCCAGGCTGATCTGTACGATGGGCTTGGCAGCGCCTATCGTAAGTTAAATGGAGAAAAACCATGAGCATGAACTTCAAGCCCTATATCACCCGTGACCCCTTGATCTGTGGCGGTGAACCCGTTATCACGGGAACACGAATAACGGTGCGTACCATCCTTGCAAGTCTGGCGGAAGGGATGGGTACGGATGAACTCCTGCTGGATTTTCCAACGCTCAGCCGTGATGCCGTGCGCGCCGTTGTTGCCTTTGCGGCGGTGTCTGCCGAAGAAGACCTGCCTTTGCCTGCGACCCCTGTTCTGGCATGAAAATCAAACTCGACGAAAACCTGCCCGCGAGGTTGGTGCCCATTTTGCAAAGACATGGGCACGATGTTGACACCGTACCCGAGGAGCACTTGAGCGGCAGACCCGATTCGGAAATCTGGCAAGCAGTGAGCACCGAAGGCCGTTTCCTTATCACCCAGGACCTGGATTTTTCGACACCCGCCAATTCGCGCCCGGCACGCACGCCGGTTTGTTGCTTGTCCGTTTGCGCGAACCAGGTGCCCATGCGCTGCTGGAAGCCATCAACGCCGTTGCCACCGAGATCGCCGGTTGGGGCGGCTGCTTCGTCGTCCTCACCGAAAACAAAATACGAATCAAGCGCCCATGACAATTGACGCCGCCCGCTTTCAGAAGCTGCTCAACGACTTCAAGCTGGAGCAGCTTTTCAACGAATTCGGCTGGGATCATGCCAGCCTCAAGCCCCAGGAAATTCCGGTCAGCGGCGAGGTATTCACCCTGACGGCCATTGCTCAGAAGCGTGGCGTCGCGGTGTTACGCTGCACACCCGATGGCGCGGGCAACATCCCGCCCCGCCCCACGCTGCTCAAAATCGAGAAAGAAGCCACCAAGCTCGCCCACGAGCACCTGCTGGTCTTCGCCGATGCGGCACAAACCATGCTCACCTGGCTGTGGGTCGCCCGCGTACCCGGCCAGCCCAACGCCACGCGCACGCACACCTGGCACAAGGGCACCAGCGGCGAGTCGCTGCGGCAAAAACTCAACCAGATCGTCTGGGCGCTGGAAGAAGAAGAGGCCATCACCCTCACCGATGTCATCACGGGTTTGCGTAAAGCCTTTGATCGTGACCGTGTTTCCAAGAAATTCTATGAGCATTTCAAGGCCGAGCATCAAGCCTTTGCCGACTTCATCGAGGGCATCGCAGCGACCACCGACCAAGCCTGGTATGCCTCGTTGATGCTCAACCGTTTGATGTTCGTTTACTTCATCCAGCAAAAAGGCTTCCTTGACGGCAACCAGAACTATCTGGCCGACCGTATGCGACGCGTGCGGGAACAAGCAGGTGAAGGTCACTTTCATACTTTCTACCGGCAGTTCCTGCGCCGCCTGTTTCACGAAGGGCTGGGGCAACATAAAGGGTCACGCGGCGCTGATCTTTCCACCCTGATCGGCGAAGTGCCCTACCTCAACGGCGGCCTGTTCGCCGTGCATGAGCTGGAAGAAGCCCACCCCGACATTGATATTCCCGACGAAGCCTTTGAGCGCTTGTTCGCCTTCTTCGACGCCTACGACTGGCACCTCGACGACCGCCCGCTGAGCAAAGGCAGCGAGATCAACCCGGACGTGCTCGGCTACATCTTCGAGAAGTACATCAACCAGAAGCAGATGGGGGCGTACTACACCAAGGAAGACATCACCGAGTACATCAGCAAGAACACCGTAGTACCCCATCTGCTGGAGCAGGCACGGGAGCGCTGCAAGGTGGCCTTCGACGGCGAGACCTCGGTGTGGAATCTGCTCAAGGCCGACCCCGACCGCTATCTCTACCCGGCCATGAAAACCGGCGTCGTCGATGCAAGCGGCAATGTAGTGCCGGAAACAGTCCTGCCAGATTTCGTCCAAACCGGGATGCACGACCCCAAGGCGCGCATGTTCGAGCGCCGCTACAATCTCAGCGAAGCCGTATTCCACACCGCCACCGGCGAGCGCGGCACCCTGCCCACTGAAACCTGGCGCGAATACGTTGAACGGCGCACCCGTTGCCTGGCCGTGCGCGACAAGCTGGCCAGCGGCGAAGTAAAAAGTGCCGATGACCTCATCACCTTCAACCTCGACATCCGCCAGTTCATGCAGGATGTCATCGACACCTGCACCGGCCCCGACTTGCTGCGTGCCGTCTGGCAGGCCATCGTCGGGCGCGTACCAGAAAAGGCCAACGAAAAATTCCGCCACGGCATCACCATCCTCGACCCCACCTGTGGATCAGGCGCTTTCCTCTTCGCCGCACTCAACGTCCTGGAACCCTTGTACGAAGCCTGTCTCGACCGCATGGAAGGCTTCGTCGAAGATGCGGCTCGTCACCCCTCGCCCGCAAGCGGGAGAGGGGCCGGGGGAGAGGGAAAACCGGGAGAGGGCGCTTTTGCGGACTTCACCAAAATTCTCGCCGAAGTCGCGCACCACCCCTCACGCCGCTACTTCATCTACAAAAGCATCATCCTGCACAACCTCTTCGGCGTGGACATCATGGCCGAGGCGGTCGAAATCTGTAAGCTGCGCCTCTTCCTCAAGCTGGTATCGCAGGTGGACGGCGGGCGCGAACTGGAGCCGCTGCCCGACATCGACTTCAACATCCGCGCTGGCAACACGCTGGTCGGCTATGCAACCGAGGCGCAGTTCGATGCCGCCAACACGCTCGCCAGCGACCAGACACACCGCGCTGAAATCAAGGCCAGCACCGCCGATCTTGCCGATGCGTTTGATTTCTTCCGGCAGCAGCAAACCGTCCACGGCGGCAAGGTCACAACGGACGACAAACGCAAGCTGCGCGACAAACTAAGCGGCTTGAGTCTGGAGCTGGATCGCTATCTCGCCCACGACTATGGCATTAACCCTGACAAGAAAAATGAGTTCGCCGCATGGCGGGAAAGTCACCAACCCTTTCACTGGTTCGCAGAGTTTTACGGTGTGATGCGCGAGGGTGGGTTTGATGTCGTGATCGGAAATCCGCCGTATGTGGAGTACTCGAAGATTCGTTCAACGTACTCAATCCATGGGTTCAAAACAGAGGACTCTGGAAATCTCTACGCCTATACGATTGAGCGTTCCGGTGTCCTAGTGGCTCAAGATGGGAATGTTGGGCTAATCGTCCCTATTGCTGCTATCAGCGTATCTGAAACCGGTTCTGTACGAGAAACTATCCGAACGAGTTACCAAGTCACATGGTTCAGTAGCTACGCGATTAGGCCCGCAAAGCTGTTCGAGGGGGTCGAACAACGCCTAACCATTTTCGTTGCGCACAAGGGTGGAGAAAAACGCGGCCAAATTTTATCCACGAAATACCACCAGTGGTATGTGGACGAACGGCCTCATCTCTTCCAAGCATTGGCATATTGCCCGCTACCTTACCCATGCAATGATTCCCCTGTAGCAAAGTGCGGATCGCCAATTGCACGCTCGGCTCTTGAGAAGCTGGAGAAAGCCTCTGGTAACAAAGTAGGGACATGGCTGATGGGGCGAGGCTTTTCCCCCTTGTTTTTCCATCGGACGCCGGGCTATTGGATAAGGATGATGGATTTTGAGCCGTACTTTCGATCACCGACGGCCACGAGATCAGTGCACCACATTAGGGAACTTAGCGCAGTGGGGCGCCAAGAGGCTTCCTTCATTGGATGTATCGTAAGCAGTTCCCTGTACTTTTACCGGTTCTTCTCATTAGGGAATTGCCGGAATCTGACTCTCGACGATGTCCACCAATTTCCTCTCGGAAAACCATCGGTATCTTCCCTCCATCGGGCGGACGAACTCTTTTCGCGCTTGATGAGTGATTATCAGAAGAACGCCGTTATCAGTCGAAGAGGGAAAACTGAATTTCAGGAATTCAACTGGGGTTTGTCGAAGCACATTGTTGACGAGATTGATACTCTTCTTGCAGAGCACTATGGCATGAATGAAGTGGAGCTAGATTTTATCGTCAACTACGATCTCAAAATTCGCATGGGCGCAGGGGCCGACGACGAAGAATGAAGCCCGCGCCCGTATTCCTGCCTGCCATCCTGCGCGACCGACTCGGCGCCGACGCGCCTGAGCAGTTGGCTAGTGTCGGCAACGTGGCGCTACTCGACGAACCGCTGCTTGGCCTCATCTCATCCCGCGAGTGTCCCGGCCACGTCCTGCTCGAAACGCTCGACCTCGTGCCGGAATGGGCGAAGGCTGGCCGGGTCATCATCAGCGGTTTCCACTCGCCGCTGGAACAGCAGGTGTTGCGCTCCGCCCAGCGCCGCGATGGCCGAGTGGTGAAAGTGCTGGCACGCGGCATGACCGACTATCGCCCCACGCCCGAAGAACGCGAACCCCTGACCAGTGGCCGGATGCTGGTCGTCACCGCCTTCGCCCCCATCGTTACCCACACCACCCGCGAAACCGCGCTGGCGCGCAACCGCTTGGTACTCGCGCTGGCCACAGAGATCATCGTTCCCCATGTCGCCGCCGATAGCCCGCTCGCTGCATTGTTGAGAGAGAGGAAGCTGTCCGATGCCGTTTAGCGAGACATGGTTCCTGCTCCAGCAGGAGGGGCTACTTGCGCAGGACTACCCTTGCAATTGCCTGACAGCGTTTAGGAATACCAACACCCCAGTTACTCTCACCGAAGCTCTGACATGACAGCTCACATCCTTGACGAGTTGCGTAACCCGGGGCGCCCATCGGTATTGTTTTGCGGTGCCGGTCTTTCGGTGGGCGCCGTTCCAGCGGCCGCCATGTTGTATGAGCAGGAACATGAAAACGTCGAACGGAAACTCAATATTGAGGGCACCATCGATCACACCCTGTTCGCTGGCGTTAAGGAAGCTGCCCGTCTGTATGCATGGGCCGATGCTGTGTTAGATGAATTAAAGAAACGCGGGGAAGCTCTCCCCAAACTGCGATTTGCGGAAGCTCTGGGGTTGTTGACCGGCCCGCGCTGGTGGGGCAAGTCTGAGATCGACTTTCGGGGAAATGCACCTCGTCATCGGGTGATCGCCCGGTTCGCCAAGGAAGGGCTCTGGCACAGTATCTGGTCATTCAACTGGGACTGCATCCTGGAGAATGCCCTTGAGCAAATCGGCTTGCCCAGTGTCGAGCCGCGTTTCAAGTCGCCCTGGGAGAAGAACCACTACGCCACCCATGTCCACAGCGTCTATTTCCAGCGCAGCACCAATCTCAAGGCTATGAATATCCACAAGCCGCATGGCTGCGTGCGTGCCTTGCGTGAGGCTCATGATGCCGAAAACACCAATCCAAAGAAGGCTGATGAACTAAGCTATCGGCTCATGGTAGGGAAACGGGAGTTGCACAATCGAAGCCCCTACCCCAAAGCCAAACAGGAAGACCAACTGTTCTTCGCCGTTTTAAAAAGCGATGTCTCCGGCAGGTTCAATCTGTTGTTCGGTTGGAGCATGGGGGAAAAATCGTTGAAGCGGGAACTTTTTCCCAGCTTTTGCTCAACTGGTACCAGCATTGCAATCGCAGACATAAAACTCAGTACTGGACATCGTGCCGCTTGCCGAATCGCCGGTTTCCAGCGTAAGAAGATTTATTTTCCACTTGCGGACTCACCAAATCGGGACGATGTTTTTCTCTGGCAACAAGCGCTATACACGCTTGATCGGTTGGAAGGAGAACGTGGAGGCAACTCAATTCGCGACATGAACGGCACTGACTGGCGCTCGGCAGTTCTGACCCCTGCCGCGAGCTTCTTTATTGCCTGGGCCGATGAATTCCTGCCTACCTGGACGAGGCTTTGCTGGAGCGCAGGCTTAGTGGAGGCCGTTCAGATGCCTAGTCACCGAATAGACTTGGAGCGCCGCGATGAATACATCCCGCTTAACTACTGTCACGTACCTCGTCACGATCTGCAAGCGGCCATCAGGATGCTTAACGCTATACCAGCACTGGGCGCTGGTTTTGATGCTCAGGACTTTCCTGGTGGACTGTTCCATAAGGAGACAGGCACACTGGTCATTCCGCTGCCTTGTTGGGGCGACCTGAATGAGTTGCGTGCCTTGCGACCTTTGGTGGATGCGTTACGTGGAAAGCTGGGCTATGTGCAGCGCGTGGCCGTCTGGTCAATTGGCTTGGACGCGGAGTGCAGAGAGCGCGGAGAAGCTCTGCGGCAGAGTCTGTCAGCCATCATGCCCGTTCCGTCTTTCGCCGACCCAACCAATATCCTTCTGATCAACGATCTGTATGAGGTGAGCTATGAAAGCCATTGAAGCCGTCAGAGCATTCCTGGCAAGCAGCTATCGCGACCTCTATCCGGATTTCGACTGCTTGGCCGACGGTTATTCAGCCCAAAGACCCGGATGGCTCTGGGTGGATGGCGACCTTTCACCAACCGGCGAAACTGGCCTGCATGGAGTGTTGCTCGACCCGGATGTTGGCATCGCCCTGTTTCTGCTTCGTTTCACCACACGCGGGAAGGAGAACGAAGGCACAGATATCCGGGCACAGGTGGCGAAGGCCATCGCCTATCGCTCGCGTCTGCTGCCGCGCCGCTTGGGTGAGAGTGACGCTGATCCAAACGGAAGCTGGCGGGTGATGATTCATTGGCTGGTGGACGATGCAGATAAGTTGGACTGGCAGAAAAATGTTTCCATCCTGCGGTGCGATACTGCGTACATGGAAGAGCTTCCGGTTGATGCCGTAGTTCGCAATTCCGCAGAGGACTGGACATCATCTGTGCAAGATCACGGTCTGCCACGCCTATTGCTGCGGACGCGCACAGTATTGGGGATGAAGTCGACCGACATGGTCTTCCAATGGTCCAGTGCGGATGCACGGGTGCGCGGTGCCATGACAGGGTTTTCCGAACAGTTTTCCGATGACCTGGAGCGTCGCTTGGCACGTCAGGTTGAAGCAAGACTGGAGCGGGGGAAGTCAGATCAGAATATAAAACCCAATGGGGTGTCTGACGAACCGAAGCAGTTGAGAGAACTTGCAGTCCGTAACTTCAGAAATATTCAAGAGGTTGCCCTTCATTTTTCCAGCGATGTTGCTCAGTCAGTCGTAATCCATGGCCCAAACGGCACTGGCAAGAGCAATTTGTTCGAGGCACTGGAGTTCGCGCTTCGCGGCACATCGCAACGTGCTCAGGATTTTCTTGATGACCCGGATATCACCACTACCAAGAAAGAGCGCGAATATCTGGAGCGTTATCTAGCACCGTTTGGGCAAGATGGTACTCGACCAAGAATTGATCTGAATGAAGAAGAGATACCCATTTTAATAGATCGACTCGAAACGCGCAGACTGTCCGGAAATCTGCTCTCTCAAGAAGATACGAACGAATTCATCGACCAGAAGGCAATCGGCCTCGCTGCAGAAATTATGGGCGAGTTCTCGGGGCTTGCCGACGATCTGCGCGAACACGCAGAGGGCGAGTTGGCGCAGGCTCAAAGCAACTTGAAAAATATGCTCACCCGCTTGGGTCTGGACAGGCCGGGCGCTGTAACCAAGCAGGAAACAGCGCGGGGAAAAGTGGCCGAAATCCAGTTGCGCGATGTCGTATCAACGCCAGCACACTTGTTGGCGATGCTGCAAAAAGAAGCTTGGGTCTGGAGCCCTCATACCGCGCAAGCGGGTCGGATTGCAGCAGACATACAATCGGGGTCACAACGCTTGGGGGATTTTTCAGTAGGTCTCGGAAAACTCACGTCGGCAGAAGAACCGGTTACTCAGATACGCGCCTTCTTGGTGCCGGTACGGCAGGCGCGGCAGGCGGCAGATCAATTTCTCACGTCAGTTGTGCAACTACGTTCGGAATGGCCAACAGAGTTGGCGAGCAAGGTCGAGATGTGGGGCCGCTGGTTGACCGAGCAACAGGTAGTGCAAGCAAGCACTGACAACCAGAACGTTATAGGCAAGCAACTTCAGCGTACGCAATACGCAGATGAACTGGAAAAGCTGACTCGGCAAGGTCTGGTGTATCGGGAAAGAGAACGCCATTTTGAGACCTTGCAGCAGTTTCTGCGCGGTCCGTGGAAGGAATCCGGAGAGCAGCATTGTCCAACCTGCGATACCGATTTTTCCGAGCGAGGTGGCATCCTCGCCTCAGTGGATGCAGTGCGCGCCGCCAACAACGATACCCTGGCGATGCTGCGCAAACAGTACGCTGAAATTCAAGCCAAGCTGACAACACTGGACAAAGAGCTTCAGGTTTTGGATCAGACACGTTGCCCCCTGACGGATAGCGATCAAGCAGCGATACGATTGGCCCTGTCGCCTCATCTTCCGGATGGGATTAGCCTGGATGACATGCTGACAAAATCGGAGGAGCGCAGCCGCTGCCTGGCTTGGGTGGATACGGTTGGTCGGTTACCTGTGCCCCCCCAGTTTGCCCATAGCGAAAATGAGGAAGAGCAGATCGCAGCCATAGTCGGCCATCTACAGTCCGCCTACAAGGACATGGAAACCGGGTTTCAACTCCCGGATGCCTGGAAGAAAGTCACGAGCAAGCTGAAAGACCGGCTTGCTACCGTGCTGGATGAACACCTGCCGCAGACTATGGGCGGGCTATGGCGAGAACTGGTCATGAACCTTACTCCGGCACCGTGGCAGATATTGGGTGATCTGGATATGCAGGTCGAGAGCCGACGCGGTAAGCAGGAAGCCCGGTTGGTGCTGGATGTCGAAGGTGGGCCAAGACTGGCTCGTTATGTCCTTAACAAAGCCGAGACTCTTTCCTTGGGTCTGGCATGGTTTCTGGTGCGCTATATCAGCCAAGGACGGTTTCGTCATGCAGTGCTGGCACTCGATGACCCAGCTCTCGACATGGACCAAACTACTTTCCGGGATCTTTGCCGACTTATGGAGTCATTGTTGCGTCTCCACCGTACCGGATCGTTACAGCGCCCACTTTCGTTGCTTATTTTTCTGCATCAGGACGAGCGCGCATTGGATGCCGCTCGGGCCACGGGTGGTTTGCTGCATCGTCTGGTCTGGAATACCGGGCAAGCCCGTCTGGAGAAATCAATCAAGTTGTTTTCTGAAGAGCATCGCCACCCGTTACCCAGTTCCGTGTTCGTAAGGCAACAAGCGAGTAGCACGAGCTCATCGTGATATTTCAATTTGGTAGCAAAGAAATTAAATAGCGAAAGGAGGCAATAATGGGCAAGCGTATTGGGGCCACTGAACCAGCGAATCACATCGCCGTCTTTCAGGAAACAGCGATCCGTCGCGTACTGAAATAATGAGCAACCGACATAACAAGGAGCCAGAATGGCCACATCGAACTTTCTAACCCGCGTGGTGTTGCGCAATTATAAGAGCATCGCCACTTGCGACGTGCAGCTTGGCCCCCTGACCTATCTGGTGGGCGCCAACGGATCGGGTAAGAGCAATTTTCTCGATGCGTTGCATCTGGTGCGCGATGCGCTGTCTGGATCGCTCGACAATGCGCTCAACGAACGCGGTGGATTGTCGGAAGTGCGTCGCCGGTCAAGTGGCCACCCGACCCATTTCGGCATCCGCCTGGAGTTCCGGCTGCGCAGTGGTCAATCGGGGTACTACGCCTTTAATGTGGGTGCCCTACCCGGACGGGGTTATGAGGTGCTGACCGAAGAATGTGTGCTCAGTGGTATTGGCAGAGGCCCTTTCTTTCAGCTTGACCGCGGCAAACTCAGAGCGAGCAGCGAGACAACGTTTCCCGTTGTGACGTCAGATCGCCTTGCGTTGGTAAGCGCTTCGGGCTTGTTGGTGTTCCGGCCCGTCTTCGACGCACTCACCGCGATGGGTTTCTACAACCTCAACCCGAAACTGATACGCGAACTACAAAAGCCGCAGGATGGGCGCCTGCTCAAACCAGCAGGCGAAAATATCGCAAGCGTTATCGGCCACCTGGAACGCGCCGACCCGCCTGAATCAATGCGCATCATTGAGGAATATCTACAGATCGTCGTGCCGATGGTGCATGGTGTGACGCGCAAATCGATTGGGCCGATGGAGACATTGGAGTTCCGGCAGGACATGGCGGGCGCCAAGTATCCCTGGCATTTTCTGGCACAGAATATGTCAGACGGTACCCTGCGGGCACTGGGTGTGCTGACAGCCTTGTTCCAGGGCAACGCCGATTATTCGCCTTCGTTGATCGGTATAGAGGAGCCAGAAACTGCGCTGCACCCAGCGGCTTCCTCAGTATTGCGGGAGGCGCTGCAACGTGCATCCGAGAAGACGCAGGTCATTGTTACCAGCCACAGCCCGGATTTACTTGATGACCGCTCATTGAATTCGAACACATTGCTTGCCGTGGTAGCGAATGCCGGCGAGACGCGTATTGCGCCGCTGGATGAGGCGTCCCGCTGCACGATGCGGGATCATCTCTTTACGGCGGGTGAACTACTACGACTCAATCAGATTGCACCGGACCCGACAGTGCTGGCCGAGCAGGATAATCAGCAACCCGATCTTTTCGGAGAAGTCGATCAATGACGGTCATCGCATCTATCGTCGAAGGCGATGGTGAAGTCGCCGCCTTGCCGATTTTGCTGCGTCGTGTGGGGGCGTGGCAGTCACCCGAGAGAAACTTTAATGTGCTGCCGCCCATTCGCGTGCGGCGTGACCGTTTCTTGAACCGCGAGGAGGAGTTTCGCCGCATGCTGCTTCTGGCTGCTGCCAAGTGCGGTGAATCCGGGTGGATACTGGTGTTGCTTGATGCGGACGATGACTGCCCGGCTGAACTGGGCGCACAGGTACTGGAGCGCGCACGCGGTATCGTCCCTCACCGGCGTGTGTCTGTGGTGTTGGCTAACCGGGAATATGAGGCATGGTTTCTCGCCTCCGCCGAGTCGCTGCATGGACAGCGCGGGTTTACGTTTGACTCTCCACAGAATTTCGAAGCTGAGCGCCCACGCGATGCCAAGGGATGGCTTGGCGAGCGCATGGCATCCGGCACCTACCGCGAAACCACCGACCAATCCGCCTTCTCGGCGCTGATGGATTTGCAACAGGCGATTGAAGGTAGTCGGTCGTTTCGTAAGCTGTGTAGCGAATGGTCAAAGCAGATGGTGTGAACGAGCTTCTTTTCGCCAACACCACCGAAGAGCGGTCATGGCTGGTGATAACCTTTCTTGATTTTGTCGCGAAAAAATGAAACGCCAATCTGATTCTGAAATACTGCTCTACCAAACCGACTACGGCACCACCCGCGACGAGGTTCGCATGGCAGGCGATACTGTTTGGCTGAACCAGAACCAGATGGCCGATTTGTTCCTGACCACCAAGCAGAACGTCGGCCAGCACATCCGCAACGTATTCGCCGAAGGGGAATTGGCTCCCGAATCAGTAGTAAAGGATTTCTTTACAACTGCCGCCAACGGCAAGCAGTACTGCACCAAGCACTACAGCCTGGACGTAATTACCCACGTGCCGACGACCTTCCCGCTGGCGCCTGAGCCTGTCAAAATAGCGGCATTGAACGCTTACCGCGATGTCGAGAGAGGATTGATCAAATGATTAAGCGTCTGATTTTGCGAAATTTCAAGAACGTCGGCGAACAGACTTACGACTTCACGCAATTCGACCTGCTGGTCGGGCGCAATAACAGCGGCAAAAGTACGGTGCTCCAGGCGCTGGCCATCTGGCAGTTTTGCGTGGATGAATTTCATCGCTCCAAGCGTGGCGGATCGAAGGGCATTCAGGTGGTTTTGCCCAACTTTACCGCGCTGCCCTTGCCGGAATTCAACCTGCTTTGGAAGGACAGGACAGACCGTGCTTACCCCACTGAAAATGGCAAGCCGAAGCAGGTGTTTATCCTGATCGAGATCTTGGTCGAGTGGCGGCGTGAGAGCGGCGAAACCGATGAATTCGGTGTTGAATTGCGCTACCACTCGCCACAAACCATCTACGCCATCCCTACCAGCGGCTGGGCCAAGTTCCGCGCCTGCGAACAGCAGGGGAATTTGCCGAAAATCGCTTACGTTCCGCCTTTTTCCGGCCTGGAGCCGACCGAAAAACGACTGGACGATGCCCCGATTCGCCAGCAAGCCGGTAAAGGTCAGCCTGGCAGTGTGCTACGCAATCTATTGCTGCGGGTGTGCCCAACCCCGCTCAGAGGTGAGGACGGGAGGGTTGCGAAAAACTACGCACCGCCTGCGGACTGGCTGGAACTGGTTGCCGTTGTCGAGCGCTGGTTCTCGGTAAAAATTTCCAAACCACAATATGAATCAGGCAAGGACGTTTACATCACCGTCGAATACCGCCAAAACAGCAAGGATTACGACATCATTGCCGGCGGTAGCGGCTTTCACCAGACTTTGACCTTGCTGGCTTTCCTGTATGGCTATCAGCCAACCACCATCCTCCTGGACGAGCCGGATGCCCATCTGCATGTCAATTTGCAGCGGGAAATTCTGGATTACTTCAAGCTGAAATCCGCCGAAAGGAACACGCAATTTCTGATTGCCACCCACTCCGAAGAATTTGCCAAGGGAGTGGATGCCAGCCAGATTATCTCCCTGCTCAAGCAGGCGCCGATGCGCATTCAGTCCACGCCAGACGTATTGCGCGCCATGGCGGATGTGTCGAACGAAGAAATCATGCAGTTGATGGCTTCACCCTACATCCTCTATGTGGAGGGCGAAAGCGACGAGCGCCTTCTTCGCGCCTGGGCCTCCTCATGCGGGGCTTTGGCCGAAATCGACAAGGTCTGCTTCAAGACCATGGGGGGCGGTGGCAAGAAAAACATGCTTGAACAAGCTGACGAGCACTTCGCCGCCCTGAAGCAGATCATCCCCGGCGCCAAGCGTTTGATGCTGTTCGACCACGACGATAGTGCTACGGCCTTTCATCCTCCTCCCGATAATCCAACCCTGGCGGAATGGAAACGCAAAAATATCGAGAACTATCTCTTGGTGCCAGACGCATGGAAACGCGCGGCACTTCGCGCGCTGACCTGCGACGAGGGCGACCTATTTGCTCAGAGCGCCTTGCAGGCCATCGCTGATTTCTTTGGCGGACAGAATCTGACATTACCCCCCGGCAAAACTTGGCGTAACGTGGCTGCCAATGTTTTCGAGGTGGTGGACGGTAAGCGCATCCTGTTCGAGAACGACGATTCGCTCTTTCATACACTCCGGCAGGGCGACCCATCACTAATGTTGATACGTGAGAACGTGGCTGCGGCCATGAATGCCGAAGAAATCCATGAAAATATGCACCGTTTTTTCGTCAAGTTGACCGAGATGATTCAAGGGGTAGCATCATGAGGTTGCAAAGCATTCGCATCCGAAATTTCAAGGCCATCGTCGAGTACAGACCATGAGCAAGAAAATCCAGCCATCTGAACCGGCAAATCACATTGCCGTCTTTCAGGAGAAAGCGATCCGTCGTGCGTGGCATGAAAACGAGTGGTGGTTTTCGGTCATCGATGTGGTGGGTATTCTTTCCGAAACTCACCGCCCCAGACGGGAAGCAACGGGACACTGACGCCGCCAACACCGAAACTCTGTTCCGCATTATCCAATCCATCCCTTCACCCAAGGCGGAGCTGGACAAGGTCAAGACCGGCAATAACCTGCGCGACCACATGACCGATCTGGAGCTGATCTTCACCATGCTGGGCGAGGCCGGCACTACGGAAATCGCCCGGCGCAAAGAGGCCAAAGGCTTTGCCGACAACCGCACGGCGGCCAAGGAAGGCGGCACCATTGCAGGCGATGCGCGCAAGGCGCTGGAAGCCAAGAGCGGCAAGCCGGTAGTGAGCAAAGCGAATTATCTGGCACCGCCCGTTGCGGCGGCACTGGAAAATGTCGATGCAGCCGCGCCGCCCGCTAAACGCAAGGCTGCTACTCGTCCGAAGAAATCGATGGCGTAACGGGCTTGCTTGAAATGCCCTCCCCGAGTCAGCAGTAAAAGCTTTCTTTACAACGAATTTGTGCAAGCGATGCTTGCACAATTGACCTGCTTGCCGTGTATCGAGCAGGTCGAGCGTGAATTGGGCGCTGAAGAAAATCCGTGAGCACGAACTTCGCGAGTCAGCCTGCCTTTTATCAACGATGCAACTGCCTTATCCGCATATTTGATTTTTTTGCTGCCCGGCATAGGGTGGCTGTGGTAAAAAGCTCCATCGAAAGCGACCCCACATAACACTCAGGCATATTCACCATGACGCAATC
>JAUYFW010000045.1 GCA_030690835.1 Sulfurimicrobium sp. | reverse complement strand
GCAGTTCCGTCCATCCCCTGAAATTGCGCCGCCAATAGCGCGGCAAAATCCACCCCATCTGTCGCTGCCGCATCGCTCGCGACAGTCCCTGCGCCAGCAGGCACTTGAGACATTATTTTTGCAACAGCAGCGGCTTGCATGCAGCACCTCTTCTTTGGTTCGGTTTCGGTTCATGGAACCCAAAGCAACATACATGCCTAGCAGATTCATTCACCCTCGGTCCGGCGCCCCTGATCCTGTTTAGTGGCAAATTCGTCCTGCTCCTTCTGCTCCATGCTTTCCTCGCGCTTCTCCTCGGCGCGCTTATGACGCGCCGACAAGGCATCGTAAGCCTTGACCTTGCCGCGTTGCCGCAACCATTCCTGTTGCCCGGTGTTCCAGCGTGACTGACAGCGCGCAACTTCGTCCTGCTGCAACTTGATTGCCGTATCCAGCTTGACCATGAAGAGCTGGAAGTCACGCAGTGCGGCAGCCGATGACGCCAAATCGCGCAACCTGTCCCGATAGCCCTCGCGATAAGCGAGAAGCTGCCCGAGCTTTTCCTCTGCTTCGTGCCAACGTACTTTCAGCGCCAGCAAGCTTTTTGCAGCAGCATCGGCATGACTCTGGGACAGGTCCAGCAGGATTTGCAGCGGGAATTTACGCGCCATATTTTCTTACCCCAGCTCTAACCCGGACATTTCATAAATTCACGTGATGATTGCGCAGGATTTTGTTTTGTAGGGGAATTTTAGTTACGGCATAACCTGAAGGTTAGCCTTCACTGAAACTTCGTTTTGTGAAGGAGTGGCGTAGTTATTAATACGCCCGACTGAATAAAATTCTCATACGAAACAAAAGACCAGCAAGGGCACGTGTCAATTTATGAAATATCCGGGTTAATGGCCCAGCAATTGGGCCAATTGAACCACGCTCTCCTCCGCGTTGACCTGCTGCCTCATGCTTTGCTGCAGGAAGGCCTCGAGGCGCGGATACATCGTGATCGCCTCGTCCAGCAAAGGGTCGCCACCCTTTACATAAGCCCCGACACTGATCAGGTCACGGCTGCGATGGTAACGGGAATACAACATCTTGAAGCGACGCACCCATTCCAGTTGTTGCGGGCTGATCAATTCGGTCATGGCCCGGCTGATGGACGCTTCGATGTCGATGGCGGGATAATGCCCCTGATCCGCCAAAGCGCGCGACAGCACCACGTGGCCATCGAGAATGGCGCGTGCGCTGTCCGCAATGGGATCCTGCTGGTCGTCGCCTTCGGTCAGGACGGTATAGAACGCGGTAATGGACCCACCCTCATCTCTGCCGTTACCTGCCCGCTCCACCAGTTGCGGCAGTTTCGCGAAAACCGATGGCGGATAGCCCTTGGTAGCCGGCGGCTCGCCGATCGCAAGCGCAATTTCACGCTGCGCCATGGCGTAGCGCGTGAGGGAGTCCATGATCAGCAGGACATGCTTGCCCTGGTCGCGAAAATATTCCGCGATTGCCGTTGCGTAGGCCGCGCCATGCAAGCGCAGCAGTGGCGGCGCATCGGCGGGAGCGGCCACCACCACCGAACGCGCCAGGCCTTCCGCGCCGAGAATGTTTTCGATGAATTCCTTGACCTCGCGTCCGCGCTCGCCAATCAGCCCCACCACGATCACGTCTGCGCTGGTATAACGCGCCATCATGCCCAGCAACACGCTCTTGCCGATACCGCTGCCGGCGAACAAGCCCATGCGTTGCCCTCTTCCAACCGTAAGCAGGGCATTGATGGAACGCACGCCCACATCGAGCACATGACGAATCGGCGCCCGGGACAGGGGATTGATAGGCCGGCTCTGCAAGGGCATGACATGATCCGTCTGCAATGGCCCAAGGTCATCGAGCGGACGCCCTGCCCCATCGATTACCCTGCCCAGCAGCTTGTCGCCCACGGCGACATGCTTGGCGCGGTCCTCGGCACGGCGGTGCGGAATAAAGCCCCCACCCCCGCGCGGCACTGCCGGCACGGTGCCAAGCACCGGCGTCACCCTGGCGCCCGGCGTCAGGCCGTAAACATCGGTGGAAGGCATCAGCAACAGGCGTTCGCCAGAGAATCCGACCACTTCCGCCTCGACATTATGTCCATCGGCCAGCGAAATGATGCAGCTACTCCCAACCGCCAGCTTGAGTCCCACCGCCTCCATTACCAGGCCGGTCACCCGCGTCAGGCGGCCCGTCACCACCCAGGGCGGCGTCGTTTCCGCCACTCCCTGGCAACCGTGCAGATAGCTTTGCCAGTTCTGGATCAGGTTCATTTCGGGGCTATTGGACCGAGCCAGTCTCCGCTCTGACCGAGCGATTCCAACACTCGCTTCCAGCGACTTTCCAGCGTGGCATCCAGTTCGCTTTGCGCGGTTTCAAGACGGCAACCACCTCGGGTTATCTGACTGTCTTCCACCACGCGCCAGTGGCCGTGGGCGAGTTCCGTCTCAAGACACGAACGTACCAGTGCCGCATCCTGCGGGTGCAGAATCAATTGCGGCTGTTGATTGGCCTGAGGCAGGCTATTGATGGCCTCCTGCACGATGGGCAACACCAGTTCCGGAAGCACGGGCAAAGCCTGACGCAACATTTGTCTGGCGATGCCGAGCGCCAATTCCAGCATCTGCTGTGCCATCTCCTGATCCAGTTGTCGCAGCGTTTCATTCACCTTGACCAGCAACTGGTTCAAGCGCTGCGCCTCCTGCAGAGCCTGTTCCCCGCCCTCGCGATACCCGGCCTCCCTGCCCTGCCGCAGTCCTTCCTGATAGCCTTCCTGATAGCCTTCCTGATGCGCCTGCTGCTGAATCTGCTCGATGGCTTCTGCGGTGGGAAGCGCTACAGCGCTTGCCGCATGCGTTTCATCGAACGCATCCATTTCCCAGCGCTGGTAGGCGCTTAATTGTTCCTTGGGGACGATGTTAGACATGCGTGCTCAGGCAGTATGAAAAATCAGACCATTTGCTCATCGCCTTTACCTCCAAGCACGATCTGCCCTTCGTCCGCCAGGCGGCGCACGACCTTGAGGATTTCTTTCTGTTCGGCCTCGACTTCGGAAAGGCGCACCGGGCCTTTAGCTTCCAGATCGTCGCGCAGCATTTCAGCGGCACGCGACGACATGTTCTTGAAGATTTTTTCGCGCAATTCCGGCGTTGCCCCCTTGAGCGCCAGGATCAGGGATTCCGACTGCACCTCGCGCAACAGCAACTGGATCGAACGGTCGTCGATATCCATCAGATTATCGAACACGAACATTTCGTCCTGGATACCCTGCGCCAGTTCCGGATCGTAATCGCGAATGCTGTTGATGACGGAAGTTTCGTTAGCCGTACCCATGAAGTTGAGCATCTCTGCCGCCGCACGCACCCCGCCCAAGGCGGTTTTCTTGATATTGGTGTTGCCGGCGAGCAGCTTGGTCAACACGTCATTTAACTCTCTCAGCGCTGCCGGCTGGATACCGTCCAGCGTGGCAATGCGCAGGATGACATCGTTGCGCAAACGCTCGGTGAAGAAGTTCAGCACCTCGCTGGCCTGATCGCGATCCAGGTGCACCAGAATGGTGGCGATGATCTGCGGATGCTCGTTCTTGATGAGTTCGGCCACCGCCGCGCCATCCATCCACTTCAAACTCTCGATGCCGGCCGTGTCGCCGCCCGACAGAATACGGTCGATCAGGTGTCCTGCCCGTTCGCCGCCCAGCGCCTTGGTCAACACGGAGCGAATATATTCGTCGTTGGCCATGCCCAAGGTGGTCTTCTCTTCCGCTTCCTTGCGAAAATCGTGGAGCACGCCCTCGATCTGATCACGCTTGACGTTTTTCAGCGTCGCCATCGCCGTACCGATTTTCTGTACTTCCTTGGGGCCGAGGAATTTGAACACTTCAGACGCTTCTTCCTCGCCCAGGGACATGAGCAGAATCGCGCTCTTGAGCAGGCCTTCGTCACTCATTCTCCGCCCCCTACCCAATCCTTGACCACGCTCGCGACTACCCGGGGGTCCTGCTTCGCCAATTCCTTGGCGGCCTTGAGATTCTCCTCATAGCCCGCCGCCTGCGCTGCGCGGGCAGCGGCTTGTGGTGAAATTTCCGCCGTCTCCTCGCCCTCCTCGCCCTCCTCGGCGACATGATGGGGCCCGGCATGAACCGGCTGCGCAAGGTCGCGCAGGATCGGACGAATCACGCCGAAGACCAGATAAAACAGCAGCGCGGCGATCAGCAGATTCTTGGCGATCTCCTTGGCCAGGGAAATATTGCCCGGCTCCTTCCACAGCGGAGCGGACGGAATCTCTTCCACGTCGCCGGCACTGAAGGCGGCATTAACCAAGTTCAGCGTGTCGCCGCGCGCCTGGTTGTAGCCCATGGCCTCCTTGACCAGGTTCTGCAATTGGGCAAGTTCCGCTGCGGAGAGAGGCTTGGTCTTGGCGTCCTTGCCTCCTCCCACCTTGCGGTTATTCACCACCACCGCCACCGAGAGGCGCTTGACGCTGCCCACCGGCTGGCGGATATGCTGGATGGTTTTATCCACTTCAAAGTTGACGGTCGACTCCTTGTGTGCACCCGCCCCACTCGCTGCAGAGCCCGCCGCGGCCCCACCCGTCGGCGAACCCGTTGCGCTAATCGGTGCGCTCGCCGCACCCGGCGGCTGGTTCGACATGGCACCCGGCACGCCACTCGCCGGCTTCCCCGCATCACCGGCCGTTTCACTCATCTGCTGACTGCGGATCGCGGCCTCGTTCGGCACCGGGTTCGGTTTATAGGTTTCCGCGGTCTGCTCGATCTTGGCGAAGTCGAGATCCGCCGCCACCTGCGCCTTGACGTTATCCTGCCCGACGAGTGGCGTCAGAATGGCTTCGATGCGTTTGACGTAGCTCTGTTCCACCTGGTGCAGATAATCCAGTTGAGTCGGGTCCAGCCCGGCATGCGCATCCGCTCCCTCGGCACCCGCCGCGATCAGCAGGTTGCCGTTCTGGTCCACCAGCGTCACGTTTTTCACCGGCAATTCGGGCACGCTGCTGGCGATGAGATGCACGATCCCGCTGACCTGGGCAGCATCCAGGGTCCGGCCCGGATAAAGACTGAGCAAAACGGAGGCGCTGGGCTTCTGCTGATCGCGGACGAATACCGAGGGCTTGGGAATGGCAAGATGCACCCTTGCTGCCTGCACGGCGGAAAGCGACTGGATGGAACGGGTGATTTCCCCTTCCAGAGCACGCTGATAGTTGACCTGTTCCTGGAACTGGCTCATGCCGAGCTTCTGGCCGTCCATCAACTCGAAGCCCACCACACTGCCTTTAGGCAAACCCTGCGAGGCGAGACGCAAACGCATCTCGTAAACCTGATTGGAAGGCACCAGAATGGCCCCGCCGCCATCCGCCATCTTGTAGGGGACGTTCATCTGCTGCAGGGAGTCGATGACCGAGCCGCCGTCGCGGTCGGAAAGGTTGCTGTAGAGCACCCGGTAATCGGGCGTCTGGGACCACATCCAGGAGCCGGCCACCAAGGCGATAATGGCGGCGATGCCGAACATCAGGCCGAGCTTGCGCTGATTGCTTAACTGGCCGAGTCTTTCCAGCATCCCGCCAAAAGCATTTTCCTGGACAGCTACTGCCATTGATGAACTCTGAGTCGATTAACCCCTGCGAAATGCAGCGGGGAGAAAAAAAAATAAAATCTCTGTGGGTCGCTCAGAAGCGTCATACCGACATGTTCATGACATCTTGATACGCGGAAACCAGCTTGTTGCGCACCTGCACCATCGCCTGGAAGGAAACGTTGGCTTTCTGCAGGGAAACCATGACTTCCTGCAGACTGGCGTCTGTATTGCCCAGCTCGAAATTCTTCGCCATGTCGGACGATTCCCGCTGTGCGCTGTTGACCTGGTCAATGGACGACTTGAGCATGGCGGAAAAATCCGTGCCGCCTTCTGTCGCCTGCGCGCTTCCGCCTGCGGCCACGGCGGCAGTCGCCTGCATCTGGCTGAGGAGTTGGTCAATTCCCTGTATGTTCATGGCTAAAATCTCTCCGGCATCAGTTTATGCGCAACAATGAAGCAAAAACCATACCTAAGGGCTCGTTAATGGTTAACCATTAACGAGCCCTTAATCATCCTGCAACTGCCCGGAGGCTGCGTTTTCTTCCCGGTACTGCTGCATCTTGTAACGCAAGGTACGCTCGCTCATCCCCAGACGCTGCGCCGCCATCTTGCGCGAACCCTTCACCGCCTCCAGAACCTCCAGAATATGCGCCCGCTCCAGCGATTTCATGTCCAGTGGGTGGCCTGCCACCATTTCCGTTTTCACGGTGTTCACTTCTTGGGCCGGCACCGCCATTGCCACCTGGGGCAGGTGTAGGTGAGGCGCCTCGATCACATCCCCCGGCGCCAGAATCAGGGCGCGCTGTATGACGTTTTCGAGCTCCCTGATGTTACCCGGCCAGCCATATTGCGTCAATTGCCTTACCGCGCCCTCGGACAGGGAAACACCACTACGTCCGAAGCTGGCGGCAAAACGACTGATGAATTGCCGCGCCAGCGGCACGATATCTTCCCTGCGTTCGCGCAGGGCAGGCATGACGAGCGGGAAAACATTGAGCCGGTAGTATAGGTCCTCACGGAATCCGCCACGCTTCACCTCGGCCTCAAGGTCGCGATTGGACGTAGCCAGAACGCGCACGTCAAGTGCAATGCACTTGCGCCCGCCGACCCGCTCCACCTCGCGCTCCTGCAAAACGCGCAGCAGTTTCGCCTGCAGCGCAAGCGGCATCTCCGACACCTCATCCAGCAACAAGGTACCGCCTTGCGCCTGCTCAAACTTGCCCGGCTGACTCTGCTGGGCACCGGTGAAGGCGCCCTTCTCATGGCCGAACAAGGTCGACTCGAGCAGATTTTCGGGAATGGCGGCACAATTGATCGCCACGAATGGCCCGCCCGCACGCGGCGAATGACGATGAATATAGCGCGCCACCACTTCCTTGCCGGTGCCGCTCTCACCCGTAATCATGACCGTGGCAACCGTCCCGGCCACCCGCTGCGCCAGGGAAAACAGCTCACGCGAGCGCGGGTCCCCGGCGATCACCTCGCCCGCCCCATCCGCCGGCGCGGGCAACATGTAACGCGTCACCTCGGCCAGCAACCTGTCCGGCTCGAACGGCTTGGTGAGGTAATTGCATGCGCCGGCACGCATCGCCTCCACTGCCTTGTCTATCATGCCGTAGGCGGTCATCAGCAAAACCGGCAAATGGGGGTAAGCCGACTTGATTTCGCGCAGCAGGGTATGGCCGTCCATCGGCTGCATCTGCACATCCGTCACCACCAGCCCCACCGTGCGCCGCGCAAGCTCGGTCAGCGCCGCATACCCGTCGGCCACGCCGAGCGCCTCATAGCCGGATAGCGCGAGGGTGTCGCACAATGCCTCGCGCAGGTCGCGATCGTCTTCAACAATCAATATCGGTAGGGTTTTCACTTTTGAACCTTGAACCCAGATTATCCATTAGAGCCAAAACACCGCTGTGGGAGCGGCGCCCTCGCCGCGATTTGCGGCCACATTCGCGCCGGGGGCGGCGCTCCTACATGCATCCAATGGACAATCCGGGTTGAACTCATATCGGCAGACGCAACACAAACTCGCTGCCCTCTCCCGACGCGGAACGCGCCTCGATCGTACCACCGTGCGCCTCGGCCACGCCGCGCACGATTGCCAGACCAAGCCCGGTGCCCTCGATTCGAGTGGTAAAAAACGGCTCGAACAACCTATCTTCCAGTGCCGCATCAAAGCCGCGACCGCTATCGCGCACCGTCAATGCCAGCCAGCCCTTGGCCGTCAATTCTGCCCGCAACACCACCCGGCCGCCGGCATTACTGGCCTGCAACGCATTCTCCAGCAAATTCACCATGGCACCCACCAGGGCCTTGCGATCGCCGTGCACGGCGCAGCCATCACTACGGTCATCCACACCCAGCTGCACCCCCTGCTGCGCCATCTGCGGTTCAATGATCTGACGCAACTCGGCCAGAAAATCGGACACCACCACCGCTTCCCGCTCGCCGCCCTGCCCTCTGACGAACGACAGCATACCCTGGATCAACTGCTCCAGATGGCGCAGGCGCGCCAATGCTTTTTCGGAAAACCGGATACGCTCCGGCTCCGCCAAGCCGGGTTTGGTCAGATTGGCGGCATAAAGCAGCGCCGTCGCCAGCGGGGTACGCAACTGGTGCGCCAGCCCGGCCGCCATCTCCCCCATTGCGGACAAGCGCTGATGACGCTGCAGGGCCTGCTCCATCTGATAGGCCTCGGTCACGTCGTGCAGCAGAACGATCTGCCCACCCCCCGCCGCCAATGGACTAACGGAAATATTCAGGCGGCACAGCGTTTCATCCGCCGCCGTCATTTCCCATTCGTGGGGCATGGGCGTCTGACGCAGGCTGTGAGCGGCCACCTGGCTCCACGGCTTGTCCAGCAGGCCATCCCCCAACATGCGGGTGGCCGCCGCATTCGCCTCGCGAATCACACCCGCGCCATCCACCACCACCACACCCGCCGGCAATGCTGCCAAAAGCATCGCCAAGCGTTGCGATAGCGCTTCCTTCTCCTGATACTGGCGGCGCAATTCGCCATTGGCCAGCGCCAGTTCACCGGTCAGGCGCTCCACCTGCCCCTGCAACTCCTGATAAGCCCCCGTAAGTTGCGCGGATGCCTCGTTAAAGAGGCTGAAGGCCTGTTCCAGCTCCTGCGGACTGACGGATTTTACAGCTTCGGACAAGGCGGAACCCCGATCGTTAAGTTGTTTGATTATATATCGGATGTTTCAGCCCCCATCCAAGAACAATCCTTATTCCAAGACATCAGGGAATCCACTACAATAACCCAAGGCTTTTCCTGACCCTTTCAGTGGGATCACAAAAAAACGAAAACATATTGGGGGATTTCCAGACCATGCTCAGCCGCTTCGCCATCAGCACCCGCCTTTTTCTCCTCGCCGCTTTCATGTCGCTCATGTTGGTCGGCAGCGGATCGACCGGCTTGTTCGTCGTCGGCATGTTCCAGGACTCCCTGACGGAAACTTATGAGGAGGAATTGCTTCCCACCGTGCAGTTGGTCAAAATTGGAGAGCGCATGGTTGACAACCGCGTCCAGCTCCTGCTTGCGCTGCAGCATGATCCCGCCAACCCCAACAGCAAATTACACGACCACCCCATCACAAAACATACCGACAAGCTTGGCCGTAACATCGAGGAAATCAGCCAGATGTGGGCGCAATTCACAGCCAACAAGCTGAGCCCGGAAGGCTTGCAACTGGCTGAGCGTTACGCTTCCGAACGCAAGAAAATGCTGCAAACGGGCTTCCTGCCTACACGGGAAGCCGTTCTGGCCGGGAAATTCGACGAAGCCACGCGCCTGACGCTGCAGGCGGTCAACCCCGCTTTCGATACCGCCAACGGCACCCGCAGCGAGCTGTTTCAACTGCTGGTGGACGCCGCGAAAGAAGGAAACGAAACCGCCAAGCGCCGCTATGCGCTCGTCCGCAATCTCACCATCGGCGGTATCGCAGGCGGCATCCTGTTCGCGCTGGCCGTCGCTTTTTACATCATCAGCGGCATTGCCCGCTCCATATCCGAACTGCGCTCAACCATGGTCTCGATGCAACAGGATAATGACCTGACCCGGCGCGCGACGGTTTATGGCAGCGATGAAATCGCCCAGGCCGCTCAGGCATTCAATGCACTTGCCAGCAATTTTCAGGAAATCATTGTGGATGTACATAGCAGCGCGGAACAACTGGCCGAAGCATCGACACAGCTTTCTTCCACGGCGAACAACGTTGCCCAGAGCTCCCGACATCAAAGCGAAGCCGCCGCCAGCACTGCCGCCGCGGTTGAAGAAATGTCGGTGAGCGTGGCCTCGGTGGCGGAAAACGCCGAGGAAGTGCGCCATATGGCGCAGAACAGCGTGGCAGAAACCCAGAAAGGCAACATCAGCCTGTCCGAGTTGATCGGCGAGATCAGCGAAGTAGAAACATCGGTGGAGGAAATCGCCAGCGCGGTGACGGAATTCATGCACAGCACCAACACCATCACCAACATGACCAGACAGGTCAGGGATATCGCCAACCAAACCAACCTGCTCGCCCTGAATGCCGCAATCGAAGCCGCACGGGCTGGCGAACAGGGCCGCGGCTTTGCCGTGGTGGCCGACGAAGTGAGGAAACTGGCGGAGAAATCGGCCATGTCCGCAAGCCAGATCGATGCCGTCACCCAGAAGCTCAACAGCCAGTCGGCGGGCGTCGAAAACGCCATCACGCGCGGCCAGAACTCCCTGCTCTCGAGCCAGGACTATCTGGAAAACGTGGCCATGGTAATGTCGGAAGCCAGCAGTACCGTTTCCAACACCACGCATGGCGTCGACAACATCACCGCCTCGGTCAGGGAACAAACCGCCGTCGCCAACGAGATCGCGCAGCATGTGGAACACATCGCGCAAATGGCGGAAACCAACAGCCTGGCGAGCAACGAAACATCGGCAGCCGCACATCACCTGGAGCAACTTGCCGGCAAACTGAATAATATTGTCGGTCGATTCAAAGCCTGAACAAGCTTAAACTCCCAACGCACGCCCAGACAATTAGGCTTGACCGCGGGCTTTATTGCCTTTAACTTCTTTCAAGGATGCCACTCAAACAAAGGCTCGCAAGCGCCGTGGAATTGAGAAATATGGCATATAATTTGAAAAATTCAGGCAGCATGCTTCCAAGGTATAATGCGGCAACGAAAAAAATTGGCTATGGAATGCACGTAGGAGCGCCGCCAGCCCTCCCCTCAATCCCCTCCCGCAAGCGGGAGGGGAGGCGATCGCCCCTTCCCCCGCTTGCGGGGGAAGGTTGGGATGGGGGTTGGGCGCGAATGCGGCCGCAAATCGCGGCGAGGGCGCCGCTC
>JAUYFW010000042.1 GCA_030690835.1 Sulfurimicrobium sp. | reverse complement strand
CCCTCGGTGAACTTCATGATGTTGCCCTTGTGCACCAGGGTCACTGACTTGCGCTTGTTGTCAATGGCATACTGGATCGCCCGGCGAATCAGGCGCTCGCTGCCCTCGATGGATACCGGCTTGATACCGATGGACGAGCTTTCCGGGAAACGGATTTTCGTCACGCCCATTTCCTGTTGCAGAAACTCGATCACTTTCTTCACTTCAGGCGAACCCGCTTCCCACTCCACCCCGGCGTAGATGTCTTCCGTGTTTTCACGGAAAATCACCATTTCCACCCGTTCCGGATGCTTGACCGGGCTGGGCACGCCCTGGAAATAACGCACCGGACGCAGGCAGACATACAGATCGAGCATCTGGCGCAAGGCCACGTTAAGCGAACGAATGCCGCCAGAAACCGGCGTGGTCAATGGCCCCTTGATCGACACCACGTACTCGCGCACCGCCGCCACCGTCTCTTCCGGCAGCCAGGTGTCGGCGTCATAGATTTTGGTGGCCTTCTCGCCGGCGTAGACCTCCATCCAGGCAATCTTGCGCTTGCCACCATAGGCCTTGTCCACGGCAGCGTCCACCACCTTGATCATGACCGGGGTGATATCCACGCCGGTTCCGTCGCCTTCGATAAAGGGGATGATGGGACAATCCGGGACATGCAGGGATAAGTCGCTGTTGACCCGAATTTTTTCGCCCGTGGCAGGCACTTTGATGTGCTGATACATGTGTTGCTCCTAATCAAAAAAAAACAGTTTTTAGTTTTGAATGTTTAACCTGAATCCCTCAGTTCAAGCCACAGAGTTCACAGAGAACACAGAGAGAACAATGGGTTGCATGTCTGTTCAAGCTGCACCAAATGGGTGAGAGCCAACCACTCTTTAAGTGGCTGTTTTCTCTCTGTGAACTCTGTGTTCTCTGTGGCCAAATGAGTTTTTAAGGTTTAATGTTTAATTGTGGAGTGCGCTGTGTGTGGCGACATCCATTAAACATTAAACATTGAACATTCAAAACTGTTTTTACCTAATCCTGTCCATTCTTGAAAATATGCTCATCCTGTTCAACAAACCCTACGGTGTGATCTGCCAGTTCAGCAGCGACGGCATGCACCCCACGCTCAAGGACTATCTGCAAATCCCCGGCGTCTACGCCGCCGGCAGGCTGGACACGGACAGCGAGGGGCTGCTGATTTTAACTGATGATGGCGCCCTGCAACACAAAATCAGCCATCCCCGCCACAAGCAGGCCAAGACCTATTGGGTGCAGGTGGAGGGCAAGCCCACGCCGGAAGCGCTGGAGCAACTGCGCCGGGGCGTGAATCTGGGCGATTTCATCACCCAGCCCGCCACGGCAAACGTCATCCCCGAACCGCCCGGCCTGTGGCCGCGCAATCCACCGGTACGCTTCCGCAAGGCAATCCCCACCAGCTGGATCGAACTGGTTATCCGCGAGGGCAAAAATCGCCAGGTACGGCGCATGACGGCCAAGGTGGGCTTCCCAACCCTGCGCCTGATCCGCTATCGCATCGGCGAGTGGAGGCTGGACGGGCTGGCCCCCGGCGAGTGGCGCGAAGTGGACTAACCCGCCTCGGCAATTCGCTGGGCAATATGGGCCAGCGCTTCATCAACCTGGTCGATGAGAATCAGGCACAAATCGCCGGGTTCGAGGTGTGCCAGCGCGGTGTCAGTAGCCAGAAACTCGCCACGAACTTCCTCGATCACCTTGGTGCGCGACGCCTGCGCCAAGCCCTCCTGCAAAAGAACCAACACCTCGCCGTCGGCACGACCGCGCTGACACTGATCCTGGTACAGAATGACCTCGTCGAAGGCGTCGCCCAGGATCTGGGTCTGCTGGCGGATATCGATGTCGCGCCGGTCGCCCGCGCCACTGATCACGACAATCCGGCGCTTCGCCGGCATATGATCGATGGCGCGCACCAGCGCCAGAATGGCATCCGGATTATGGCCATAATCCGCAATCAGGGTGGCGCCCCGGTAAGTAAAGACGTTGAAGCGGCCTGGCGCGGTCTGCGCATCGTTGACGAACGACGCGAGTCCCGCGCGGACAATTTCCCAGTCAAGGCCCAAGGCCCAGACAGCGGCCGTCGCAGCCATGGCATTCTCGACCTGGAAGGCGATTGCGCCGTTGCGGGTGATGGGAACTCCTGCCAGTGGGAGTCGTTGTTCGAAGCTCCCTTCTGCCAGCACGATCGCATCGCCATCGGCATAGACCACGCGCTGTCCCTGCGCACGGTGGGTGGCAATTACCGGGTGCTGACGCTCAAGCGCGAAGAATGTCACCGAGCCCGGACACGCTCCGGCCATGCCGGCCGCCATCGGGTCGGCGGCGTTGAGAACCGCGACACCGCTGGGGGAGACGTTCTCGACAATCACCCGCTTGACCACCGCCAGATCCTCGACCGTGCTGATGTAACTCAGGCCCAGATGATCGCCGCTGCCGATATTCGTGACCACGGCCACGTCGCAGTGATCGAACGCGAGTCCCTCGCGCAGAACGCCGCCGCGTGCGGTCTCCAGCACTGCGGCGTCGACGTCGGGATGGAGCAACACGGTGCGGGCGCTCTTGGGTCCGCTGCAATCTCCGGTGTCGATGCGCCCACCTTCGATGTAAACCCCGTCCGAATTGGTCATCCCCACGCGCAGGCCGCTCTGGCCAAGCAGGTGGGCAATCAGGCGCACGGTCGTGGTTTTGCCGTTGGTTCCCGCCACGGCCACCACCGGAATGCGGCCATTTTCACCCTGGGCGAACATCGAGGAAACGATCGCCTCACCCACCGCGCGCCCCTTGCCGAACGAGGGGGCAAGATGCATGCGCAAACCAGGCGCGGCGTTGACCTCGACGACCACGCCGCCCTGCTCCTGCAGCGACTGGTGCACGCAGTCGCACACCATGTCGACACCGCAGATATCGAGCCCGATCATGCGCGCGGCCGCCACCGCGCTCGCAGCCATCTCCGGGTGAACATCGTCGGTGACATCGGTCGCCGAACCGCCGGTACTCAAGTTCGCATTGTTGCGCAGGATCACCAGCTCGCCCGCAGCAGGCACCGAATCAGCGACATAGGACTGTTTGGCAAGCGTCGCCAGTGCAATGTCGTCAAAGCGTATCTTGGTAAGGGAGGTCGCATGCCCCTCGCTGCGATGAGGGTCGCTGTTTACCTGCTCGACCAGTTCGCGGATGGTATGAGCGCCGTCGCCGATAACCTGGGGAGGATCGCGGCGGGCCGCTGCAACAACGTGGTCCCCGACCACCAGCAGGCGGAAGTCGTGCCCCGGAACATATTGCTCGACGATGACCGACGAACTGTATTCGGCGGAAACCGCGTACGCGGCCATCACCTGGTCGCGGGTCTCGATGTTCACGGCGACCCCCTTGCCCTGGTTGCCGGAGCGAGGTTTCACCACCACCGCGCCGCCGATTTCCCGAGCGGCTGCCCAGGCATCATCGGCATCGGCCACCGGCCGGCCGCGCGGCACCGGAACGCCTGCGGCATCGAGCAGTTTTTTCGTCAGTTCCTTGTCCTGGGCAATCGCCTCGGCAATCGCGCTGGTGCGAGCCGTCTCGGCTGCCTGGATGCGGCGCTGCTGACTACCCCAGCCGAACTGCACCAGACTTCCCTTGGTCAGGCGCCGATAGGGAATCCCGCGCGCCAGCGCAGCCTGGACGATGGCACCCGTGCTGGGGCCAAGGCGCACATCCTCGTCAAGCTCGCGCAAACGTGCCAATGCCTCGGCGAGATCGAACGGTTTATCTTCCGCCGCAGCGCGGCAAAGCGCCTCCGCGAACTCCAGCGCGAGCCGGCCGACTTCCTCCTCGCTGTATTCGACGATGGCCTGATACACGCCTTTCTCGAGCGTCCGTGCCGTGCGGCTGAAGGTCACCGGACATCCCGCATGCGCCTGAAGACCAAGCGCCGCGAGCTCCAGCGCATGGGCCATGGAGATAGCCCCCTCGTGTCCGGCAGTCTGCAGCGCGCCAATTTCGGGGAAGCGCGCACGTAGCCGGGACTCGAAACCGGGTATGCCGCCAATCGAGCACTCTTCCTCGCTGCAGGACACGATGGCCTCGATGGCGGTGCGCCGGCTCCATAGACTGGGGCCGCGCAGCGCCCGGATACGTGATACTTGCATGAATTTTTCCCTGTTATAACCCGGCCGTCTATGCGGTCGTGTTAAAGATTTCCTTGCCTGCAGCGCCTGCCTGATCCAGCCCGAAAGTCTGGATACCGGCGCGAATCAGGTCATGGGAAATGCCAAGCGCCCATGCCGCCCCGACTGCAGCCATAACATTCCCGACCTGGGAGGCATCCTGCCCGGCACACGCCAGCGGAATGGTCGCCATCTCGGCCAGCACAACCTCGTCCCGCCCCGTGGCCAGCACCATGCGGCCAGCGCGCACGAATATGGCGCGCTTGCCTTGCGCCCGGTGTTCGACCATGACTGGAATTTCCGCATCAACACCAAAGAAAATCACATCGCCATCGCACAAGGGCGCCATTTGCACCACCAGGGGATCGTCGGCGTTGAGTACCGCCGTGCCATCGGGCAGCACCACGTCAACCAGTGTGCGCAGCACGTTGAACATCTGCTCGGCGGTTTCAATGTAGAACTCGCGCAACTGGGCGGCCGGATCGAGGTTGGTGACCACCGCCACCTGACAGCGGTCATAGGCGAGTCCCTCGCTCAGGATCGTGTGACCCCCGCTCTCGAATACCGCGGCATCGACCGCACGGTTGATCAGTATCTTGTGCGCTGCGCCCCACGTCGCGCAATCGCCTTTTTCGACCAGCCGTTGATCGAGATAAAACCCATCGCTGCTGGCGAGCCCGACATGTTTGCCACTCAAGTTAAGCAACCGCGCCACGAGCCGCGCGACCACGCTTGTTCCATGCGTGCCGGTAACACCGACGATGGGGAAGCGACCGTTTTCATCCGCAGGGAAAAGGCTGTCGACGATCGCCCTGCCAATCGGGCGCGGCTCTCCCGAAGCCGGCTTGAGGTGCATGAGCAGACCGGGACCGGCGTTGATCTCGACGATCGCACCGCGCTGTTCGTCGAGCGGGCGCGAAATATCCTCGGCGACCAGATCGACCCCCGCAATATCGAGCCCCACTATCCGGGCGGCAAGGGAGGCGGTGGCGGCGATGCTGGGGTGAACCAGATCGGTGACGTCGTAGGCGACGTTGCCGGTGCGCAAAATCAGCACTTCCTTGCCGGCAGGCGGAATCGAATCGGGAGCATAACCCTGACGGGCCACTTCCAGACTGGCCACCGGGTTGCCCACCAGGCGCACCACATCGAGTGGAAACTCTTCGGCCTCGCCACGTAGCGGGTCGCTATTGAGCTGGCTCTCGATCAGCGCGACGATCGTCGAATGACCATCGCCGGTCACCGCTGCCGTCTCACCCCGAGCGGCCGCCGCCATGCGACCGCCCACGACTAGCAGGCGGTGTTCATTGCCGCGCACGAAGCGTTCGACGATTACGCAGCTCCCCTCTTCGAGAGCTGCGGTATAGGCGGCATGAACTTCCTCGCGCTCCATCAGGTCGGTGAATACGCCACGCCCGTGGTTACCGTCGCTCGGCTTGACGACAACCGGGATGCCGATTTCTTGCGCGGCTTCCCAGGCATCTTCCGGGCTATCGACCACCCGCCCCTCGGGCACCGGCACGCCGCAGGCCTGCAGCAGTCTCTTGGTCAGATCCTTGTCGCTCGCAATGCCCTCGGCGATGGCGCTGGTCTGATCGGTCTCCGCCGTCCAGATACGGCGCTGGCGGGCGCCATAACCCAGTTGCACCAGGTTGCCTTCGGTCAGCCGGATCGACGGAATTTTCCGCTCGCTGGCTGCGTCGACGATACACGCCGTGCTCGGCCCCAGCAGAAACTCATCGGCCAAGTCGCGGAGGTGCGCAACCGTGGACGATACGTCGAAAGGGCGATCCTCGATCGCCGCCATCACCAGATCGCGTGCGGCGTGCAGGCAGGCGCGGCTGACTTCTTCATGCCGCGCCCGAACCACAACCTTGTACACACCCCGCGTGGAAGTCTCGCGCGCCTTGCCAAAGCCGGTCTGCATGCCGGCCAGATTCTGCAATTCGATGGTGACGTGCTCAAGGATGTGGCCGGCCCAAGTCCCCTCGCGCAAGCGCAGCAGAAATCCACCCGGCTCGCCGACGCCACAACGGTGCTTGCTCAGCGCTGGCAGCCACGACGACAGACGTTCGTAAAAACCGGGGATGGTGTTGGAAGGGGAATCTTCCAGGGCGCCGATATCGACCCACGCTTCCACAGCCGGGCGATATGTCCATATATTCGGCCCGCGCAGAGACATGATCCTGAGGAACTTCATGCCATTCTTTTCCATAATAATTATTTTGGGGATGTCGCAGGCAATTAAAACACAAAACGACTTGGTGCCATTTTAACGCTAGTCACGGCTATCGGTTTACTTCAGGCTGTAAAAATATCGTCACAAACAGTCGATGCTGTACGCCTGCTTCCAAGGCAAGTAAACTGGGCCTCAGTCTTTTCAGCACAGAATCAGGGTAAAAACTTGTGAAAACCGAACCACTCCTTTCCAACCCAACAGGCAGCTCCTTGCCCGATTCCTGGCGCGCCGAAGCGCTAGAGCAGTTGGCCGACGGCGAAGAAATCCTGGCATGGCTGGAGGTGGATCTTGATGCGCGTCTTCATTTTACGCGGGGGCTGGTGGCCATTACCGAACGCCGCCTGCTGGCCAAGGGAAGCGCGGAAACAGCCTGGCAGGATTGGCCCTACCGCAAGGGGCTCACCCTCCTGCGCCACGACCATGGCGGCGTGGGAAGTCTCGAACTGCATGATGAAGCGTCGCGCCTCGTCTGCTGGCGCTACACCCTGAGCCACAACACTGCGGCAATGCGCCTGCTCGAGCTGTTCGAACAGCAACTGGAAAGCCACATTTCCGGCCGTCCCGGCACCCGCAAGAACGAAGCAATCTGCCCCAACTGCAAGGCGCCGCTCCAGCCGGGACAGGAAGAGTGCCCCATCTGCACGCGGGAAGTCCATATACCCCCCTCGACCTGGACGCTGTTTCGCCTGTGGCGCTTCGCCAAGCCCTACCGGGGGCAACTGCTGGCCGGTTTTCTGCTCATGCTGGCCTCCACGGCCGCCACCCTGGTGCCGCCTTATCTCACCATGCCGCTGATGGACAAGGTGCTGATTCCCTACCAGAACGGCGCACCCATCGATGTCGCCATGGTTGGGCTGCTGCTCGCGGGACTGCTGGGGTCCGCCCTGCTGGCATGGAGCCTGGGCTGGGCGCGCACCTACATCCTGGCCCTGGTGAGCGAACGCATCGGCGCCGACCTGCGCACCACCACCTACGAGCACCTGATGCGGCTCTCGCTGGAGTATTTCGGCGGCAAGCGCACCGGCGACCTGATGGCGCGCATCGGCTCCGAGTCCGACCGCATCTGCGTTTTTCTTTCGCTGCACCTGCTGGACTTTGCCACCGACGTGCTGATGATCATCCTCACCGCGACGATCCTGTTCTCCATCAATCCCTGGCTGGCGCTGGTAACGCTGCTGCCGCTGCCTTTCATCGCCTGGATGATCCATGTGGTGCGCGACAAGCTGCGCACCGGTTTCGAGAAAATCGACCGGGTCTGGTCGGAAGTCACCAACGTGCTGGCCGACACCATTCCCGGCATCCGCGTGGTCAAGGCCTTCGCCCAGGAAAAACGCGAAGCGGCGCGCTTCCGCGAAGCCAACCAGCACAACCTCGTCGTCAATGACCGGCTCAACAAGGTCTGGTCGCTGTTTACCCCGACCATCTCGCTGCTGACCGAGATCGGCCTGCTCGTGGTGTGGGCCTTCGGCATCTGGCAAGTGTCGCGCAACGAAATCACCGTGGGCGTGCTGGTCGCCTTCCTGGCTTACATCAGCCGCTTCTATGCGCGCCTCGACTCCATGAGCCGCATCGTTTCGGTCACGCAGAAAGCCGCAGCCGGCGCCAAGCGCATTTTCGACATCCTCGATCACGTTTCCAGCGTGCCGGAAGCGGCCAATCCAGTTCATCTCGAGCGGGTAAAAGGGCAGATCGATATCCACAACGCGGGTTTCCGCTACGGCAACCGCACAATCATCCGCAGCGTCGACCTCGCCATCGCCCCCGGCGAGATGATCGGCCTGGTGGGGCACAGCGGATCGGGCAAGAGCACGCTGGCCAATCTGATTTGCCGCTTCTACGATGTGTCCGAGGGCTCGATCCGCGTGGATGGCGTGGATATCCGTTCGCTGTCGGTATCCGAATACCGCAGCAACATCGGCCTGGTGCTGCAGGAGCCCTTCCTGTTTTTCGGCACCATCGCCGATAATATCGCCTACGGCAAACCGGATGCCAGCCGGGCGGAAATCGTCGCCGCCGCGCGCGCGGCACACGCCCACGAGTTTATCCTGCGTCTGCCGCAAGGCTACGACTCGCTGGTCGGCGAACGCGGCCAGGCACTCTCGGGCGGCGAGCGCCAGCGCATTTCCATCGCCCGCGCACTGCTCATCGATCCGCGCATCCTGATCCTCGACGAAGCCACCTCCTCGGTCGACTCGACCACCGAAAAGGAAATTCAAAAAGCTCTGGATAACCTGGTGCAGGGACGCACCACCATCGCCATCGCGCACCGCCTTTCCACCCTGCGCCGCGCCGACCGTCTGGTGGTGCTCGATCGCGGACAGGTCGTCGAGGTCGGCAGTCACGACGAACTGATGGCCCGCGAAGGCGCTTACTACCGCCTCTATCAGGCACAGGCGCGCAACGTGGATACCGACATGGACGACAAGACCTGGAATGTTGAAGCCGAGGTCAAGGAGAGCACCGCATGAGCAAGGCTGCCGATTTTCAGCTAACGCGCAATCCCTTTGGAAAACTGGTTTTCACCGGCAGCGGCGGCGAGGTTCACGAGGGGGTGATCCCGGTCCACGCCTTTCCCATCAGTGCGCCGCACGAAGGCCTTTCCCTGGTGACCAGCGACGGCCACGAACTGTCCTGGATCGAGCAACTGAGCGACTTGCCGGACGCCACGCGCGCCCTGCTGCAAGAGGAACTGGTGAGCCGGGAATTCATTCCGGAAATCCTGCGCATCCGCCACGTCTCCAGTTTTGCCACGCCCAGTTCATGGCAAGTCGAAACCGACCGCGGCGACGCCACCTTCATCCTCAAGGGGGAAGACGACATACGCCGGCTTTCTCCCGTTACCCTGCTGATCGCCGACAGCAACGGCATCCATTTCCTGATCCGCGACAGTCAGACGCTGGATAATGCCAGCCGCAAGCTGCTGGATCGATTTTTATAACCCCCACCCCTAACCCTCCCCCGGCACCCGCAGGGAGTGTCCCCGCCGAGAGCGGCAGCAAAGCTGCTCGCTCTGGCGAGAAGGGAGAGGGGGACTAGGTATCGCTACGCGTATGTTAACAACGATCTGGAAACCCAACGTAACCGTCGCTGCCGTCATCGAACAGCACGGCAAATTCCTCCTGGTGGAGGAAGAAACCGATGATGGCCCGATGTTCAACCAGCCCGCCGGCCACTGGGAGCCGGGTGAAACCCTGGCCGAGGGCGCCATCCGTGAAGCACAGGAGGAAACGGCCTACACTTTCACGCCGCAATGGCTGCTCGGCATATACAGCTGGCGCCACCCGCGCAAGGATATTACTTACCTGCGCTTTACCTTCACCGGTTCGGTCGACGCTCACGATGCGCAACAAAGCCTGGACGACGGCATCATTCGCGCCGTCTGGCTCACCCCGGAGGAAATGCGTGCCACCCAGGCGCGTCACCGCAGCCCCCTGGTGCTGCAATGCGTGGAAGACTATCTCGCCGGACGACGTTTTCCGCTCGATCTGATTTCTCACTACTGATGCGGCGGGGAAGTCTTTTCCTCCTGCTGCTGTACTGCACGCTCCCTGCTTATGGGGAGGAATTTTCCATTTGTTACAACTATAGCTGTGCCACGCATGGCACGGTGCACTTGCGCGGCGCACAGTTGTCGCGCATCGGCATGCTTTTTAGCTGGGTACAGGACGCGGCAGCCGAACGCGAGGCTATCGCGCAGGCAATGGGCTTGTTCATTACTGTTGCCGGGCAGCAAACCCCCACTTTTCTCGATCGCGGCGGCAATTTGGCAGATGACGGAGTGGACGGGCGCATGGACTGCATCGACCATGCCCACAACGCCACGCTTTATCTGAATCTGATGGAAGAGCGCGGCTGGCTGAAGTTTCACCAAGTGCTTGATCCGGTGAAGCGCGCCCCGCTGTTGTTCAACGAACACTGGGCGGCACGCATTGTAGAACAGGAAAACGGGCAGGAATTCGTGGTAGATTCATGGTTCTTCGACCCTGGCCACCCTGCGGCCATTTTCACCCTGGACGAATGGAAAAGCGGAGCAAAACCTCATGAGTAAAGTTGTCGTCGGCATGTCGGGAGGAGTGGACTCGGCCGTTACCGCCTTGCTCCTGAAGCAGCAGGGTCATGAAGTGGTCGGGCTGTTCATGAAGAACTGGGAGGACGACGACGGCGAAGACGGATACTGCCCGGCCAAGCAGGATTTCATGGACGTGCTGGCGGTGGCGGACAAGATCGGCATCGAAGTGGAAGCCGTCAATTTCGCCAGGGAATACAAGGAACGGGTATTCGCGCTGTTCCTGCAGGAATATCAGGCCGGCCGCACGCCCAATCCGGACGTGCTGTGCAATTCGGAGATCAAGTTCAAGGCCTTTCTCGACCATGCCCTGGCCCTGGGTGCGGACAAGATCGCGACCGGCCATTATGCACGGGTGCGGGAACGCTTCGGCAAATTCGAGCTATTGAAGGCGGAAGACGGCACCAAGGACCAAAGCTATTTTCTCTACCGCCTCAACCAGGCCCAGCTCTCGAAAACTCTTTTCCCCTTGGGCGACCGGTACAAGCGGGATGTACGAAAAATCGCCGAAGCGGCCGGTCTGCCGGTATTCGCAAAAAAAGACTCCACCGGTATCTGTTTCATCGGCGAACGGCCGTTCCGTGAATTTCTGCAACGCTACCTGCCGAAGAAGCCCGGGCCGATGCAGACCCCGGAAGGAAAAATAATGGGCGAACATCAGGGCCTGGCCTATTACACCATTGGCCAGCGCCAGGGACTGGGCATCGGCGGCCAGGGCGAGCCTTGGTTCGTGGCCGGGAAGGATATGGGCAGCAACACATTGCTCGTGGTGCAGGGCCACGCGCATCCGCTGTTACTAAAAAACACACTGAGCGCCGCCGACCTCTCGTGGGTAAGCGGCACGCCACCTCACGCGCAATGGGTGTACGCCGCAAAAACCCGCTATCGCCAGGCCGATGCGGCCTGTGCCCTTAGCCGGATAGACGCGGACAGCTGCGAAGTCGAATTTCCCACCCCGCAATGGGCGGTAACGCCCGGACAGTCGGTGGTGATCTATGAAAGCGAGGTGTGCCTCGGGGGGGGCATTATTCAGGCATAGCACTTGGTTATGGGTTCCCACTTGCAGCGCAAGCCGCCTAATTTAACGTGAAACAGTTTTGTGAAGCGTGAATTCACTCGCTACGCTTTGCTTGTGAAGCGTGAAATGTAAAAACATCCACTGAGCCTGCTCTTACACTTCACGCTTCACAGCAAGGGCGCAGCCCAAGCAGTTTCACATT
>JAUYFW010000039.1 GCA_030690835.1 Sulfurimicrobium sp. | reverse complement strand
CTGTTTTCTTGCCGCTCCCCTTTGAAGTTCTGATTTACTGCTTTTTCCTCGCGGCCGCTTTCGGCTGCGGCACGCCCTGAAAAGTGTTATCCACCAGCGGCGGTGTATCCACCTGCGGCACATGGCATTGCATGCAGTTGTGGCGCGCGCTCGACATCTGTTTCATGATCTCTCCGGTTTGTTGGTTGCGGAAATGGCTGTCGCCGATCCTGGGCGATTTCTTCTCCTTGTATTTTTCCGGTCCGTGGCAGGTCAGGCACTGGTTTTCCTCCAGCGTGATTTCGTCGAAGTTTTCCGTGGCGTGGGGAATTACCGGTGGTTGCTGCTCGAAAGAGCGAGCGATCGGCTTTTGCGACCCGGGCCGTTTGCCGAGCTGAATTTTTTCCTCCGGCGCCTGGTCTGAAACCTGGGCATCGGCGCCGCGCAGCGATTTGACCGCGCTTTCCGCGGACAGCGCCGGTGGCGTGGCGGCGAGAGAAAAGGCGGAAGTGGCCAGTGCTACCAAGGCGAAGCGCAGTGAGTTTTTCATGGTTGATCTCCTCTTTATGATGTCGTGACCTGTGATCATGTTATGGCCTGTTACCGAGCGCGGCCGTTTCCCCTTGCGGGGCGTTGTTGTCCGCCTTGTTGTTGAAACGCAAACCGAATCCGAACACTTCTTTCGAGCACACATCGATGCAGCGGCCGCAGTTGGTGCAATTGGCTGATGTGATCACCGGCCCGAGGCCCTTGCTTGCGCCCTTGAGCGCGGGTTTGATGACCTGCGGCTCGGGGCACACCACGAAGCAGTCCATGCAGTCGTTGCACGCGGCCCGCTGCGTGGCATTGACGCGCACCAGGCTGGTATTGCCGATCAGGCTGTAGCAAGCACCCACCGGACAGAGGTGGCCGCACCAGCCGTCCGGGCTGACGAACAGGTCGAACAGGAACACCGCGAGGATGATGGCCCATGCAGTCCCCAAGCCGAAAATCAGGCCGCGATGCAGCATCGACACCGGATTGAGCATTTCCCAGGCAATGGTTCCGCTGGCCAAGGCCAACACCAATGTCATGGCCAGAATCCAGTAGCGCGTCATGCGCGAAAAGCGTGCGCCACTCTTGATGCCGAAACGGCGGCGCAACCAGGCGGCGGCATCGGTCACCATGTTGACCGGGCAGACCCAGGCGCAGTAGGTGCGGCCACCTGCCAGCGCATAAAATCCGATCACGATGGCGACCCCGATGAGGGCGAGTTTTTCCGGCACATGCCCGGTCAGCAGGGACTGCAGCAGCACATAGGGATCGCTCAGCGGCAGGGTGTCGAGCGTCAGGCTGTAGGCCAGATTGCCCTTGACGATCCAGATGCCCGCCCACGGGCCGAGCAGGAACAGGGCGAGGATGCCAAGCTGGGAGGCGCGGCGCAGCAGCAGCCATTTGTGGGCGCCCAGCCAGCCTTTCGCCATGACGGCGTCGGCGCCCATTTTTTTGTTCGCGCTCACAGCTTGTCTCCGTGCAGCGCCCGGGGAACGCCGGGTTGCGCTCCTGGTGCCGCGGGCGGAGCAGCGGCCTCGCCGCTCAGGCCTGGCCCCTGTTCATACTTGAAACCTTCCGGCAGGGTGTACTGGTGCTCGATCTCCGGCGCGACAAGGCTTTTGCCGGCCTTTTTCTTTTCTTCCCAGCCGAGCCGGTAATGCTTGCCCAGTTCGCCCTTGGCAAGCTGGACCGGGAATACCTTGATGGCAGCCACTTCCAGTACGCAGGATTTCTCGCACTTGCCGCAGCCGGTGCAGTGTTCGGAATGTACGGTAGGCAAAAACATGGTGTGTTTGCCGGTGCGGAAATTGTGCACCCGCTCCAGCGTGATGGCCTTGTCGATCACCGGACAGACGCGGTAACACACATCGCAGCGCAGGCCGAGGAAGTTGAGACAGGTTTCCTGGTCGACCAGCGCCGCCAGCCCCATTTTTGCCTTGTTGATGTCGGTCAGCTGGTGGTCCAGCGCGCCGGTCGGGCAGGCCTTGACGCAGGGGATGTCCTCGCACATTTCGCACGGTATCTTTCGCGCTACGAAATAGGGCGTGCCGGTGGCGAGATCATCCTCCGGCTTCGCCAGTTCCAGGATGTGGTAAGGGCAGTCGCGCACGCACATGCCGCAACGGATACAGGCGCCCTGGAAATCGAACTCAGGCGACGCGCCCGGCGGACGAATGGCCGTAGGCGGCAGGGCGCGCGCCTGCCTGGCGTACAGGCCCAGCCCCAGACCGAGCATGCCGACACCGCAGGCGGTCTTGGCCATGTCGAGCAGGAACTGCCTGCGTGCCATCTGTTTGCTGTCTGGTTGTTTGCCGTTCATGTTGAATATTCGGGTTTGAAAACCAGGTTAACCACGGAGCGCACGGAGGTCACGGAGATAGAGAATCAGCAAACCCTTTCTCCGCTCTTCTTCAGTGCTCTCCGTGTTCTCCGTGGTTTAAGCCTTCACAATTTTCGCCGCGCATTTCTTGAAGTCGGTCTCTTTCGAGATCGGGCAGGTGGCGTCCAGGGTCAGCTTGTTGACCAGGCGCGACTCGTCAAAGAACGGCACGAATATCAGCCCCACCGGCGGCTTGTTGCGGCCGCGGGTTTCCACCAGGGTGGTGATCTCGCCGCGCCGGCTGATGACCTTGACCTTGTCGCCGCGTTTCAGGCCGCGTTTCTTGGCGTCTTCCGGGTGCATGAAAACCCACGCATCCGGCACTGCCTTGTAAAGCTCCGGCACACGCCGCGTCATGGAGCCGGTGTGCCAGTGTTCCAGCACGCGGCCGGTGCATAGCCACAAATCGTACTCGTTATCCGGCATCTCGGCGGCGGGCTGGTAGGGCAGGGCGAAGATCACCGCCTTGCCGTCGGGGTTGCCGTAGAATTTGACGCCCTCGCCTTTCTTCACATAAGGGTCATAGCCCTCGCGGAAGCGCCACAGGGTTTCCTTGTTGTCCACCACCGGCCAGCGCAGGCCGCGCGACTTGTGGTAGGTGTCAAAGTGGGCCAGATCGTGGTGGTGGCCACGGCCAAATTGGGCGTATTCCTCGAACAGCCCTTTCTGTACGTAATAACCAAAGGCGGTGGATTCGTCATTGCTGTAGTTCTTGATGCCGTGCTCGTTGACGGTCTTCAGTTCGGCCAGCGGGAACTTGTTGACCTCGCCATTGGCGTAGAGCACGTCATACAGGGTCTTGCCCTTGTATTGCGGCGCTTTGTCCAACAGTTCGGCAGGCCACACTTCTTCCATCTTGAAGCGCTTGGAGAATTCCATGTACTGCCACAGGTCGGAGCGGGATTCGCCTGGCGCCTTGACCTGCTGGCGCCAGAACTGGGTGCGGCGCTCGGCGTTGCCGAAAGCGCCTTCCTTCTCCATCCACATGGAGCAGGGCAGCATCAGGTCGGCGGAAACGGCAGATACCGTGGGGTAGACATCGGAGACCACGATGAAATTATCCGGGTTGCGCCAGCCGGGGTAGATTTCGCCGTTGATGTTGGGGCCCGCCTGCATGTTGTTGGTGGTGGAGGTCCAGTAGAAATTGATCAGGCCGTCCTTGAGGTCGCGGCTTTGCTTCACCGCATGCGAGCCGATCCAGTCGGGAATGGTGCCGGCGGGCAACTGCCAGATTTTTTCCGTGGCTTCGCGGTGTTTCGGATTCATCACCACCATGTCGGCGGGCAGGCGGTGGGCGAAAGTGCCCACTTCACGCGCCGTGCCACATGCCGAGGGCTGGCCGGTGAGGGAGAAGGGGCCGTTGCCCGGCTCGGAAATTTTGCCCACCAGCAGGTGCACGTTGTAGATCATGTTGTTGACCCAAGTACCACGGGTATGCTGGTTGAAACCCATCGTCCAGTAAGAAGTGACCTTGGTCTTCGGATCAGCATAAACTTTGGCCAGTGCTTCCAGTTTGTCCTTGGGCACACCAGAGATTTCATGGGCCTTGTCGAGCGTGTATTCCGCCACAAACGCTTTGAATTCGTCAAAGGTAATCGGCTTGGCAGCCATCGGATTGCCCTTGGGCTTGCCATCGGCTCCCGGATAGCCATTGTTGCCCGCCACCTGTTCCAGCGGGTGATTGGGGCGCAGACCGTAACCAATGTCTGTCACTCCCTTCATAAACCCGACATGCTTGGCGACGAAATCCTTGTTGACCGCATCGTTCTGAATGATGTAGTTACAGATGTAGTTGAGAATCGCCAGATCGGATTGCGGCTTGAAGATCAACTCACTGTCAGCCAGTTCGCAGGAACGGTGCGTGAAGGTGGATAGCACATTGATACGAACATGCTTGGCGGTCAACCGACGATCCGTGATGCGCGACCAGAGGAT
>JAUYFW010000034.1 GCA_030690835.1 Sulfurimicrobium sp. | reverse complement strand
TCTAATTAAGCTGTATCCGTTGCCCCCACGGCACGGGGGCCTTGCCTTTCACCAGCCACAACGTGTGATAATTGGGCTCGCTGGCGGGAAAATCGCCTTCCGCGTCGGTGAAATAGAGCAGCAGGTCGGGCTGGCGTCCCTGGCGCGCGATCCAGTCGAACACCGGCACGAAGCTGGTGCCGCCGCCGCCCTTGATGTCTTTCGGCAGGCGCAACTCCTCCCACGGCTCGAATTCCCATGGCGCGCCTTCGGACAGTGCGGTGTCGCAAGCGAGCAAAGTGACCTTGGCGCGCAATTGTCCCTTGAGCGCGTTCACCTCCGAGAGAAACTGCGCCAGATCCTTTTCCCCCACCGATCCGCTGGTATCCAGCGCCACCACCAGATCAACCTGGCCGCTGCGCAGGGAGGGGAAAATGACATCCCCTTCGCGGCGCGAAGGGCGCATGTAACTGTAATCATCGCGCGCAACTTGGGAAAGGTAACGGGCCAGCAGCATGCGCCACGGCAGTTGCGGCTGCAGCAGGTGATCCACCAGGCGCGCCAGGGCACCACCCATCTTGCCCGCCGCCATCGCCTGCTGCGCCGCGGCGGCCATGCGCTGCTGCCACTGGCGGCCGAGTTCGTCGCATTCCCTGGCGCTCAGGGGTGGTGGCCGGGAAGCACCGCCCTGACCATCCTGCTGGTCCTGCTGCTGACCGCCTCCGCTGCCCCCGGCATCGTCCTTTTGCTGCCTGCCGCTGCCGCCGCCACCTTCTTGTTGCGGCTCCTGGTCATTTTCGCCGTCCTGGCCACCCTCGGATTCCTCGCTGTCATAGAGGTGCTGATCCATGGTCTGGTCGGAGTTGTTGTCAGCGATGCAGGGATAGATTTCCTCCGCCGTCATGCCCTCATAGGCATCCAGCAGCAACACGCCGGGTGGCGGCTTGAAGCCATCGGCGACCAGCAGGGGATTGATGGCATGATCGCAGGCCACATCCCAGCGATGCTTGATGCGATGCTGGCGGCGGGCGAAATGCGACAGGGCGCAATGCAGCGCCTCGTGGGCCAGCACGAACTGGGTTTCCTCCAGCGTCAGCGCGGCGATGTAGGCCGGGTTGTAGTAAAACTTGCGCGCGTCGGTGGCCGAGGTGGGACACCATTTCTCGCTCGCTGCCACCATCGGCAGGCGCAAAGCCAGTGCGCCGAGAAACGGCTTGTCCAGAATCAGCCGGGTGCGGGCCGCGGCGAGCTTGGTTTCGATCGAGGTATCGAACATTGATCTAACCGCGAAAATTCAACATTGAACCCAGATTATCCATTAGCCCAGATATGCCCAAAACGACATTATGTAGGGGCGAATTCATTCGCCCATGGCGGTTAAAACCGCCCCTACGCGCGCTAATGGATAATCCGGGTTGAACATTCAAAATTAAAAATTGCTTTTACTTACATCTCATACAGCATGATGTCGGACACCGCATTCGCCCATTGCGAGAACTGCGGCACCTTGAACAGTTGCTGGCCGATGGCGCGGTGCATGTCGGACACCAGCATGATGCCCATTTCACGCAGCGGGAAACGCCCGGCGTAATCGAGGATGTGACCATACACCACCAGCGCATCCGGGCTTCCCTTGACGCGGATGGCCCTGCCGACCAGCGCGGAAGCCACGGCGTATTGCAGATCCACCTCGTGCGGCACTACGCTTACCTCGCCGCGCACGATGGCGTCGATATCCGGCATTTTGCCCAGATTGTCCACGAAGGCGTGCAGTTCCAAACCGGCAGCAGGGCCGACGCAAGCCTGCAGCGAGCCGAGCAACAATTCCGGCATGTCGCCGAATTTCTGCAAGGCGCGATGGGCAAACTCCCACGAACGGGGAGAAGGGAAAGCCACCGGGTTATGGGCTGGGTCGAAATCGAACAGCAATTCGGGGCGGAAACGCAGGAACGCGATCAGGCGCTCGTCGATAGCGTTGGCGTAGGCCCAGGCCACCCAGTCGTCGAGATTGGCTTCCACTTCGAAATGAGAGAAGCGGTTGGCCAGCGGCGCAGGCATGGTATAAGTCACGCCACGGTCGCCCTGGCGATTGCCTGCTGCAAAGATGGCCCAACCATCCGGCACCTGATAATTGCCCAGACGGCGGTCGAGAATCAGCTGGTAGGCGGCGGACGACACGCTCGGCGGCGCCGAGGTGATTTCGTCCAGAAACAGCACCCCGGCAGGGCCGTGACGCCCGGCATCGGGCAGCATCGCCGGCACCGCCCACTCCACGATGTCGCCGACGCGGAAAGGGATGCCGCGCAGGTCGGAGGGCTCCATCTGCGACAGGCGAATATCCACCACCGGCGCATTATGGCGCGCCGCAACCTGGGCGATGATCTCGGACTTGCCCACGCCGGGCGGCCCCCACAGCATCACCGGTGTGTGGTGCCCTTCCCTGACACTGGTAAATTCCCGATCTAGAATCGTCATCAATTGCGCGGGGCGCATTAAATTATTTCCTGAGCCAAGTTAACACGTAAAACAGATGGATATAGGGTGCGCCATGCGCACCAATTCAGAGCAAGATGGTGCGCATGGGCACACCCTACCATCTATTTACTTCAATTTCTCAAAAGCGCGCCGCGCGGCTTCCAGTGTCGCGGCGATCTCCGCATCACCGTGAGCGGCAGACACGAATCCGGCCTCGAACGCGGAAGGCGCAAGGTACACCCCCTCGTCAAGCATGGCATGGAAGAAGCTGTTGAACTTCTCCTTGTCGCATTGCATCACTTCGGCGTAGCTGGTCGGCACCTTGGCGCTGAAATACAGGCCGAACATGCCGCCCACTGACTGAGCACAGAAAGTAATGCCAAGTTCCTGCGCCACTGCGGCAAGACCGTCGGTGAGCTTGCGCGTCATGCTGCTCAACTTTTCATAAAATTCGGGCGCTTGCAGCAATTTCAAGGTGGCAAGTCCCGCCGCCACCGCCACCGGGTTGCCGGATAGGGTGCCAGCCTGATAAACCGGGCCAAGCGGGGCGAGTTTTTCCATGATCTCGCGACGCCCGCCGAAGGCGCCGACCGGCATGCCGCCGCCGATCACCTTGCCCAGCGTGGTGAGATCCGGCGTGATGCCGTACAGGCCCTGCGCACAGCCCAGACCGACGCGAAAGCCGGTCATCACTTCGTCGAAAATCAGCACGCTGCCATGCTGCGTGCACAACTCGCGCAGCGCCTGGAGAAATTCGGGCTTGGGCGCGATCAGGTTCATGTTGCCGGCGACGGGCTCGACGATCACGGCGGCGATTTCATCGCCGATGCTCTTGAACGTCTGCGTCAGGCCCGCGACATCGTTATAGTCCAGCACCAGGGTTTGCGCCGCGACTTCCGCAGGCACGCCAGCCGAGCTGGGATTGCCGAAAGTCAGCGCGCCCGAACCGGCCTTCACCAGCAGGAAATCGGCGTGACCGTGGTAACAGCCCTCGAATTTGATAATCTTGCTGCGCCCGGTAAAACCGCGCGCCAGGCGGATGGCGCTCATGGTGGCCTCGGTTCCGGAACTTACCAGACGCACCTGCTCCATGGAAGGCACCAGCTTGCACAGCAATTCGGCCATCTCCAGTTCACGCGCGGTGGGCGCACCAAAACTCAAGCCGCGCGCCGCGGCCTCCTGCACCGCCTTGACCACTTTCGGGTAGGCATGGCCGAGGATTGCCGGCCCCCAGGAGCCGACATAGTCGATGTAGGATTTGCCGTCCTCGTCCCACAGGATTGCGCCCTTGCCGCGCTTGAAGAACACTGGCGTGCCGCCCACCGAGCCGAAAGCGCGTACCGGGGAATTCACGCCGCCGGGAATGAGTTTTTGGGATTGTTCGAATAAAACCTGATTACGTGAAGTCATGGGAGTCCTAATGCAGCCAGCGTCCAGGCGACGCCGGACGGCTGAAGAGTTGAGAATATTGTCGTGCCGCCAGTTCGATGTCCGGCGCATCGAACAAGCCGGAAATCACCGCCACCGCGGCCGCGCCCGCCTCGATCAGTGCGGGTGCATTTGCTGGCGTAATGCCGCCGATGGCTATTATGGGAACATGCAAACGTTTGCTTGCTTCCCGCAACAGCTCAAGCGGCGCAGGCACCGCCCCGGGCTTGGTCGCCGAGGGGAAGAAGCTGCCGAAAGCGACATAATCCGCGCCCTCCGCTTCCGCCGCAAGCGCCAGTTCCAGATTATTGTAGCAGGACACGCCGATCAGTTTTTCCGCGCCCAGCACGATGCGCGCCTGACGCACAGAGCCGTCCTCGCGCCCCAGATGCACGCCATCAGCGCCGCTCAGGTCGGCCAGACGGAGACTGTCGTTGATAATCAGCGGCACATCAAAGGCATGGCACAGGGCCAGCAGTTCACTGGCCTGCTCGTGCTGCAGGGCAATGTCCTGACTCTTGCTGCGATACTGCACCACGGCCGCGCCCCCCGTCAAGGCGGCACGCACCTGTTGCAACAAGCGCGCCGTATCGGGTTGCTCGGGGGTAATGGCATAGAGCCCGCTAATCATTCCCGGCGACCTCTTCCTCCTCCCGCGCCCAGAACAGCCGGTCAGGAATATATTGCCCCATGCCGGGACGGAAGCCTGCTTTCAGCGTCTGCCAGGTGTACTCCTGGGCCTCCCGCACCGCATCGCCCACGTCCAGACCATGGGCGATGGAAGCGGCAATTGCCGAGGCCAGCGTGCAGCCGGAACCGTGGTAGCTGCCGGGCAAGCGCTGCCAGGTATCGGAACGCAGCACGCCATCCTGGCCGTGAAGGACATTGACCACCTGGGGCGTGTTTTCGTGCGTGCCGGTTACCAGCACATACTCGCAACCGGCCTCGATCAGGCGCTGCGCGCAGCCGCTCAGATCGAGCTCTTCATCGCTGTCGTACTGGGCGAGACGACGTGCCTCCAGGCTGTTGGGCGTGATGATGGTGGTCTGCGGGATAAGCATGTCCAGCATGGCCTCCAACATATCCTCAGAAGCCAGTTCGTCGCCACGGCCGGAAGCCAGCACCGGATCGAGGATGAGGGGCACATCGGGGTAGTCCGCGACAATTTCGGCAATCGCGGCGATGTTTTCCACGCTGCCCAGCATGCCGATCTTGAACGCCGCGACCGGCATATCCTCCAGCACGGCGCGGGCTTGCGCGGCGACCAGCTCCGCATCGAGCGCATGAATGTCTTCCACCCCCACGGTGTCCTGCACCGTGATAGCGGTAATCACCGACACCGCATGGCAGCCCATGCTCGACAAGGTCAGCAGGTCAGCCTGCAAACCGGCACCACCGGTGGGATCGGCGGCGGAAAAGACAAGAACGATAGGGGGCGAATCAGACATCATGGAGCGGAATCCGTAAGGTACTTCCGCCGGAGCGGGGTGCCGCTACGGCAGGTTGCGTGGTTTTATTTCAGTTTGTTCAACTGGCGTTGGATCAGTTCATCCGAGAGCGGCACATATCCCGCCTCCGCCACCGCAGTCTGTCCTTCCTTGGACAGGCCGGTCTTGATGAACTCAATCACTGCGGGGGAAGCCGCCTTGCCATGGGGCTTGTTTATATAGAGAAAGAGAAAGTGCTGCAGACGGTAGCTCTTGTTGTAGATATTGGCCATGGACAGCGGGACAAAATCGCCCGTACCCTTTTTCAAAGGCACGATCTTCAAATTGCTATCCGGCTGATAGCGGCCATAACCCAGCGCATTCTTGTTCTGCGCCACCTTGGCCAGCAATTGTTCGTGGCTCAGCTCCTCGATATCCGGCTTGAAGTCATCACGGCACAATACCGATTTGTTGAAGAAGTCCCGTACCGGTGATTTATTGTTGTGCCCGAGCAGCACGATGGATTGCTTGTCCCATGGCGCGGGCAGACCAAGCTGACCCCACGTGGCAATGCTTTCATTCCAGCCGCAACCGTGGCTGCTGGAAAAGAGACCATCGAGCTGCTTGTATTCCAGACCCTTGAGCGGATTGTCCGGGTGAGCATACAACGCCACGGCCTCGATCGCCACCGCGATGGCCGTGGCGTGATAACCATGCGCGCGGATAAAAGCCTCGCTTTCGTCGTTGGTCATTTCACGGTTCATCGCCGCCAGGTCGGCCTTGCCGGAAATCAGGGCCTTGGGCGCGGTGCTGGTGCCGGGGCTGGAAATATTCACCTCCCCGCCCGATTTGGCCGCCCACTGCTTCAGGAAAGGCTCCAGGACGCTGGAACCAACGGAGGTCACACCCGCCATGGCCGCCGGCGTGACGGCGGCCAGCAAGAAAATCAGGGGCAGCAAGTTGCGCAACATAGCCTGAATTGCCCTCATTATTATTAACAATAATTCTTCGCGGCATCATAGCATAATTGCCGAAGTGGGCAATTGGCTCAGGCCATCGCAATATTGCGTTCTTCCGATGACAAGTTTTTATCCGAGATTGTCCATTAGCACTTGTAGGGGCGGTTTTAACCGCCTTTGGCGAATAAATTCGCCCCTACATTCCATTGTATTGGCGAGATCATGTCCTAATGGACAATCTCGGTTTATAAGGCCGGAAGGGGTTTACCTGCCGGGGTTTTTCTATACAATGGCATGTTGCCATGGCAGAGCAGGCTTCGAACGCGGACTGAGGGGGATGGGTGAGCGAGGAAAATAATTTGAGCGGCACCAAGGTGATGGTGATCGACGACAGCAACACCATCCGCCGCAGCGCCGAAATCTTCCTGCTGAAGGCCAGTTGCGAAGTCATTCTGGCGGAAGATGGCTTCGATGCCATGGCCAAGATCACCGACTACCAGCCCGATATCATCTTCGTGGACATCATGATGCCGCGTCTTGACGGCTATCAGACCACCATGCTGATCAAGAAAAACCCCCGTTTCAAACACACGCCCGTCATCATGCTCTCCAGCAAGGATGGTCTGTTCGACCGCGCACGCGGCAGAATGGTCGGCTCGGACGAATACCTCACCAAGCCCTTCACCAAGGACAGCTTGCTGGAAACCGTCCGGAAACACACCACCGCCCGTAGCGGCGCATAAATCCCGTACAGAGGTTACTCATGGCAATCCATAAAATTCTGCTCGTCGATGATTCCCCTACCGAGCGCCACTTTCTCAACAGCCTGCTCACCAAGCAGGGCTACCAGGTCGTGCTGGCGGAAAATGGCGAGGAAGCCATGGCCAAGGCCAAGCAGGAAAAACCCGACCTGATCATCATGGACGTGGTGATGCCCGGCCTCAACGGCTTCCAGGCCACCCGCGCCATCACCAAGGACGACGAAACCAAGCATATCCCCGTTATCATGTGCACCACCAAGGGGCAGGAAACCGACAAGGTATGGGCCATGCGCCAAGGCGCCAAGGACTATGTCACCAAACCGGTGGACCAGGCCGAACTGCTCAACAAGATCGCGGCACTCGGTTAACACCCAGGAATACCCTACAATGGCACGCAACAAAATCGGGCTGCGCGAATTCCACCAGAGCGTGGTCGCCAAACTACAGGCTCTGGGTCAGGGTGGAGAAGCCTCGCCCTCGTCCAAACTGGGACTGCAGGCCGGCAATCAATACTGGCTGGTGGAACTGGCCGATGTCGGCGAAGTGATCCCGCCGCCGGAACTCACTTACGTGCCGCTCTCGCAACCCTGGTTTGCCGGCGTGGCCAACGTGCGCGGCAACCTCTACAGCGTGGCGGATTTTTCCGCGTTCTGCGGCGGTGAGCCGGTATCGGTCGGCGCGGACAAACGTCTGGTTTTGGCCCACCCCAAATTCATGGTGAACGCGGGCCTGCTGGTCAACCGCCTGCTCGGGCTGCGCCACGCGGACCAGTTGCAGGCGAGGGACATCCCCGCCGGCGCGGCGCCCTGGGTGTGCGCGGCTTATACCGACAGCGAAGGACGTGAGTGGCAGGAATTGAACGTGCGGGCCCTGGTCAATGACCATGGATTCCTGCAGGCAGGGCGGTAAAAAACAGTTTTTAATGTTTAGTGTTTAATGGATGTCGCCGCGACAGCGCATTCCACCATTCAACATTAAAAACTAAAAACTGCTTTTACAAAACACGAGGGATGGAGACAAAAGCAATGGCGTTCAATATGAAAAACCTGATGTTCTGGAAACGCGCCGGCAAGGGCAAGAGTGGTGGCGAAACCCCCCTGCACACCACCATGATTCTGCAGGGCCTGCGCAACCTTTCGGGCAAGGAGCCGGGAACTGTCCCCATCATCGGCCACCTGCCGATCGAGAGGCAATACCTGATCACGGTTTCCATCCTCGCGGTATTCCTCGTCCTGGCCGTCGCCACCCTGATCTACAACATGGTGCTGGTGGGCCGCAACGCCGAGTACGTGGCAATCTCAACCGAAATGCAAATGCTTTCGCAGCGCATCGCCAAGAGCGCACAGCAGGCGGCGCTGGGCAACACGGCGGCATTCAAGCAACTGAGTGAAAGTGAAAAACAATTCGACAAGAGCCTGAAAAAGCTGACCAACGGTGGTGATGGCCTGCCCGCCTCGCCCTCATCCGTGCAGCCGCAATTGAAAGAGATCGACAAGCACTGGGAACCGGCGGAAAAGGCCATTTACCTGATCGTGCAACAGGAAAAGAAACTGGTGGAGCTGAACCACAGCGTGGCGGCGATCAACACCAACAATATCCAGTTGCTGGAACTGGCCGAACAGGTGGCGGGGCTGCTGACGCAATCGGGCGCGCCACAGCGGGAAATATCCATCGCCTCCCAGTTGGTGATGCTGACCCAGCGCATGGCGAAAAACGCCAACACCCTGCTCGCGTCCGACGTCATCGATCCGGAAGTCGCCTTCCTGCTGGGCAAGGATGCCAACACCTTCCAGGACATCCTGAATGGCCTCCTCAACGGTAGCGAGGACCTGCGCCTGTCCGCGGTCAAGGATGCCGACACGCGCGACAAGCTGGACGAACTTGACGAAGCCTTCAAGGAATTCTCCGGGCACTCCAACAAGATTCTGCAAAACATGCAGGATCTGGTGAACTCCAAGCAGGCCGGACGTGCAATTTTTGTCGGTTCCGACGAGCTTCTCGACGGCGCCCGCAAGCTTGCCGCCAGCTATGGAAAGCTCGCCGGCGGCACGGGACTGCTGGTGCTGTCCTTCATTTATGGCCTGCTCGCCGTCGGTGCCCTGGTGGTGCTGGGCATGATCAACGTGAACGATGCAAAAAAACGCGCCCTGGCGAGCGAGCGCGAGAACAAGGCCAACCAGGAAGCCATTTTGCGGCTACTGAACGAAATGGGCGACCTGGCGGAAGGCGACCTGACGGTGCGCGCCAAGGTGACCGAAGACATCACCGGCGCCATCGCGGATTCCATCAATTACACCATTGACGAGTTGCGCGGCCTGGTGACGGAGATCAACAAAACCAGCGAGCAGGTGACCCAGGCTTCGAAAGAAGCGCAGGATATTTCCAGCGAACTGCTGGAGGCCGCGCAGAAGCAGTCCCAGGAGATCGAGGACACCTCCGCCCAGGTGCTGCAGATGGCGCAATCCATTAACGAGGTATCGGCCAACGCCGCCGAGTCCGCCCGCGTGGCCCAGCAATCGCTGGACGCCGCGGAGAAGGGCACCACCGCCGTGCGCAACTCCATCACCGGCATGAACGAGATTCGCGAGCAGATCCAGGACACCTCGAAACGGATCAAACGTCTGGGCGAAAGCTCCCAGGAAATTTCAGAAATCGTGGACCTGATTTCGGATATTACCGAACAGACCAACATTCTGGCGCTGAACGCCGCCATTCAGGCGGCATCGGCGGGCGACGCGGGGCGCGGCTTCACGGTGGTGGCGGAGGAAGTGCAACGTCTGGCGGAACGTTCCGGCGAGGCGACGAAACAGATTTCCGCGATTGTGAAGACCATTCAGACCGACACCCAGGACGCCGTGTCCGCGATGGAAAAAAGCACCCAGGGCGTGGTCGAGGGGGCCAAGCTGTCCGATGCCGCCGGCCAGGCGCTGAACGAAATCGGCCAAGTGTCGCGCAACCTCGCGGAACTGATCGACACCATTTCCCGCGCCACCCAGAACCAGGCACAGGCCGCCGGCATGGTGGCCAACAACATGCAGGAAATCCAGAACATCACCATCCAGACCACGGAAGGCACCAAGAAAACCGCCATTTCCGTGGGCGAACTGGCGACCCTGGCAACCGATCTGCGCGGTTCGGTGGCTGGCTTCAAACTTTCCTGAGCAAGCCACAAGGGTGCTTTAATACATGAGCATTGAATTCGATAGCGGCCCGCTCACCTGGGTCAAGGGCGAAATTGACCAAGCCCTGCGTCAGGCCGGCGAGAAGCTGGCCCAATTCGCCGCCGACGCCTCCGACAGCACGCCGTTGCGCCAGTGCCAGACGCACCTGCACCAGGTCAGCGGCGCCATTCAGATGGTCGGGCTCGAAGGGGTGGCACGCCTCGGCGAGGCGATCGAGAAACTGGTTGGTGCCATGGAGAAGCGTGAAGTCGCCATTTCCGGCGCCAACCTGGATCTGATCAATCAAAGCATGGCCGCGCTTTCGCGGTATCTGGAAGATCTGCTCAAGGGCCAGCCGGATCAGCCGCTGCGGCTGTTTCCCACTTACCGGGCCTTGCTCGCGGCACGAGGCGTGGAAAAGATCAGCGAAAGCGAACTGTTTTTCCCCGACCTTTCCCTCCGCGCGCCGAAAAATCTCGAAACCCGCGCACTCGGCGAGCAGGAACTGCCCGGCTTTATCAAGGTTGAACGCGCCCGCTATCAACGTGGCCTGCTCGGCTTCCTGCGCAACGCGGAGGACGGCACGGCGCTGCAGACCATGCGCGACGCGCTGGCCGCCATCGAACAAACCCAGACCGTCCCGGCGCATCGCACTTTCTGGTGGGCCGCGACCGGCCTGATCGAAAGCGTGCTGCACCAGGGTCTGGACACCACCGTCAACCTCAAGCAGTTATGCGGCGGTATCGACCAGCAAATCCGCCGTCTTGCCGAAGGCTCGCCCAAAGTGGCGGAACGCCTGCTGCGCGACGTGCTTTATTTTGTCGCCCGCAGCAAGCCCGTAGGCGACAGGGTGGAACAGATTCAGGACTTGTTCGAACTGGGCGCCTATGTGCCTCGCACAGCGGCACAGCAAGCGACGGATAGCGAGAAGGAACGGGTGCAACCGCTGCTGCGCGAGTTGCGCGACCTGCTCACTCCCGCCAAGGATGCCTGGCTCAAATTCACCTCCGGCAGCAACGACAGCCTGGCAAGTTTCCATGCTCAACTCAAGCGTCTGGTGGACCGGGTTTCAGCCCTGGAAAATGCCCCGCTTAACCAGTTACTGCAACAGATCGGCTATGGCGCGGCCGCGCTTGCCGCCAATCCCGCCGACATGAACGAAACGGTGGCGATGGAGATGGCTACCGCATTGCTGCTGGCGGAAAATACGCTGGAGCACTACCTCGGTGCAACTGACGAGTTCACCCGTCAGTCCGAAGTACAATCCACCAGACTGAAGGCGGCACTGCAGGGCAGGCTGGACGAAATTGAAGTTTCGGACATTCCACTGCTGGACGAAATGTCGCGCAAGGCACAGGAAAAACTCCTGCTGGCGCAGGTCGGCCAGGAAATTCAGTCCAACCTGCAGCACATCGAGCAGGTGCTTGACGCCTTCTTCCGCGACACCGCCAAGCGCGACGAACTGCCCGGCCTGAAGCCTTTCCTCAAGCAAATCCATGGCGCGCTGAAAATCCTCGAACTGGACCCTGCCGTGCAACTGCTGGATGAGTGCGAGCGCCTCATCAATGGCTTTTCGCAGCCCGGCTATGAGCCCCGGCAGGAGCAACTGGAACAGGTAGCGGAAGGACTGAGCAGTCTCGGTTTCTATGTCGAGGCTATCCAGCGCGGTCGCACGGACGCGCTGCAAATCGTCGACAGCGCCCTCGC
>JAUYFW010000033.1 GCA_030690835.1 Sulfurimicrobium sp. | reverse complement strand
TGCCGTCTTGATTATGGGCCTGGGGGGGGTCTGCTGGGGTGTGGCAACTTTTCCCATCCAACCTGCCCTCCTCGGCCTGCTTTTCGCTGGGTATGCGACTCTGCTCTGGTACCGGCCACAGTTTCTACTCATCGTTGTTCCCGCCGCTCTGGCGCTTTTCGACCTCGCCCCCTGGAGTGGGCGCTTCTATTTCGACGAGTTTGATTTTCTGCTCTTGACCAGCGTCGCCATCGGTTATGCCCGATTACCCCCCGCGCCGCGCCATTCGAAACGCGACCTGCTGTTCCTCTCCCTCGCTGTCTTGCTGGGTCTTTGCTATGCAATCGGCACCGTCCGCGGCTTGCTGCCTTGGCAGATGCCGGAGGCAAACGCATTCACCAACTACTACAGCCCCTATAACGCGCTACGCATCGCCAAGGGCGCATTGTGGGCGTTCCTGTTGTATGGACTGCTCGGGCGCCTGACGGCCAGCGGGCAGGACGTTCGCGGCCTCTTCGCCCAGGGTATGATTGCCGGGTTGGCCGGCACGATTGCGATACTGGTCTGGGAGCGTTTCGCGTTCCCGGGATTATTCAATTTCACCGACGTTTACCGGGTGACCGGGCCCTTCTCCCAGATGCATACCGGCGGAGCCGATATCGAGGCTTACCTGACGCTATCGGTACCATTTTTGATACTGCTGCTGTTTGAAAGGCGGAGTTGGGTGACAAGGCTGGCCGGTACAGCGTTGCTGGTTGGCGCCACCTATGGAGTGATGGTCACCTTCTCGCGCATTGGCTATGCTGCCTACGGTGTCGCTCTGGCGCTCGCCCTGCTGGCGGCAACGGCAAAATCAGGCAATCGGGTGCGAACCCGGCCTTACAAGCGCGGCATGGCGGCCTTCGCACTTGCGGCGCTGGTTCTCGCGGTGGCGGTGCCTATCCTCAAAGGCCCGTTCACACAGGCTCGCATGTCCCAGACGGGAAGCGATCTGGGAATACGTTTGGCCCATTGGGCCGACGCCTTGCAGGTGCGCGATCCGGGCTGGGACACGGCACTGTTCGGCATGGGGATTGGCAGTTACCCGGAAACCCATTATTGGCGTAGCGAAGAAAGCCGGGCCGCCACTTACCGGCTAGGCTCCGAAACCGGCAACACCTTCCTGCGGCTAGGATCGGGCAGTCCGCTCTACATGGAGCAGTTCGTCACGATAAAACCGCAGCATGACTATTCGCTCAGCCTGAACGCCCGCAGCGATCAGCCTGACACCCAAGTCACCGTATCGATCTGCGAAAAATGGCTGCTCACCTCGGCGCGCTGTACCTTCAAGTCCATTGAGGTCACGGGAAACGGACGCTGGCAGCCAGTCCAGACCCACCTGCAATCGGGTGACGTGGGAAGCGGCCCCTGGTATGCAGCCCGCCCCGTCAAGCTGTCGATCTACAATGCCGATGCCCATGCCGTGGTGGATGTGGACAGCGTGCGCTTGCAGGCGACGGACGGGGGCGACCTGCTGGTCAACGGGGATTTTTCGCGCGGGTTGGAGCGGTGGTTCTTCAGCGTCGACAACGACAGGCCATGGCATATCTGGAGCCTGCCCATTCAAGTCCGGTTCGACCAGGGTTGGCTGGGGGTAGTAGCCCTGACCCTTTTCGCCGCGCTCGGCTTGTGGCGCGCCGGTCGCGATGCCTGGCGCGGCGACGCGACGGCTGGAGCGATGCTGGCATCCAGCGTCGGCTTCCTCGTGATCGGAACCCTCGACAGCCTGGTGGACAGTCCGCGCCTGATCATGCTGTTCCTGCTGCTTATCTGGTTCTGCGGGCGGGTCGGGGTAAAATCCCCGGCCACCTGAGAAGGCATGCTTCCCTCGCGCTTCTCGTAGCGGCTCGGTGACCGGTCTGGATCATGGTGAAACTTGCTCTACCGTAAATGCGGCATTGCGTCCTTAATTAGAACCCGCATGAGACTTGACCCGAAAGCAAGGTCACGTCCAAGGTGGGCGCAGGGCTAACACCACAAAACGTGTAAATGCCACCACTAAGATGAACTTCATAGGAGTACGTCCCTCCCGTTCCGTAGTTATACGTGACCAGACTGTCGGAACCACCCCTCGCGGTGCTCCACGTGCCTACTTGTTTCGTTTTGTCAACGAGATCATTGGGCCCCTTCTTGTAGTCGATTAGAGCGCCCCCGGCTTGATGGAATTCCTGCCACTTGTCGCCTCCGTTTGTGGCACACACTGTTTTACCGGAAAGAGTGTTGGCAACAACATTGGGGTCACTTACCGTGTTTTTCAATTGGGTGCCGTCGCTACAGTCTACTGCCATCACCTCCCCAGAAATCCCTGCGAGCAAAACGATACTTGTAACCATCAGACGCTTCATAACCGTTTCTCCTTAAATTGTAGGTCGGGATTTATCCCGACATTTCGGGCTGACACCCGGCCAAGTCACCCGAGTACAAGAGCCCGACCTACCGTCAATACGTTTCATGTTGACTACTAGCAATTTTCGCACCATTTGTAACTCTTCTTTTACAATCAACGAGATATTTTGCAACCCCGGCCAAGCGGAGTTGCAAGTGTAAACCTTCTCGACAAATACTCAGTCGCCCGACCCCCCCACGGTTGAATGGGGGGGATGAATTGAACCGCCCGAGCGGCCCATCTTGTGCTCGATAGCCGCCACGACCAACTCGGCCGCCTGATCGGGTGACATCGAAGCCGTGTCGAGAAGGATTTCAGGTGTTTGCGGCGCCTCGTAAGGCGAGTCGATCCCGGTAAAGTTTTTCAATGCACCGCTTCGGGCCTTGCGATAAAGCCCTTTCGGGTCACGCTCCTCGGCGATCGAAAGCGGGACGTCAACAAATATCTCAAAAAATTCGCCTTCTTCGAGCAGTTCCCGCGCCAGGCGGCGTTCCGAACGAAAGGGGGAAATGAATGCGGCCAGGACGATCAGGCCGGCATCCACCATCAGCTTGCCCACTTCCGCCACGCGGCGGATATTCTCCACCCGGTCTGCCTCGGTGAAGCCAAGATCCTTGTTCAAGCCGTGACGCACGTTGTCGCCATCGAGCAGGTAGGTGTGACAGCCCATGGCGTGCAGCCTCTTTTCCACCAGATTGGCGATGGTGGATTTCCCCGAGCCGGAAAGGCCGGTGAACCACAGCATGCAAGGCTTTTGCTCCTTGCCCACCGCGCGGGCGGCCTTGTCCACGTCGACATGCTGCATGTGGATGTTCTGTGCGCGGCGCAGGGCGAAGTGCAGCAGTCCCATCCCGACGGTGTGGTTGCTCACGCGGTCGAGCAGGATGAAACCACCCATATCTCTGTTGTCGTTATAGGGCTTGAAGGTGACCGGCCGGTTGACGCTGATATTGCACACGCCGACGGCGTTGTTCTCCAGGTTTTTCGCCGCCAGATGTTCCGATGAGCCAGCATTCACCTGATATTTGATGTCGGTGATGGTGGCGGCCACCGTCTGAGTTCCGGCCCTGAGCAGATAGGGACGGCCCGGAAGCATGGGGGCATCGTGCATCCAGATAATGGTGGATTCGAACTGGTCGGCCACGCTTGCCGGCGCATTGGCTACAGAAATGACATCTCCGCGCGAGATATCGATCTCCATCGCTTCCAGACAACCCGTCAGAGTGGCGCCGTGGTACCACGGCATGTGGTTGCCGGGCGCGGTGATGTTGTCGCCGTGCAACGCGGAAAGGGGAATGGCAGTGATGTGTTCCAGCCCGATCTGGCGAGCGAAGCCGCGGTAGTCGTCAACGATGCGCTGGAACACTATTTCCGAGTAGTCCACAAGATCCATCTTGTTGATGGCCAGGATGACCTTGCGGATGCCAAGCTGTGATATCAGGTGGCTATGCTGGCGGCTCTGGGTGAGCATGCCTTTGCTTGCGTCGATGAGGACAAGCGCCACGTCGGCGGAGAAGAGGCGCCAGGCCGCATCGATCTGTTCGTGATCCGCGACCAATTCCTCCACCAGCAGGGTGGAATCGACGCCCTGGGTTTCCTTCTTCTCGGCGGTGTCCAGTATGGCCAACTGACCCTCGAACAGCATTTTTGATTGGTAGGGTAGCCGCCCGGTCAGGGTGCGCTTGCCGGAGCCGGCGCTGCCACAGATAATGAAGCGCAAAGCCCCCTTGTGTTGCTGACTGCTCGAACGTGCATCGATGACGGTGGGGTCTGAAGTGTAAGCCATATGGAATCTCGATAGCGTGAAGTGATTGGACGGATTGCAAGTCTGAAGTGCAATGCCATTATGATCCAGAATTATCCATTGGAATGCTCGTGCATGTAGGAGCGCCGCCCTCGGCGCGAATCGCGGCCAACTCCCATCCCCATCCTAACCTTCCCCTTGCACCCGCAAGGAGCGTCCCCGCCGAGAGCGGCAGCAAAGCTGCTCGCTCTGGCGAGAAAGGGGAAGGGACGATCGCCCTCTCTCCCTTTGGGAGAGAGTTGGAGAGAGGGTTGGCGCCGCTCCCACAGCGGCGTTTTGACATTAGATAATCCGGGATGATGGAAGTAATGCGTTTCATGTCGACAGGCTCCTAGCGCTGCTTGAACCACTGCTCCAGCATCATCAGCACCCACACCATGGTGCCGTGATAGCCGGCGTGCTCGTCCAGATGTTGCCCAAGCAGCTTGTCGATGAAATCGGCGCGCACGATGTGGCGCGATTTCAGATCACTCAGGCTGTCGGCGGCCAAGGCCTGCAACGGCTTGTGATCCTGGAGCCAGACGCCGAAAGGCAGGCCGAAGCCGTGTTTTTGCTTGGTGATGATCTCGTCCGGCAGGAAATCGCGCAACGCCTCCTTGAAAAAATAGCGCAGTTTGGTTCCCTTGAGCTTGAGCTCCGGCGCAAGCCGTGCGGAAAAGGCCACCATTTCGTCGTTAAGAAACGGGAAAGCGGCCTCCATACCCGCCAGTTCACAGGCCTTGACCACCTTGGGCAGGTCATTGTCGGCGAGGGTGAACTTCAGGTCGAGGGCGAGCATGTGGTTGATCAGGCTTTGGGCATGGGCCTGGCGATAGGTTTCGTTCAAGCGGGAGAGAGGCTGCCCCGCATCGGCAGTCGCTAAAAATTCCCGCGTGAATACCTGCTCGTGACCATAGCGCTCCAGCAGGTTATAGGTTTCCAGGCGCGCCGGCATCGGCACCGAGGCCTGCTCCATGTAGCTGCGGGCCTTGCGCACCAGCGGGATCCGCCGGCCGCCGGGAATGTTGAAGGCAACGGGTTCGAGGATACCCTTGCGCAATGCCGAAGGGATGCGTTCGTACAGGGAAAAGATAGTTTGCTTCGCGTAGCGCTCGTTGCCGCCGAACAGTTCGTCGCCCCCGTCACCACCCAGTATCCTGCTCAAACCATCCGCCCTCGCCATGCGTGCGCAATAAAAGGCGGGCACGGCGGAGGCGTTGCCGAAGGGCTGATCGAAGATCGCCGCAATCTGCGGAATGGCCGCCACCACATCGTCCGGAGTAACGTAATACTCGTGATGCCGGGTAGAGAAATGCCGCGACGCGATGCGGGCATATTCCATCTCGTCATAACCATCGGCTTCGAAGCCGATGGAGTAGGTCTGGGCGGGCCGGCCACCCACCTCCCCCAAAATCCCCGCGATCGTGGAGCTATCCGTCCCGCCGCTGAGGAAGGCTCCCACCTCCTGATCTCCAGCGGCTTCACGCACGCTGGAGTGCAATAGCCGCAGAAATTCCTGCTTGAGTTCGCCAAAGGGCAGCTTTTCCTCTTCCAGGAACTGCATTTCCCAGTATCTCCGGGTTTCCGCCTTCCCTTTCCTGTAGACGAGATACTCGCCGGGCAGAAGGCGCTGCTGGCCCTTGTAGATCGTGCCGGGCCCCGGAATCATGTGGAAATAGACGTAGTTGTAAAGTCCCTGTGGATCGATTTCCGGCCTTGCCAGCGGGTGAAGAGCGAGTGCATCCGCGGACGAACCGAATATCAAGCCCTCGCCTGAAATCTGGTAGGAAAGCGGCTGGGCGCCCATGCGGTCGATTGCCAGAACGGCCTCGCCGGCGCCTTCGTCCAGGATGCACAGGGAAAATGCGCCCGACAAGTCCGCGCAAACCTGCTCCCCCTTGTCCAGCCAGCTCTCCGCCAGGGTTTTGGCCACCCCCTCTGTCCGCGCCAACTGAGCCATACGCGCATCCTTGAATCTGACCTGGCCCCATACCGCGACCAGAAGACCTTCCTTCTGGTAAACGTGCGCGCTCTCGCTGTTGGCAGCGACCGCCAGGGCACTCCTCCCCCCCGCCAACGCCTGGATGCCGCTGGCGTCGAAACGTGCCAGCGCTCCGGCCATTCTTTCGACTAACTGACGGTTATCGGCTGCCGCGGCGCCATAGCCAATCCAGCCGCACAGACCGCTCACAACAATTTCCTTATTTTTTCGAACATCGCTG
>JAUYFW010000001.1 GCA_030690835.1 Sulfurimicrobium sp. | reverse complement strand
GGCAGCAATATCAGGGTCAGCAAGGTGGAAGTCACCAGCCCGCCGATCACCACGATCGCCAGGGGCTTCTGGATTTCCGACCCCGGCCCGCTGGCGAACAGCAGCGGCACCAGGCCGAAGGCGGTGATGCCGGCGGTCATCATGACCGGTCGCAAGCGCCGCTTGGCCCCCTCCACCACCACTTCCGCCAGGGACATTCCCTGGGCATGCAACTGGTTGAAATAACTCACCATCACCACGCCATTGAGCACGGCGATACCGAGCAGGGCAATAAAGCCCACCGAAGCCGGCACGGAAAGGTATTCGCCCGACAACCATAGCGCGAACACGCCGCCGATCAGGGCAAACGGGATGTTGGCGAATACCAGCGCCGCCTGACGCAAGGAGCCGAAGGTGGAAAACAGCAGCATGTAAATCAGTCCCAGCGCCACCGGCACCACGATTGCCAGACGCGCCGCGGCACGTTGCTGGTTTTCAAACTGCCCGCCCCACACGATGTTGTAGCCGCTCGGTAACGGAATCTGTTTGCTCACCGCCTGCTTGGCTTCCTCGACGAAGCCCACCAGATCGCGACCGCGCACATTGGCCACCACCACCACATAGCGGCTGGCGTTCTCGCGGTCGATCTTGACCGGTCCGCTGACCCGCTTTAACTGGGCCACTGCGGACAAAGCCACGCTCTGGCCATTGGCCAGGGTCAGGCGAATCTCGGCAAAACGCGCGGGCGACAGGCGCAGTTCATCGGCACCACGCAGCAGCACCGGGGTGCGCCGATTGCCTTCCAGCACCGTACCCACGGTCACGCCTTCGAGTTGGGCGCGCAAGGCATTTTCGATCTCGTCAACGCTGAGGCCCAGGCGTCCGGCGGCGAGGCGGTCAATTTCCACTTTCAGATATTGCACGCCGTCGTTCATGACCCGGTAAACGTCCTCGCTGCCTTTCACGCCCTTGAGCAAGGTTTCGATCCTGGCCGACAAGCTGTTAAGCGCATCCAGATCGGTGCCGAACAGCTTCACCGCGACATCGCCACGCACGCCGATGATCATTTCCGACACCCGCATGTCGATCGGCTGGGTAAAGCTGTAGGCAATGCCGGGGAAGTCCTTGAGCACCTCGCGCAACTGGTCCATGAGCCATTCCTTGTCGGGCTTGCGCCACTCGTTTCTTGGCTTGAGAATCAGGAAGGTATCGGTCTGATTGAGCCCCATGGGGTCGAGGCCGAGCTCGTCGGAACCGACCCGCGCAACCACGCCCTTCACCTCCGGCACCCGCGCCATGATTTCCTGCTGCAAGCGCAAATCGAGCGCGGCCGAATCCTGCAAGCTGATGGAGGGCAGCTTTTCGACACCGATGATGAGGTCGCCCTCGTCCATGGTCGGCATGAAGGATTTGCCGATCTGGGTATAGACCACCCCCGTCAGGGCGATCCCCAGCAGCGCCGCGACCACCACCTTGCGCTGGTTGACCAGCGCCCAGCGCAGGGAAGGCTCGTACACTTGCAGGGACTTGCGCACCAGCCACGGATCGTCGTGGCTGGCCTGTTTGAGAAAAAACGAGGACAGCACCGGAATGATGGTCAGGGACAGCAGCAGCGAACCCGCCAGGGCAAACACGATGGTCAGCGCCACCGGGATGAACAGCTTGCCCTCCAGCCCCTGCAACGTAAGCAGCGGCAGAAACACCACGATAATCACCAGGATGCCCGCCAGCACCGGCGCGGCCACCTCGCGTACCGCCCGATACACCACATGCAAATAAGGCAGCTTCTTCACGCTGTTGTCGTGGGCAAGATGGGACACGATGTTCTCCACCACCACCACCGCGGCATCCACCAGCATGCCGATGGCGATAGCCAGCCCGCCCAGACTCATCAGGTTGGCCGACAGGCCGAACCAGCTCATCAGGATGAAGGTAATCAGCGCCGCCAGCGGCAGCACGGCCGCCACGACCAGCGCGGCACGGAGATTGCCGAGGAACAGCAGCAACAGGATGACCACCAGCACGATGGCTTCCATCAGCGCCTTGGTGACCGTCCCCACGGCGCGCTCGACCAGATTGCCGCGATCGTAGAATATCTCCGTGTGGACGCCTTTCGGCAGCATCGGCGCCAGCTCCTTGAGTTTGGCTTTCACGCCATCCACCACCTTCTGCGCATTGGCGCCGCGCAGCCCCAGCACCAGGCCTTCCACCGCCTCGCCCTTGCCGTCCTTGGTGACCGCGCCGTAGCGGGTCATGGAGCCGATACGCACGGCGGCCACATCGCCCACCCGTACCGTCATGCCGTCTTTCGCGACAATGACGATAGCGCGCACATCGTCCAGCGTCTTGATGGCACCCTCGGCGCGCACCAGCAGCACTTCCTCGCCATCGCCGAGACGCCCGGCTCCGTCATTGCGGTTATTGGTCTCCAGCGCACGCTGCAATTGATCCTGCGAAATACCGCGCGCCTGCAGCGCGGCATTATCGGGCACCACCTCGAAACTGCGCACCAGGCCGCCCAGGGAATTCACGTCCGCCACACCGGGCAAGGTGCGCAGCGCGGGGCGTATCACCCAGTCGAGCAGGCTGCGCCGTTCTGCCAGGGACAGGTCGCCGCCTTCGATGGTGAACATCAGCATCTCGCCCAGCGGCGTGGTAATGGGTGCCATGCCGCCGCTGATGTTGGCGGGCAGGTCCTTCATCACGTTGGCCAGGCGTTCGCCCACCTGATTACGCGCCCAGTAGATGTCCGTGCCATCCTCGAAATCCAGGGTGATGTCGGTCAGGGCGTATTTGGACACGGAGCGCAGCATTTTCTTGTTCGGGATGCCGAGCAATTCCACCTCGATGGGGGCGGCAATGCGCGCCTCTACTTCTTCCGGCGTCATGCCGGGCGCCTTGATGATGATCTTTACTTGGGTCGAGGAAACATCCGGAAAGGCATCGATGGGAATGTTTTTGAGGGCATAGCCGCCCCCGCCGATCAGCAGCAGGGTCAGCAATACCATGAGCAGACGCTGGGTCAGCGCAAATTCAATGACTCGGGCCAACATGATTATTCCCCGCCCTTGCCGACGCCCTGCCACGCGGCTTTAAGCGCCACGGTACCCTTCACCACCACCCGTTCGTTGCCGCGCAGCTCGCCGCCGATGGTCGCCGCGGCAGCGGTCTGCCCCAGTATCTTGACCGGCTGCAGGCGATACCCGGTAGTGGTCTGGGTGAAAATGTAGGTCTGGTTTTCTGCTCGCACCAGGGCGGAATTGGGCACGCTCCACTGCTTTGGGCCGACAGCCAGGCCCACCACGGCCTCGACATATTGGCCGGGACGCAGATTGTCGGCGCCATCGCTGATTTCCGCGCGCACCATGACCGTCTGATTGGCTTCGGCGACACTACGCCCGATGGAAATCACCTTGCCCGTAATTCTGGAATCGCGCAGCGATCCTGCGTCCCTCTCTCCCCCCGGGAGAGAGTTAGGAGAGAGGGAAACCGGCACACGCACCGCCGCGCCCGGCTGGAGGCCATCAGTCTGCGCCAAGGGCACCTGTATTTCGAGCCACAGGGGAGAAAGTCTGGCCACCTTGAACAAGGGCGCGGCGGCATCCACCCGCTGTCCCGGCGCGACCATCTGCTCCAGTACCACCCCATCGATGGGCGCCAACACTTCCAGCGCGCTGTCGATGGCCTGGCCGGCCTGCAGCTTGGCCATGGCGGCATTGCCCATGCCCGCCAGCCGCAGCGCATGACGTTTCTCGTTGGCAGCCGCCGCCTGCGTCGCGGCATTGTTCTTGGCCGCAAGATAGCGGCTTTCCGCCACGATGCCATCCTTGAACAACTTTTCGTCGCGGTTCAAGGTGTTCTGCGCCAATTGCGCTTGCAGCGCCGTCTGCAGAAAATCGCGCTGCAATTCAGCCAACATGGGGCTTTGCAGGCGCGCCAGCGTCTGACCTTTTTTCACCGGCTCACTGACCGCGACAGCCATGCTCTCGACCATGCCCGCCAAGGGCGCGCTCACGATGCGAATCTGCTGGTTGGGAATGACCACCTGGGCCGGCAGACCGTTTCCGGCGGCACTCGAAGGCGCGGCCAGCGCTACGGTTTCGATGCCCAGAGCCTGGGATTGCTTGGCCGTCATGGGAATATCGTTAGCGGCTGCCAGCCCTGCCCAACATAGGATAACGACAGAAAAAGACCGGATGAATTGCATGTTTCCCCTCCCTCCATGCGACATGGAGGTAATGCTTTGTTTAAGAACAACCACTGCCAAGGCTTCGCATGCGAAACCACAGCCCGATAACAAAGATCAAATCAGATGCGGAGGAGGTGCCTGGGAGAAAGGCGATAGGTAACTGCAACGGCCTCCTGGAGGCACAATGCAGGCTGGCTCAACCAGGATCGGCCGAGCGAGGGAGAATTCAGGGGAAGATATCGTCAGTGCCGGCTGCGGATCATCGGACAATGCAATTGTACTATCGTGGCGATATTCCTGGGCCATGGCAATGACCGGAGACTCGTCGCGATCCGCCACGAACGATGGGAGTCCGGAATATTCACGGATGGGGGAGGCAAGTACAGGCGCCTCACCCTCTCCGTGCATGTGCACTTTGCCCTCGACCGAGATTCCATGGGTGTGCGCATGGAGCAGCGGCGCGAAGCACTGCAGCAGCGCCAGCAGGATCAGGACAAGAAAGCGGTTACGGCCAGGAGTCATGGCGGGGGATTTTAAACTCAGTCTAAACCGGAAGCAACAAATTTTATGAAGCATCCGGGGTAACTACTCAGGTCTCTTGCAAAAATAGCGGGGAAATGTAGGTTGGGTTAGCGGCTTTATCGCGTAACCCAACAAACCCAAATAAAACAAACCCAGATTTTTGAAGAATATTGGGTTTGTTGGGTTACGGTGCAAAAAACCGCACCTAACCCAACCTACATGGTGTAGCTTTTGCGCAGACCTGAGTAGTTACCTTCCGGGTTAATTTGCCGCGCACAAGAGCACGATGCCACTCGATCAGATTTCCGGGGGGCGCTCAACCGCCCTCCCGTCCCTGGCATTGATGGCTGCGTCCACGGTTTTGCGGGAAAGATGGGGAGCGAACAGCTCGATGAAATCATATTCGTAGCCACGCAGGTAACCACCCCGGCGCAGGCCGATCTTGGTGGTACTGAAATCGAACAGGTGGCTGGCGTCCATTTCCCGCAAGTTGATGTCGCGTTCGGGATCGAACGCCATCCTGGCAACGATGCCCACCCCCAGGCCAAGCTCCACATAGGTCTTGATCACATCAGAATCCAGCGCCGTCAGGACGATATTGGGCGCAAGCCCCCGCGCCTCGAACGCCTTGTTGATCTTGGAGCGCCCGGCGAACGCAAAATCGTAGGTGATCAATGGATACTGCGCAATCGCGTTCAAGCTCAGCGGCTGCTGTTCCAGCAGGGGGTGGCCGGGCGGCACGATCACGCCGCGGTTCCACTGGTGGCAGGGCAAGGTTACCAACTCCTTGTACATTTCGATGGATTCCGTGGCGATGGCGATAT
>JAUYFW010000356.1 GCA_030690835.1 Sulfurimicrobium sp. | reverse complement strand
GGCGAGTATGGCGGCGCCTATACCCGCGACCGCCTGCGCATCGGCATCGCGCATCAGCGTATCGGGCTGGACCCCAAGTGGTACCTTGGCGCCTACCACAAGTATCTTTCCATGCTCTTCCCGCATCTGTGGAAGACGGGCGGCCTCGCCGATCATGCCACACTGGAGAACATGCGCGCCCTGCTGAAAATCGTGTTCTTCGACATGGGCATCGCCATCGATACCTATATCCACGACCGGCAAAAGAACATCAACCTCAAGATGTCGCAACTGGCCGCGCTCAACCAGGTGGCCTCCGCGCTCACATCTTCGCTCAGCCTGCGCGAGGTGCTCGACGAGGTGATGCGCTGCGCCATCGCCTTCACCCATTCGCGTGCATCCTGTATCGCCTTTTACAACCAGACCGATGGACTGTTCAAGGAATGGGTGACCCAGGGCCTGTCCGAGCGCTTCATCAGCCACATGGCGTTCCGGCGCGGCGGCCTGGCGGACGAGGCGTTCACCTCGGGCGCCTATGTGCTCAGCAACGACCTGCCCGGCACCCGTTATCAGCTCAGTCGCCTGGCGCGGGAAGAGGGTATCCGTTCCTTCGCCTGTCTGCCGCTCACCTTCCACAACCAGCCCTTGGGCGTGCTGTATGTGTATCGCGATGACCGCGACGATTTCCAGCCTGACGAGATCGAATTGCTCACCACTTTCGCCAGCCTGGCGGCGGGCGCCATCAACAATGCCCGCCTGTATGCCAGAATGGCCGACCTGGCCAGCATGGACGGCCTGACCGGACTCTACAACCGGCGCACCTTCGACGAACGCCTGGCCATCGAGGCCGTGCGCTGCAAGCGCTACAAGAACCGCTATTCCATGCTGATGCTGGACGTGGACCATTTCAAGAAGGTCAACGATGCCTACGGCCACCCGGCGGGGGACGCCGTACTGCGCTTTCTGGCTGAACTGTTGCTTTGCCAGGTGCGGACCACCGTGGACATGGTGGCGCGTTTCGGCGGCGAGGAATTTGTCATCCTGCTGCCCGAGACCGACAAGGTCGGCGCCTTTTGCGTCGCCGAGAGGATTCGGCTTGCCATGGAAAAAGCCCGTATTCCGCTCCCGAATGGCGAGAGCATCGGCGTGACGGTAAGTATTGGCGTCTGCGGGCATCCCGACTGTGGATCTTCCGCCGACGAGATAGTCGCGAACGCGGACAAGGTGCTCTATCGCGCCAAGCAGGAGGGACGCAACCGCACCAGGGTGTTCGGGGATTTACCCGAACACATCGCCTGCCCGATCTGAGGCCGGCAGGACAAGCCAAGCGCGCAATGAAGCTGAAAAAATTTCTGCCCTATCTGGTTTCGGAATCCACGCCCCTGAGCATGGGCGAGAAATTGCGCGCCACGTTCGCCGCCTTTGTCGCCACCCTTGTCGTCGGACTGGTCAGCAGCCAGTTTCTGCAGGGCAGCGGGTTGCAGATCATGGTCACCTCCATGGGCGCTTCGGCGGTGCTGTTGTTCGCCGCCCCCCATAGTCCGCTCACCCAACCCTGGCCGCTGATCGGCGGACACCTGATTTCCGCCTTCATCGGGGTCGCTTGCGCCAAGCTGGTGCCGGATCTGTGGATCGCCACCGCGCTGGCGGTTTCCCTCTCCATCCTGGCCATGCATCTCACCCATAGCCTGCACCCGCCGGGCGGCGCCATCGCCATGATGGCCGTGCTGGGCAGCCGCCACGGCATCGCCAACGATTTTTCCTTCGTGCTCGCGCCGGTGGGGCTCAATGCCCTGCTGATACTGGTCATGGCGCTGGCCCTCAACAACCTGATGGGGCGCCGCTATCCCGCCCGCGCCTTCCCGACCAGAAACAAGAAACACCAGCACGACGACCCCAAGCCGCTCGACCGCATCGGCATTGATAAAAACGATCTGCAGCAGGCTTTACGCGACATGGATGTGTACCTCGACGTCAGCGAGGCGGACCTGAACCAGGTCTACCGCCGGGCCGGCATGCACGCCTACCGGCGCAAGATGGGTGAAATCACCTGTGGCGACATCATGTCGCGCGATATCACCTCGGTTGAATTCGGCACCGAACTGGAAGAAGCCTGGGCGCAACTGCGCTTCCACAAAATCGGCGCCATCCCGGTGCTGGACTCGGCACGGCGCGTGATCGGCATCATCTCGCTGGTGGATTTCCTCAAGCGCGCCAACCTCAAGACCTACGAAACCTTCGAGGACAAGCTGATCAAGTTCATCCGCCGCACCCCCGGCCTGACTGCGGAAAAACCCGAAGTAGTCGGGCAGATCATGGCCACGCCCGCGATCACGGTTCAGGAGGACATGCACATCCTGGAACTGGTGCCCCTGCTCTCCGACCACGGCCTGCACCATATCCCCATCGTCAACGCCGAGCGGCGGCTGGTAGGGATGGTCACCCAGTCTGATCTGATCGCGGCGCTCTATGCTGGCGGAAACAGGCCTGAAGACGCGACGCCATGACCGCCCCCAACGTTCATCCGGCTTCAGCGACATCAAATATCGGGCTCTCGAACAGCGAACTGATGCGCACCTTGCGGATCTCGGGCTGATCGGGAACCACGTAGAGCACCGGGGTGATCATTTCCTCGAAGATGCCCCGCAGGCTGCGGGCGCCCACCTTGTATTCAAACGCCAGTTCGGCGATCTGCTCGAACACCCTGCGTTCGATGCTCAGTTCCACCCCTTCACTGCCGAGTATCTCGCGGAACTGGTTGTAGATCGAGTTGCGCGGCTCGACCATGATCTTCAGCAGCATCTCCTTGGACAGATTCTGGAAATTGGCGATGACTGGCAGGCGTCCGGCGAATTCCGGAATCAGCCCGAATTCAAACAGATCGGTGGGTTTGACCCGCGAATTGAGCCGGTCGAGGATTTTCTGGTTGTCGCCATCGGCGATCGAAATGAAGCCAAAGGCATGGGTATTCGAGGTGATGTTTTCCAGGCCGACAAATGCGCCGGCGCAGATAAAAAGAATATTCGTGGAGTCAATGGTTTGTGTGTTTCCCAAGCGGACCGGCGCCCCTTCCATGATTTTCAGCAGGGCATGCTGCACGCGTTCGCCCGAAGTGCCGCGCAACTGGCTATCCGTGGCCTTGAGCTTGTCGATCTCGTCAATGAAGACGATGCCGCGCTGCGCCTTGGCCATATCCCCGCCCGCCTTGTCCAGCAAGCGGAGCAGAACCGCCTCGATTTCTTCGTTGACATATTTCGACTGCGCCAGCGAAGTCGCATTCGCCGTGACAAAAGGAACCTGCAGGACTCGCGACAGGGTCTCGCACAGCAGGGTCTTGCCCGTGCCGGTAGGGCCAATGAGCAGGATATTGCTCTTGACGAGCTCAATGGTGTTGTCGCGCGAACGGCCCAGTTTTTTGTAGTGCGAATAGACCGCCACGGCGAGAATTTTTTTGGCCTCATCCTGGCCGATCACATACTGATCGAGGTAGCGCACGATGGAACTCGGCGTCATGCGCTTGCCCGCGACAGGGCTGGCCTGGCTCTTTGCTTGATCCATGATATCGTCCCGGTCAACGGAAAAAATCCGATTATGCGTTGCACGGCCCCAGCGGACAAGCAGGCACTGGGCTCAGGCGCGCCATTTCATAAGGGTTTAACCCAGATTGCTCGTGCATGTAGGAGCGGCGCCCTCGCCGCGATTTGCGGGCCACATTCGCGCCGGGGGCGGCGCTCCCACAGAGGTCGCCGCTCCCACAGCGGTGTCTTGGCTTTAACCTAGTGTCTCGTCATGCATCAAATGTCGGATATAGCCGTTTGAGTTTTACCCGTGCATTTTCTGTCGTAAATTGCCAGTTCACCTTGGCATGAATCTGGTCGCGGTGCGCTTGCCAAGCTGCGACTTCCGCGTGTAGTTCCTCCCTACTGCCGATACGCCGATCAAGGCATTGGCTGATCAACACGTTGAGTTCGATCTCGGCGACGTTGAGCCAACTGCCGTGCTTCGGCGTGTAGACGAATTCAAAGCGATCCCAGAGCGCCTTTGCCTGGTCAGGGGGAAACGCCTGGTATAACGCGCCCGGACTATGGGTGTTCAGATTGTCCATCACCAGCGTGATCTTCCGTGCATCCTGATAGCGTCCGGCAATGTCCTGAAGAAACTGCGCCCAGTCCACTTTGGTCTTGCGCTCCGTCACCTTGGTCATCCGCGTTCCAGCCAGCGGCTCGCTCGCCATGAATACGTTACAGACGCCGCATCGCTCGTATTCGTAGTCGTGCCGTTCGAGCTGACCGGGGCAAGCCGGGATCGGCGTGCGCGTCTCGCGGATGAGTTGTCGCGGCGTTTCGTCCATGCAGACTACGGGCATGTCCACGTTGTAAGGCCGACGGTATACGTCGAGAACCCGCTCCATGGCGGCAACAAACTCCGCATTGGTTTCGGGAGGGATTACCCAGCCAAGCTTCCGCCACGGTTTGATTTCGTTTTTTTTAGAACGCGGCGAACCGTCTCGTAGGAAACGCTGTCGATGTACTCAAGCTCGACCGCGCGATC